>DATIMT010000365.1:0-21934 GCA_035475035.1 Arthrobacter sp.
GGCGTGGTGCTTGCTGTGGTGCAGCTCCATGATCCGCGCAGAGATGTGCGGTTCGAGGGCGGCGTAGTCGTAGCTGAGTTCCGGCAATACGTACTCGGTCACAAAATCCTCCAATATCGTGGACCCGTCAGGCCCGGTTTGGTAACTCTCGGATTGTGCATCCGGGCAGCTGGTGCCCGGAATTATTTTCGATTCTATGGGGCGCTTACTCGTCCAGCATTTCGGGCGTCACATTGGCGTCCGTTCCGGGAATGCCAAGGTCAAGCGCGCGTTTGTCCGCCATGGCGAGCAGGCGGCGGATCCGGCCGGCAATTGCATCCTTGGTCATCACGGGGTCGGCCAGGCGGCCGAGCTCGTCCAGGCTGGCCTGTTTGTGGGCCACGCGCAGTTCACCGGCGTACTTCAGGTGGTCCGGCACGTCGTCGCCGAGGATTTCCAGCGCCCGGTCCACCCTTGCTCCGGCGGCGACAGCTGCCTGCGCGGACCGACGCAGGTTGGCGTCGTCGAAGTTTGCGAGGCGGTTGGCGGTGGCCCTGACTTCCTTGCGCATGCGCCGTTCCTCCCACACCATCAGCGCGTCGTGGGCCCCCATGCGCGTCAGGAGGGCTGCGATGGTGTCCCCGTCGCGGATGACAACGCGGTCCACTCCCCTGACTTCGCGGGCCTTGGCCTGGATGTCCAGGCGGCGGGCCGCGCCCACCAGGGCCAGCGCGGATTCGGGACCCGGGCAGGTGACCTCCAGCGACGACGACCGGCCGGGCTCCGTAAGGGAGCCGTGGGCCAGGAACGCGCCGCGCCATACGGCTTCGGCGTCTGCCGCAGAACCGTTGACGACCGCGGACGGCAGGCCCCGAACAGGGCGTCCGCGGCCGTCCAGGAGGCCGGTCTGGCGGGCCAGCGCTTCACCGTCGCGGACCACACGGACCACGTAGCGGCTGGCGCGGCGCAGTCCCCCGGCGGACACCACGATGATTTCGCTTTGGTGTCCGTAAACCTCGGCGATGGCGGCACGGAGCCTGCGTGCCGTGGAGGCCAGGTCCACTTCCGCTTCGATGACGATCCGGCCGGAAATGATGTGCAGTCCCCCGGCGAACCGGAGCATGGCAGAGACTTCAGCCTTGCGCACTGATGACTTCTTGATGTCCAGACGGGACAGTTCTTCCTTGACTGATGCTGTCAGTGCCATGGCACCTTCCTAACTGTTCCCAAAAATGTCCTGGTACGCCGTCGCCAGCCGCAGCGGCTCGTGGACAGGGCGGCGTCCCGACGCCCCTACTTTACCCAAGACCACCTCTGCGCCGATCATGGCTGCGGCGTCCTCGAACTCCTGCCGGTCCGGCACCGAGGTGGGATCGGCCAGGACCACATCCACACTGAACTCCGGGGCGTAGCGCCGAAGGACGTGGAGATGGTCCGCGGCGGTCATGCCGGTGGTTTCCTTGGTGTCCGTGGCGAGGTTCATGGTCAGGCAGCGTTTGGCGGGGGTGCTGCACAGGGCCTGCCGCATCTCCGGCAGGAGCAGGTGTGGCAGGACGGACGTGTACCAGGAGCCCGGGCCCAGGACCACCCAGTCCGCCAGTTCGATGGCCGTCAGGGCATCCGTGCAGGCCGGCGCCGCCTTGGGCAGCAGCCGGACTTCCTCGAGCGAGCCGGCCACGGCACAGCGGGCCTGCCCGTGGATGGTCCGCAGTGCGGTTCCACCGTCCGGGGCGGTTACGCGCACGTCGCCTTCGATGGTGAGCGGGACGGTGGACATCGGCAGGACCTGGCCACGGGCGCCCAGCAGCGCACCGGCCCACTTGAGCCCTGCCACGGTGTCACCCAGCAACTCCCAGAGCGTGACGATCAGCAGGTTGCCCATGGCATGTTCATCCAGCGAGCCGCCGGAGCTCGTGCCCGGGCGGAACCGGTGCTGCATGACATCGCGCCAGGTGCGGCCCCAATCCGTGTCGTCGCAGAGCGCGGACAGGGCCATGCGGAGGTCTCCCGGCGGAAGGACGCCGTACTCCTCACGCAGACGCCCTGAAGAACCGCCGTCGTCCGCCACGGTGACCACCGCAGTGAGCTCGGAGGTGAGCAGCCGCAACGCGGACAGCGAGGCCGCCAGGCCGTGGCCGCCGCCCAAAGCCACCACGTTGGGGCCCTTGTCCTGCTGGCCCGAGCCCTTACCAGCGGCCGGCGGCACCAGGGGCAGGGCTCCGGTGAACAGGGCCATTATTCGCGGCCCAGATCCCGGTGCGCGGTGGTGACCGTGACCCGCGGGTACTGCGCCAGCTTCTTCGAAAGTTCCACCGCCACCGCAACGGAACGGTGCTTGCCGCCCGTACAGCCGACGGCGATGGTGGCGTAATGCTTGTTCTCCCTGCGGTACCCCTCCAGGACGGGCTCCAGCGCCAGGACGTAGCGGTCCACGAAGTTCTTGACGCCTTCGGCCTCCAGCACATAGTCGCTGACGTCCTTGTCCAGGCCGGTCAGCGGGCGCAGCTGCGGCACCCAGTGCGGGTTGGGGATGAACCTGACGTCGGCCACATAGTTGGCATCCACCGGCAGGCCGTATTTGAAGCCAAAACTCATGACGTTGAGCCGAAGGGCAACCGGGCCGGTTTCGCTGAACAGTTCGGTGATGGCTGTGGCCAGGCCATGGACGTTGTAGCTGGAGGTATCGAGGACGACGTCGGAGCTGTCGCGCAGTTCCTGAAGCAGCTCGCGTTCGGCAGCGATGCCGTCAAGGATGCGTCCGCCGCCCTGCAGCGGGTGCGGGCGGCGCCCCTGTTCGAACCGCCGGACCAGGACGTTGTCGCTGGCATCGAGGAACAGGACACGGAAGGTGACCCCGCTCGCCGCGAGTGCGCCCAGGGCCGCGCGGATGTCCGCGAAGAGGCCCTTGCTGCGCACATCGATCACCACCGCCAGCCGGGGAATGGACTGCGGGGCATGTGAAACGAGCTCCGCAAGCGTGCCCAGCATCTGTGGCGGGAGGTTCTCCACGACATACCAGCCGTGGTCCTCCAGTGCGTCCGCGGCGGTGCTCCGCCCGGCGCCGGACATTCCGGTGACCACCAGCAGCTCCGCTTCGAGCGGCTTGACGGGCTCAAGCCCGTCCTGGCCTGCTCCGGATTCCGCCGTCGTGTCTGCCATGAAGCCTGCCCCGTTTCCTAGTTGTCCGACGGGCAGCCGCGTTGGCGCCCGCCCGTCCTTACCCTAGCTAAGTTTCAATGATTTCGCCGGTGGTCATGTTGATCGCCGGCACGGCCACGGCCCCGGGACCGTCTGCGGCGAAGTGGTTCATGATGGCATCGGCGAGTGCAGGACCAATGCCCTTTGCCTGGGCAAGCTCTTCCGCCGTCGCCGCCTTCACGCCCTTGACCGATCCAAAGTGTGCCAGGAGGGCTTTGCGTTTGGAGGCGCCGAGGCCCGGAACGGCATCGAGCGCGGACACGGTCATGGCCTTTCCGCGCTTTTGCCGGTGGAACGTGATGGCGAAGCGGTGCGCCTCATCCCGGATCCGCTGCAGCAGGTACAGCCCCTGCGAGGTGCGGGGCAGGATGACCGGGAAGTCGCTGTCCGGGAGCCATACTTCCTCAAGGCGCTTGGCCAGGCCCACAACGTAGACATCATCGATGCCCAGGTCCTTCAAGGCGCGGGCGGCCGCGTTCACCTGCGGCTGGCCGCCGTCCACCACCACCAGGTTCGGAGGATAGGCGAACTTGGCCCTCGGAGCCGGTGTGGTGGTGTCGAGTGCGGCAGTGTCCACCGCCTGTTCCTGTCCGTCGGAGGACAGCAGGGCTTCGTCCACCTGGGCGGACTTGTCCTGAAGGTAGTGGCGGAACCGCCGGGTCAGGACGTCATGCATGGCCGCCGTGTCATCGGCCGCCGCGGGGCCCGTGATGGAGAATTTACGGTAGTCGGACTTCTTGGGCAGCCCGTCCTCCACCACCACCATGGACGCCACCACGTTGGTGCCCTGGACGTGGGAGACGTCGAAACATTCGATCCGAAGCAGGGGTACGGGCAGGTCCAGTGCCTCCTGGAGTTCCTGGAGGGCCTGGGACCGGACCGTGATGTCCCCGGCGCGGCGCGTCTTATGCAGCTTCAACGCATGCTCGGCGTTTTCGCGGACCGTGGACATCAGGGCAGCCTTATCCCCGCGCTGCGGTACCCGGATGTCCACCTTGGCTCCGCGGATCCCGCCCAGCCACTTGGCCAGGTCTTCGGAGTTGCTAGGCTCGACCGGCACCAGGACTTCGCGCGGCAACCGGCCGTGGGTGTCCCCGTCCTCGCCGTAGACCTGCTGCAGCAAGTGCTCCACCAGGTCGGGGGTGGTGAAGTCTTCCACCTTTTCCACCACCCAGCCGCGCTGGCCGCGGATCCGGCCGCCGCGGACATGGAACACCTGGACGGCGGCTTCCAGCTCGTCTTCGTGAAGGGCAAAGACGTCGGCGTCGGTGTCCTCGGACAGCACAACGGCGTTGCGTTCGAAGACCTTGCGCAGGGCCGTAATGTCATCCCGGAGCCGGGCCGCGTGCTCATAGTCGAGTTTCGCCACGGCGTCGGCCATCTGCTTTTCCAGCTTGTTGATGAACCGTTTGGCCTCGCCGCCCATGAAGGCGCAGAAATCCTCTGCCAGCGCCCGGTGGTCTTCCGGCGAGATCCGGCCCACGCAGGGCGCGGCACATTTGTCGATGTATCCCAGCAGGCAGGGCCGCCCGCTGGCCTCCGCGCGTTTGAAGACGCCGGCGCTGCAGCTTCGGACGGGGAAGACGCGCAGCAGCGTATCCATGGTTTCCCGGATGGCGCCTGCGGTGTACGGGCCGAAGTAGCGGGTCCCCTTCCGCTTGTCCCCCCGCATGACCTGCACCCGGGGGTACTTTTCGCCCATGGTCACGGCGAGGTACGGATACGTTTTGTCATCCCGGAACACCACGTTGAACCGGGGTTTGAATTCCTTGATCCAGGTGTATTCCAGCTGCAGCGACTCCAGTTCGCTGCCGACTACGGTCCACTCGACGCTGCTGGCTGCGTGGACCATCGCGTAGGTCTTCGGCAGCAACCCGGCCGGATTGGCGAAATAGGAGTTCAGCCGGGACCGGAGGCTTTTCGCTTTGCCGACGTAGATGACCCGGCCGTGCGGATCACGGAACCGGTAGACACCCGGGTTGGTGGGGATTTCACCGGTTTTGGGCCGGTAACTTGCTGGATTTGCCACCCATTAAGTCTACTGAGTCGCGCCGGGTCTCCCCGCCAGCCGGACAGCGGCCCCGGTCCGGGCAGTGACGCGGCCGCGCTGCGGCTATTCGGCGATCTTGCTCTGGTTGTAGCTGGCGGAGCGTTCCTGGCCGCTGAGTTCGGCGATCGCGTCCATGATGCGGTCCGTGACTTCGCGGCGGGCGGGGAGGGAGTGGTCCGGCCCCGTCTTGTCGAAGTACAGTGGCTCGCCCACCTTCACGGTGAAGTGCTGCGGCCTGACCCCCTTTTCACCGGCGCGCTGGAGCTTCTCGGTGCCGATCAGCCCCACGGGAATCACGGGTGCCCCGGTGGTGAGCGCCAGCCAGCCAACTCCCGTGCGTCCCCGGTAGAGGACGCCGTCCCGGGAGCGGGTTCCCTCAGGGTAGATGCCGATGCCGCGGCCGGCCTCCAGGATGTCCAGCAGGGTCTTGAGCGCCTGGACACTGGCCGCCTGTTCGCCGCGCTCCACGGGGATGGAGCCGACGGATTCGAAGAACGCCTTCATGACCTTGCCCTTGACGCCGCCGGTGGTGAAGTATTCGGCTTTCGCAAAGAACGCCACTGGCCGCGGCATCAGTGCCTGCACGATCACGCTGTCGAAGAAGGACAGGTGGTTGGGTGCCACGATGAAGGGCCCGTCCGACGGGACGTTGTCGAGTCCGACGACGGTGGGCCGGCAGGTGCCGGCGATCAGGTTGCGCGTGGTCCAACGGACGGCATCAAACATTTCCATCGTTGCTCACCCCGCTCATGGCCGCAGCGTGGACGGCCTGCAGCCGTTCGATGACTGCCACCAGCTCATTGCCGGTGCTGACGACGGCCACAGCTCCGGCGTCTTCCAGCTCCCCGTCCGGAGCGAAACCCCAGAGAACGCCGATGCAGTCCAGTCCGTTGGCGATCGCGCCGGACACGTCCTGCGCGCGGTCCCCCACCATGATGGCGTGCTGCGTGTCCAGGCCCCTCAAGGCCGCGGCGATGATCTGCGTCTTGCCCAGCGGAACGCCGTCCACTGCCGTTTCGTCATCAGCGGAGCCGTGGATGCCGTGGAAGAACCGGTCGATGCCATGGTGCGCCAGCACTTTGTGCGCCAGCCGCTGGGGCTTTTGGGTGGCGACAGCCACGGGACGTCCCGCCGCCGCGAAGGATTCGAGGATCCCGCGGACGCCCGGGTACAGCCTGCTCTGGGCGATTCCCGTGGCCACGTACTGCTCGCGGTAGCGGCGGACTACCTCGTCCAGGCGGTCCGCCGGCACCTTTGCGACGTTGAGCAGGGCATCACCCAGCTTGGGGCCGATCATCGAATTGAGCAGGTCCTGGCCGGGAACCGGGAGTCCCATACCGCGGAGGGCTGACGCAATCCCTTCGGTTATTCCACCTGCCGGGTCGACAAGAGTGCCGTCCAGGTCAAAGATCACGGGCACTGTTGTTGAAGTCACCGGGTTAGTTTCTCATGACAGCAGGAGTGCCTGAAACTCGCATTCCCCTGGAGGAATACTTCGGCGGAATTTCCTCCGGTCAGCCGAGTATTTCGGCGAGGAACTTCCCGGTGTAGCTGGTGCTGGACTTGGCCACCTGCTCTGGCGTTCCCGCCGCCACAATCTGGCCGCCGCCCGAACCGCCGTCGGGCCCGAGGTCCACCAGCCAGTCAGCGCTCTTGATGACATCGAGGTTGTGCTCGATGGTGATCACCGTGTTGCCCTTGTCCACCAGCCCCTGCAGCACCATGAGCAGCTTGCGGATGTCTTCGAAGTGCAGGCCCGTGGTGGGCTCGTCGAGGACATAGATGCTACGGCCGTTGGACCGCTTCTGCAGCTCTGCGGCGAGCTTGACGCGTTGCGCTTCACCGCCGGACAGGGTGGTGGCGGGCTGTCCCAGGCGGACGTAGCCCAGTCCCACATCCACCAGCGTGTTCAGATGCCGTGCGATCGGTGAGAACGCCGCGAAGAACTCGGCGCCCTCTTCGATGGGCATGTTGAGGACATCGGCGATGGTCTTGCCCTTGTAGTGAACCTCCAGGGTCTCCCGGTTGTAGCGGGCACCGTGGCACACCTCGCACGGAACGTACACGTCGGGCAGGAAGTTCATCTCGATCTTCAGGGTGCCGTCGCCGGAGCAGGCCTCGCAGCGGCCGCCCTTCACGTTGAAGGAGAAGCGCCCGGGAAGGTAGCCGCGGACCTTGGCTTCCGTTGTCTCGGCAAAGAGCTTGCGGATGTTGTCGAAGACGCCGGTGTACGTGGCGGGGTTGGACCGTGGGGTGCGGCCGATGGGGCTTTGATCCACGTGGACCACCTTGTCCAGGTGCTCCAGGCCCTGGACCGTCTTGTGCCGCCCGGCCACCTGCTTGGCCCCGTTGAGCTTGTTCGCGAGTACCTTGTAGAGGATTTCGTTGACGAGCGTGGATTTGCCCGAACCACTCACGCCGGTCACCGCCGTGAAGAGTCCCAGCGGGAAGGCGGCGTCGACGTTCAGGAGGTTGTTCTCCCGCGCCCCCACCACCTTGATTTCGCGTTTCTTGTCGTATTTACGGCGCTTCTTCGGCACCTCGATGGCCTTGCGGCCGGAGAGGTAGTCGCCGGTCAGGGATTCGCGGTTGTCCAGCAGTTCCTTGTAGGTCCCGGAATGGACCACCTGGCCGCCGTGCTCGCCGGCGCCGGGCCCGATGTCCACGATCCAGTCAGCCACATGAATGGTGTCCTCGTCATGCTCCACGACGATGAGGGTGTTTCCCATGTCGCGGAGGCGGGTGAGGGTTTCGATGAGCCGGCGGTTGTCGCGCTGGTGCAGGCCGATGGAAGGTTCATCGAGGACGTAGAGGACGCCCACCAGGCCGGAGCCGATCTGGGTTGCAAGCCTGATGCGCTGGGCCTCGCCACCGGAAAGGGTGGCGGACGGGCGCTCAAGGTTGAGGTATTCCAGGCCCACATCGAGGAGGAAGGTCAGTCGGGCCTGGATCTCCTTGAGGACCTGGTGGGCGATCTGCGCCTCACGCCCAGTCAGCACAAGGTTGTTCAGGAAGTCAGCGCAGTCCCGCATCGGCAGGGCGGCAACCTCGGCGATGGACTTGCCGTTGATCAGCACCGAAAGGGAGGCCGGGTTGAGCCGCGCGCCGTTGCAGGCGGGGCACGGAACCTGCCGCATGTACTCTTCATAGCGGTCGCGGGCCCAGTCGGAATCGGTCTCACCGTGCTTGCGGTGGACGTACTGGATGGCGCCTTCGAAACCGGTGCTGTACTTGCGTTCGCGGCCAAAGCGGTTCCGGTACTGCACCACCACCTTGTGGTCCTTGCCGTGCAGGATGATCTGGCGCACATCCTTGCCCAGCTTCTCCCACGGAGTGGTCATGGCGAAGCCCACTTCCTTGGCCAGGCCTTCCAGGAGACGGTTCCAGTACTCAGTGGTGGCCGTGCCCATGGACCAGGGGGCGATGGCGCCCTCGGCCAGGGAGAGTTCCGGGTTGGGAACGATGAGTTCCTCATCCACCTCGAGGCGGGTGCCGATTCCGCTGCAGGCGGCGCAGGCGCCGAAGGGGTTGTTGAACGAGAAGGAGCGGGGCTCGATTTCGTCGATGGCCAGGGGGTGCTCGTTGGGGCAGGCGAGGTTTTCGGAGAACGCCCGGATCCGTCCCGGGGCGTCTGCCTCAACGTCCACGAACTCCGCCAGGACCCGGCCTTCGGCCAGTCCAAGCGCGGTTTCTATGGAGTCCGTGAGCCGCTGGCTGATGCCTTCCTTTACCACCAGGCGGTCCACCACAACTTCGATGGTGTGCTTGAACTGCTTGCCCAGCTTGGGGGGATCACTCAACTGGACAAGGTTGCCGTCCACCCGCGCCCGGGAGTATCCCTTGGCGCTGAGTTCCTTGAAGAGATCCACGAACTCGCCCTTGCGTCCGCGCACCACCGGCGCCAGGACCTGGAAGCGCGTGCCCTCGTCGAGTTCCAGAAGCTGGTCCACAATCTGCTGCGGCGTCTGCTTGGACACCGGTTCACCGCATACGGGGCAGTGCGGCCTGCCGACGCGGGCCCACAGCAGGCGCATGTAGTCGTAGATCTCGGTGATGGTGCCAACGGTGGACCGCGGGTTCTTGCTGGTGGATTTCTGGTCGATGGAGACCGCCGGGGAGAGTCCTTCGATGAAATCGACGTCGGGCTTGTCCACCTGGCCGAGGAACTGGCGTGCGTAGGCGGACAGCGATTCGACGTAGCGCCGCTGGCCTTCGGCGAAGATCGTGTCGAACGCCAGGGAAGACTTGCCGGATCCCGAGAGGCCAGTGAAGACGATCATCGCGTCGCGCGGCAGGTCGAGGTCCACGTTGCGCAGGTTGTGCTCCCGGGCGCCCTTCACCACAAGGCGGGAGAGGTCCGGTCGCTGCGGGACGGCAGCGGAGGGGGCCGCGAGGGACGTGGAGGGGGCAGGGGTTTCTTCAGCTACGGCTTTAGGCACCCAATAATGCTAATCGAAAACTTTTTCGAACACTTACGGTTCCGCCGTCAGGGAACATCGTAGGCGGCCGCGAGGAGCTTCACCGCCTCGGCGAAGCTGGCACCCTGGGATTTGGCGACGGCGGCGTAGGCGGCTGCCGCGGCGGACAGGTCCCCCAGCCTCTCTTCACGCGCTGAAACCACGGTCCCGTTCCGCCCGCGGGTGGCAACGATGCCGGCAGCCTCCAGTTCCTTGTACGCGCGTGCCACGGTGTGTGGGGCGACGTCGAGCTTTTCTGCAAGTGCCCGCACGGCCGGCAACCGGGTACCCGGCGCAAGTGCGCCGTTGTCGGCCAGGTGGATGACCTGGAGCCGCAGTTGCTCAAACAGCGCCACGCTGCTGGCCGGGTTGGGCCGCCATGATCCGGGGAAGTCGGCTGCGGTGCTCACATCCCGCCCTCCAGGACGCCTGCCCTGCCGTCCCGTTCGGCGAACTGCGCGTTGTACAGCCTGGCGTAGAAGCTGTTGGCGCCAAGGAGGCTTCCATGCGTGCCCTGCTCGACGATGCGTCCGTGGTCCATGACGAGAATTAGATCAGCGTTCCGGATGGTGGACAAACGGTGCGCGATCACGAAGCTGGTCCGTCCCTGGCGCAGCCGCTGCATCGCCTGCCGGATGAGCAGCTCTGTCCTGGAGTCCACCGAACTGGTGGCCTCATCCAGGACCAGCACACTGCGTCCGGCAAGTTGCGCCCTGGCGATAGTGATGAGCTGCCGTTGCCCCTGGCTGAGCGGTTCGCCGCCGTTTTCCAGCACAGTGCCGTAGCCGTGCGGCAAGGACCTGATGAAGCGGTCCGCGTAGGTGGACTCCGCGGCGGCAACAACGGCAGCATCCGGGGCGTCCGGCAGGCCGTAGGCAATGTTCTCGCGGATGGTCCCGTCGAAGAGCCAGGAATCCTGGAGCACCACGCCGAACCGGGCCCGCAGCTGGTCCCGGGAAATCGCTGCGATGTCTTTCCCGCCCATGGTGATCCGGCCGGACGAGGGTTCCAGGAACCGCATCAACAGGTTCACCACAGTGCTCTTGCCCGCGCCGGTGTGGCCCACAATGGCCACCGCCTGGCCCGGCTCCACGGTGAAAGTGAGGTTGCGGACTGCGGGGACGGCATCCGGATAGCCGAACGTGACGTTGTGGAAGACGATGCGGCCGCCGGACGGGGCACCGGCCGCGGTTCCGCCGGGCTCCTGCGGGTCTTCAGCGGCATCCAGGAGCACGAAGACCCTTGCCGCCGATGCTGCGCAGGACTGCATGACGTTCAGCAGCCCGCCAATTTGCCCCACCGGCTGGGTGAACAAGCGGCTGAACTGGATGAATGCCTGGACTCCACCAATGGTCATGGCACCCGCCAGGACCTGCAGCGCACCGACCACCGCAACCACAATGTAGTTGAGGTTGGACATCAGCACCATCAGCGGCTGGACCACCCCCGCAGAGTACTGCGCCTTGGCCGCTGCCCGGGCCAGGCGCCCGTTGCTGCGGTTGAAGACCTCGGCAGCCTGCGCCTGCCGGCCAAAGGCCTTGATCACTTCATGCCCGCTGATGAATTCCTCCACGTGCGCGTTGAGTTCGCCGGTCTCCTTCCATTGCCGCGCGAAATGTTCCTGGGACCGCCTGGCCACCAGCACGGTGATCAAGGTGGACACGGGGACGCTGGCAACGGCAATGGCTGCGAGCAAGGGCGAGATCCACAGCATCATGGCCAGCGAACCGCACAGCATCAGGACGGACACGATGAGCTGGGTCAGGACCTGGTTCAGGGCCTGGGCAATGTTGTCGATGTCGTTGGTGGCCCGGCTCAGGACGTCGCCGCGGGAGCGCTCCCGGAAATAGGTGGAAGGGAGGCGGTGCAGCTTGTCCTCCACCGAGGCACGCAGGCCGTACATGAGCCCCTGCACGGCGCGGGCGGTCAACGCTCCCTGGATCCAATTGAACAGTGAGGCGAACAGATACATCGTGGCCACGGCTGCCAGCAGGACCCCCAGGCGCTGGTCCAGGCTCCCCTGCAGGATGCCCTCCACCACCACGTCGGTAGCGTCGCCCAGGTACTTGGGGGCGGCAACATTGAGGCCGGCGAAGACGCACGTTGCCGCGACGGCTCCGAGCATCTGCGGCCGGAAAGGGCGCAGGAGGCCAAGGAGCCTGCCGGCCGTCGGCCAGAAGCTGTGCGCCGGCTCCCCGGTTTCGTCCTCCGCCGTCACGCCGTGCCGTCCAGTGCGAGCTGCGATTCGGCAATTTCCCGGTATGTGGCGGACGTTGCCAGCAGGTCCCGGTGCGTTCCCTGCGCAACCAGCCGGCCGTCGTCGAGCACCAGGATGAGGTCCGCGTCCTCCACGGCGGAAATGCGCTCGGCCACAATGACGACCGTTGCGGGGGCGAGCGCCTGGTGCAGGGCCTCCCGGAGCCTGGTGTCGGTGTCGTAGTCGAGGGCGGAGAAGCTGTCATCGAAGAGGTAGAGGGGCGCTTTCCGCAACAGGGCCCTGGCAATGCAAAGCCTTTGCCGCTGCCCGCCCGAGAGGCTTGCACCGCCCTGGCCCACGGGGGTGGCAAGTCCAAGCGGAAGGTCGGACATGAACCGCATGGTTTGCGCAGTGTCCAGGACAGCCCAGAGTTCCCCGTCCGTGGCGTCAGGGGCAGCCATCCGCAGATTGTCGGCGATTGTTCCGGTGAACAGGTGGGAGTGCTGGGGCACGACTGCCATGGCGGCCCGGAGTTGGTCCAGGGGCAGGTCCCGGATATCGCGGCCGGCCCAGGTGATGCGGCCCTCCGTCGGGTCGAGGAACCGCGGAATCAGGTTCACCAGCGTGGTCTTGCCGCTTCCGGTGGCGCCAACGATGGCGGTGGTGGTGCCGGGAGCGGCGGTGAAACTGATGTCCGCAAGCACGGGCGCTTCTGCTCCCGGATAGGAGAAAGCGACGCCTTCGAAAGCCAGTGCGGCCGGCTGGGCAGCCAACGTGGTTCCTGCGCCGGCGCCGGTTTGGGGTACGGCCCCACTACGGTTGACCGCACCGTGACCGCCTCCATTGCAGACTGACGGCTCGGTGTCCAGGACCGCCTGGATGCGTTCGGCACAGACTGCGGCACGGGGCGCCGTCATCAGGACGTACATGGACATCATGATCGCCAGCAGGATCTGCATGATGTAGGCGATGAAGGCTGTCAGGGCCCCGAGGTTCATCAAGCCGTCCTGGATGCGGTGCCCGCCGAACCACACCACAGCAACCGAGCTGATATTGACCACCAGCATGATCATCGGCAGCATCCCCGCCACCAGGAGCGCGGACTGCAGGTTGTTGGCGGTCAGGCCGGCGTTGGTCTCCGCGAACCGCCGCACTTCATGGCCCTGGCGCACAAAGGCACGGATGACGTCCACCCCGATGATCTGCTCGCGCAGGATCCCACCCGAACGGTCCAGCAGGTCCTGGCCCTCCCGGTAGAGCGGAATCAGCCGGCGGACGATCAGGTACATGATCAGCAGGAGCAGGGGCACGATGATGATCACCACCACTGACAGCGCCATATCCTGCTGCAGGGCCAGGACGATGCCACCGATGCCCATGGCCGGCCCGGCAAAGAGCATGGTGAAGACCAGCACGGCGAAAGCCTGGATCTGCTGGACATCATTCGTGGCGCGGGTGGTCAGGCTTTGGGTTCCGAACAAGGCCACGTCCTGGGAGGACAACAACTGGATCCGTGTGAAAACCTCCGCCCGAAGCCGGTGCCCGATCCTCATGGCCACCACCGCGCCAAGGTAGCCCGCGGCGACAGCCGACGCTGCCTGTACCACGGCGATGGCAGCCATGACCACGCCCAGCCGCGAGATCACCTCGGGCTTGCCGGCAACGATGCCGTCATCAATGATCGCGGCGTTCACGGTGGGCAGCAGCAGGTTAGCCGCCGCCTGCACCAGCTGGAGGAAAACGATCGCCCACACATACGAATATTGACCGGCGACCTGCCGCCTCATGAGTCCGACCAGCAAAATACCCCCTGTAGATGCCTGGGCCGAAGAGGGGGCCAGCGGCTTGACCCCTAAGCACAGTGGCCATTGTAAGCCACATCACTTTTCGGCGCTGTCACAGCGTGTGACTCACCGGAAAACCGGTGAGCGAAGCTCAGCCGCCCGCTTTGCGGCCCACCGCGAAGATCCGGCGGAACGGGAACACGGTGCCATGAACTCCACGGGGATAGGCATCCCGCAGAGCGGCCGCATAGTCCGTTTCGAAACGCCTGGCGTCACCGTCACCGAGGGCGGCCAGCACGGGCCGCAGTGCCGTGCCCCGGACCCAGTCCAGCACGGGATCCGGTCCCGGCAGGACCTGCTGATAGGTGGTTTCCCACGCATCCGCCTCACAGCCGGCGTCGAGCAGGAGGCCCAGGTAGTCCGCCGGCTCCCCCACGGACTCCCCGCCCCGCAGTACCCCGTCAAGCCTGGCGGCCCACTCATAGGACGAAGCGAGCTCCCGCATCAGGGAATGTGAGGGAGCGTTGAAGTTCCCGGGAACCTGCATGGCAAACCAGGCCCCGGGCCGGAGGGCTTCCAGCCACCTCCGCATCATGTCCTGGTGGCCAGGAACCCACTGCAGGGCGGCGTTGCTGACCACCACGTCCGTCTCCGGAGCGGGCATCCAGTCGGCGATGTCCGCCTGCTCAAACTGCAGCGAGGATTCTTCCTCCGCCAGGGAAGCCGCCTTTGCCAGCATCTCCGCTGAGGAATCCAGGCCCAGGACCCGGGCGCCGGGCCAGCGTTCAGCCAGGGTTGCCGTGAGGTTGCCGGGTCCGCAGCCAAGGTCGACCACCCGCAGGGGCCGGTCGGCGTGGATCCGGGCGGTGAGGTCGAAGAACGGCCGGTTCCGGTAGTCGCCGAACTGAACGTACGTTGCGGGGTCCCATTTCATGAATTTCTCCGGTTCTGACGCACACAAGGGCAAGGCGTAGCCTAACCCGGCCGGGACGCCGGGTCCGCCCGCAACGTGGCACTAAGGTTGAAGTCAATGAAACTCGTTGACCAGCTGACCGATTTGTCCGTGCGAAACGCCGCCGCCGCCGTCGACCCCGACGACCTTTACACCCGGTTCGTGGAGTGGACGGAAAGCCGGGGCCTGGCGCTCTACCCGGCGCAGGACGAAGCCATCATGGAGCTGGCAACGGGAGCGAACGTCATTCTGGCCACGCCCACCGGGTCCGGGAAGTCTCTGGTGGCCATCGCGGCACACTTCCAGGCGATGGCGCAGGGCCGGCGAAGCTATTACACGGCGCCGATCAAAGCGCTGGTCTCCGAGAAGTTCTTTGCCCTCTGCGACATCTTCGGAGCGGAGAACGTAGGCATGATCACCGGAGACTCCGGGGTGAACCAGGATGCCCCCATCATCTGCTGCACCGCGGAGATCCTGGCGAACATTGCCCTGCGGGAGGGCTCAGCGGCCGAGCTGGGCGCCGTGATCATGGACGAGTTCCACTTCTACTCCGATCCCCAGCGCGGCTGGGCATGGCAGGTACCGCTGCTGGAGCTTCCGCAGGCACAGTTCCTGCTGATGTCCGCAACGCTGGGCGACGTGAGCCGGTTCGAGGAGGAACTTACCGCACTGACGGGCCGCGCCACCACCACGGTCAGCTCAGCGGAGCGGCCCATCCCGCTGCATTACTACTACCACCAGACTCCCGTCCACGAGACGCTGGAGGAACTGCTCTCCACCCGTCAGGTGCCCGTCTATGTGGTGCACTTCAGCCAGCTTGAGGCGATCGACCGGGCCCAGAACCTGATGAGCATCAATGTGTGCACCCGGGAGGAAAAGGACAGGATCGCCGAGCTGATTGCCAACTTCCGGTTTGCCGCCGGGTTCGGGAAGACGCTGAACCGGCTGGTGCGGCACGGCATCGGTGTACACCACGCGGGCATGCTGCCCAAGTACCGCCGGCTGGTGGAGCAGCTGGCGCAGGCGGGACTGCTGAAGGTCATTTGCGGGACGGACACGCTGGGCGTGGGCATCAACGTCCCCATCCGGACCGTGCTGCTCACGGCTTTGAGCAAGTACGACGGCGTTCGCACCCGCCTGCTCAACTCACGCGAGTTCCACCAGATTGCCGGCCGGGCCGGCCGGGCGGGCTACGACACCGCCGGGACGGTTGTGGTGCAGGCGCCCGAGCATGTGATCGAGAACGTCAAGGCGATGGCCAAGGCCACCGCGAAGTTCGGGGACGACCAGAAGAAGCTGCGCCAGGTGGTGAAGAAGAAGCCGCCCGAAGGATTTGTGTCCTGGGGTGAGCCGACGTTCAAACGCCTGGTGGAATCGGTGCCGGACCCGCTGACATCCAGTTTCACGGTGACGCACGCCATCCTGATGAACCTGATGGAGCGGCCGGGCGACCCGTTCGCGGCGGCCCGGCGGCTGCTCACAGAGAACCACGAGCCCCGTTCCTCGCAGCTGCGGCTGATGAGAAAGGCGCTGGGGATCTACCGGGAACTGCTGGCCGCCGAGGTCATCGAGCGGATTCCGCCGGAGGAACAGGGACGGGACGGACGCACAGTGCGCCTCACCGTCCATCTGCAGGCCAACTTTGCCCTGAACCAGCCGCTCTCCCCCTTCGCACTCGCCGCACTGGAACTCCTTGACCCGGAGTCGCCGTCGTACGCCCTGGACGTGGTGTCCGTGATCGAGGCGACCCTGGAGAAACCACGGCAGATCCTGTCCGCGCAGCAGAAGAAGGCGCGCGGCGAAGCGGTGGCGGCCATGAAGGCGGACGGCATCGACTACGACCAGCGGATGGCCATGCTGGACGAGGTCACCTACCCCCAGCCGCTCGCGGAAATCCTGGGCGAGGCGTTTGAGGTGTACCGGAAGGCCGCGCCGTGGGTGGGCGACTTTGAGCTCGCGCCGAAATCGGTGGTCCGCGACATGTACGAACGGGCAATGAACTTCGGTGAATTCGTCCAGTTCTACAGCCTGGCCCGGTCCGAAGGAATCGTGCTGCGGTACCTTGCCGACGCCTTCAAGGCGCTGCGCCAGACCGTCCCGCAGGACATGCTGCGCGAGGACCTCGCGGACCTGATTGCCTGGCTGGGCGAGCTGGTGCGGCAGGTGGACTCCAGCCTCCTGGACGAGTGGGAGGAACTGGCCTCCGGCGTGGCGCCGACCCCGCACGATGCACCCCCGCCCCCGCCGCCGTCGCTCACTTCCAACGTCCGGGCGTTCCGGGTGATGGGGCGCAACGCGATGTTCCGCCGCGTGGAGCTGTTCGCCGACGAGGACGCCACGGCACTGGGAGAGCTCGACGGCGGCTCCGGATGGAGTGCCGGGCGCTGGGAAGATGCCCTGGACGACTACTTCGACGAACACGACGACATCGGGACCGGACCGGATGCGCGCGGCCCGGGCCTGCTCATCATCAGTGAGGAAGGCGGCATGTGGAAAGTCCGCCAGATCTTCGACGACCCGGCAGGCAACCACGACTGGGGCATCTCGGCGGAGGTCGACCTGGCGGAGTCCGACGCCACGGGAACCGCCGTGGTCAGGGTGACGGACGTGAACAGGCTCTGACACCGGCCCTGTGCCGGTCGTCGGGGGCCGGCTGTCCGGGGGGCCGGCGGTAAGCTCGAACAATGAGTGAAATCCGCCCCGCAACCCGGCACGACGTCCCCGCCATCCTCCGGATGATCCACGAACTGGCTCACTACGAGAAGGAACCCGACGCCGTCCGGAATACCCCTGAACTGCTGGAGCAGGCGCTTTTCGGGGAGAACCCCCGGGTCTTCGCCGCCATGGCCCGGAACGCGGCCGGTGACGTGCAGGGATTTGCCCTGTGGTTCCTGAACTACTCCACCTGGGAGGGCGTGCACGGGATCTACCTGGAAGACCTCTACGTCAGCCCGGAAGCCCGCGGCGAAGGCCACGGCAAAGCCCTCCTGCAGCACCTTGCGGCCATCGCGGTCACCAACGGCTATGCGCGCGTGGAATGGAGCGTGCTGGACTGGAACGAGCCCTCCATCAACTTCTACCGCCGCCTGGGTGCCCGCCCCATGGACGGCTGGTCCACCTTCCGGCTCACCGGGGAGGCACTGGAGCAGGTTGGCCGCGCATCATCCGCCAGCTCCCTCCCGGCTCCTGCCCGTGGCTGAGGCACAGCTCCGCCCTGCCCATGCCGCCGGGCACGAGATCAGGGCCACGCACGAATTCCGCGGCATGCGCACGGTGGAGCACTACTTCACCGTTCCCCTGGACCACTTCGCTGACGTGAAACCCGGCGCGCCGGCGCCCGAGACCATCACCGTTTTCGCACGCGAGTATGTGTCCGCGGCCCACAGCGGGGAGGCAGCGGCACGGCTGCCCTGGCTCCTCTTCCTGCAGGGCGGCCCCGGCGGCCGCGGCAACAGGTGGGGTTCCCTGGGCGGCTGGGGCAAGGCCGCAGCCCAGGACTTCCGGATCCTCATGCTGGACCAGCGCGGCACCGGCCTTTCCACCCCCATCGACCGCACTACCCTGCCGCGCCGCGGCTCCGCAGCGGACCAGGCCGCCTACCTGAAGCACTTCAGGGCAGACTCGATAGTGGCGGACGCAGAGCTGATCCGCCACGCCCTCGAATCACCGCCCTGGACCATCTACGGCCAGAGCTACGGCGGCTTCTGCGCACTGACGTACCTGTCGTTCGCGCCCGAGGGACTCCGCGAAGCGCTCATCACCGGCGGCCTGGCACCCCTCGCCGGCAGCGCGGACGACGTGTACCGGGCCACGTACCAGCGGGTGGCGGCCCGCAACGACGAGTACTTCGGCTGGTATCCCGAGGACCGGGACGTTGTGGAGCGCATTGCCCGCCACCTTCGGGCCACACCGGAATTCCTGCCCGACGGCGGCCCGCTGACTGTGGAGCGGTTCCAGATGGCGGGCGCATTCCTGGGCGGCAACACCCGCGTGGACGGCCTCCACTACCTGCTCGAGGATGCCTTTGTGGACACGGCTTCCGGACCGCGGCTGTCCGACGCGTTCCTGGAGCAGCTCCAAGGCGTTGTCTCCCGCCGTTCGAATCCGCTGTATGCGCTGATGCACGAATCCATCTACGGCCAGGGGCAGGCCACCAAGTGGTCCGCCTGGCGGATGCTCGCCGAGAACCCCTGGTTCAGGCCCGACGCAGAGCCCCTCCTGCTGACCGGCGAGATGGTGTACCCGTGGTACTTCGAGCAGGACCCCGCCCTCCGGCCGCTGCGGGAAGTGGCGGAGCTGCTGGCCACCCGGCAGGACTGGAAGCCGCTCTACGACCCCTCGGTGCTGGCAGCCAACACGGTTCCCGTCGCAGCGGCGGTCTACTCCGACGACATCTACGTGGACCGGGACCTTTCCCTGCGGACGGCAGCAGCGGTACGCGGGTTGCAGGTCTGGGAGACCGCGGACTTCCATCACGACGGCATAGCCGACGATGGCGAGAGGATCTTCGCGCGCCTGCTGGGCATGGCCCGGTCAAGCGGCAGCTGACTGCCGGTGTGAAGTGCGGGTGACGATGGCGGCGGCCAGGACGGCCGCCCCGATGGTACCGCCGAGCAGGTTCAAGCCGAGGTAGCCGGTAAAACCAAGGACCAGCCCCGACACCGCGCCACCTACTGCACCCGCGGCTCCCATCAGCATGTCGGAGACGCCCTGAACCGCAACCCGGGCTTCCTCCTCCACACTTTCAGCCAACAGGGTGGAACCTGAGATCGTGGCCGCGGACCAGCCCATGCCCAACAGGACCAGGCCTGCAGCCACCGCGGCGGTTGAGGACTGCCCGAACCCCGCTACGGCCACGGCGGCGATCAGCACTGTGAAGCCGATCATGATCGTCTCCATCCGGCCTGCCCTGTCGGTCAGCCAGCCCATGACCGGTGAAAGTGCAAACATTCCCGCGATGTGCAGGGAGATGGTGAAGCCGATGATGACCAGGACGTCCCCCTCCGCGACGTGGCCGGCATGCGAGCCGGGGCCTTCCACCAAGTGCTGGAGGTGCAGTGGGGTCATGGACATCACGCCCACCATGACCGCGTGGGCCGCCACGACTCCGGTCACGGCAAGCAGGGCCGTCCGGGAGCTCCTGATGGCACGGAGTCCCCGGACAAGCGATCCGCCCGCAGGCGACGGGGTGGCCCCTGCGGGGGAAGGAGCGACGGCGGCCGGCGGCCCCGCATCCCGGATAGCGTCCGGGGCGGCGTTACTGGCGGCCGCGAGCCGGCGGGCCAGCAGCAGCGGGTCCGGCCGCAGGCCAATGAACAGGAGCACGGTGGCGATAAGGAGTCCGGCACCGGAGATCACGAACGGTCCCGCGACGGGCGGCAGTCCCAGCGCCGTGCCCACGGCAGTACCGGGCTGGATCAGGTTGGGTCCCGCCACGGCCCCGACGGTAACGGCCCACACCACCGTGGACAGGGCCCTCCCCCGGTGTTCGGCAACGGCGAGGTCGACGGCGGCGAACCTCGCCTGGAGGCTTGCGGCCGTGCCGACGCCTATGCCTGCCGCCCCCACAACCAGCAGCACAAAGAGTCCGGACACTACAGCCAGCACCATGAGTACTGCTCCCGCCAATGCCGCCGAAAGACCGGCGACCTGCCCGGCGCGCCGTCCGCGGCGTTCGGCCAGCGATGCCAGCGGCAGTGCTGAAGCAGCGGCTCCCAATGTCATGACGGTGGCCACGGCGCCCGCCCACGCATTCGAGCCAGAAAGTTCCACGGCCAGGATGGAGCCGATGGACACGGTGGCTCCTGTTCCAATCCCGCCGAACACCTGGGCTGCGCTCAGGAGCATCAGGGTTCGCCGTTGCACCTGGCGCACGCCCTGTTCCTTCGCAAGTATGCGGGCCATGAACCGAGCTTAGCCCTGCCCGGGTATCTTCCGGCAGGGGATTCTTAAACGGGTAATCCCGGCCGCGCAGGCGGCCGGGATTACCCGTTTCACGTAACCGGTGTGTGCCTAGTCGACGTCGCTGTGGCTCTTCCGGATATCTTCCTCGAGCCGCGGATCCACCTTGGCAGCCTGGGCCTTGGAGCTGAGCAGGCTGGCGACCACGGCGATGATGATGGTGCCCACAATGACCGCCAGCGACACGAAGGTGGGAATCTCAGGTGCCCACTCGATGTGGCGGCCACCGTTGATGAAGGGCAACTCGTTCACGTGCATGGCGTGCAGGACAAGCTTGATGCCGATGAACGCAAGGATGAAGGACAGGGCATGCTTCAGGTAGATCAGCCGGTTCATCAGGCCACCGAGCAGGAAGTACAGCTGCCGCAGGCCCATGAGGGCGAACAGGTTGGCGGTGAAGACGATGAAGGGGCTCTGGGTCAGGCCGAAGATGGCGGGAATGGAGTCCACCGCAAACAGCAGGTCCGTCAGGCCGATGGTGATGAAGACGATCACCATGGGGGTGAAGACCTTCTTGCCGTTCATCGTGGTGCGAAGTTTGCCGCCGTCGAACTTCTCCGACATGGGGATGACCTTGCGGATCCTGGCAATCAACGGGTTCTCGCGGTCTTCTTCCTCTTCACCCTCGTCCTGGGCCTGCTTCCACGCTGTCCACAGGAGGAACGCACCAAAGATGTAGAACACCCAGCTGAACTGTTCAATGACGATGGCGCCAAGGAGGATGAAGATGCCCCGCAGGATAAGCGCGATGATGATTCCCACCATCAGCACTTCCTGCTGGTACTTCCGGGGTACGGAGAACCTGGCCATGATGATGATGAACACGAACAGGTTGTCGATGCTGAGGCTGTATTCAGTGACCCAGCCGGCGACGAACTGGCTGCCGAATTCCGGGCCGGTGAAAGCGAACATGGCACCTGCGAAGGCCAGGGCCAGGGTGATGTAGAAGGCCACCCATAGGCCGGCTTCCTTCATGGACGGTTCGTGCGGGCGCCGGACCACCAGGAGAAGATCGGTCAGGAGAATCAGGCCGAGGACGACAAATGAGCCAACCTCGAACCATACGGGCAAATCGAGCACAGGGCAGCCTTTCGCAGGGTACACAAAATGGTGTAAGTCTCTCCGGCCTGCCGTGCACTTGGTGCTGATGTGGCGGCCCGCTACGCCCGGCGGGGCAACTGTGCCCTGCGTGTTGACGATCGTAGCGCTTGGGATACTCCCCTACGTGCCTATAACTGTACCCCAGCCAAGTGACGGCGCGCCCGCCGGAGATCCGGCAGACAGCTGGCGCGGACCGCTTGGATAACGTTTTCCGCAAAACCGTTGACGCCCGCAAATCCGGTTGGAATAATTTCG
>DATIMT010000366.1:0-3560 GCA_035475035.1 Arthrobacter sp.
CAGCATGCTCTCCGCCACCGTGGCCGACGCCTCCGGCGGCATGCAGGCCTGGCTGTCGCCCGGCGCCCGGATTCCGCTGGTGTTCAGCCACACCAACATCATCTTCACGGCCGGGCCCACCACCTACGAGTTCGCCGTACACCTAAAGACGCCATCCTTCCGGCAGGAAGCCAGGGAAGGCGCCAGCAGCGGGGACACCACCATCGGCCCCGTCGTCTTTACCGACGCGCAGAAGGCGCTGATCGTGGCCCTCGCCGAGCCGGTGCTCCGGCGCGAGGGGACCGGCTTCAGCACCATCCCGTCCTCGGCGGCCGCCGCCAAGACCCTGGGCTGGGCGCTGACCCGCTTCAACCGCAAGCTGGACAACGTCTGCGACAAGCTGGACCGCGTGGGCGTGGTGGGCCTGCGGGGCGGCGGCGGCAAGCTTGCCACCAACCGCCGGGCCCGGCTGGTGGAGCATGCCGTCACCACCCACCTGGTGACCTCCGATGACCTGTACCTGCTGGACAAGATGAGGGGCGTGGACGAAGGATGAGGATCCGGCTGACACTCCGCCGCGAACCCGCCGACGCCAAGGACCTGGCCGTCACGGTGGACGGCATGGCCACCGTGGCCGATATCGCCACCGTGCTGTGGGCCGCGGACCCGGACCGCAAAGGAACACCGCCCCCGGATAACCTTTCACTGCGCATCGACGAAGCGTTCGTGGGCGCCGGCATCAGCGGAAACATCCTTTCCCGGGAGGACAACCTGCTCGAGTCCGGCCTGCGCCCCGGCTCGGTGGTTTCGCTGGCCCAGGTCAGCAAACAGTTCCACGAACCCGGTGCCAGCCGGGGACCGGCCGCAGCAACCCTGCGCGTGCTGTCCGGGCCCGACGTCGGACGCGAATTTTCGCTGCCGACGGGCACCAGCTACATCGGCCGGGACCGGGACGTGGACATCCGCCTGACGGACCCGCTCACTTCCAAACGCCACGCCCGGATCACTGTTGGCGAGGGCATCGAGATCGTTGACACCAATTCCGCCAACGGACTCCTGATGGACGGCCTTCCCGTCACGCGCGCAACCCTTAACTCCTCTGACACCGTGACCCTGGGTGACACCACTGTCACCGTCGTGCCGCTGGGGCACAACCATGCGGCAGCGCCGACGTCGCCCCTGGTGGACTTTAACCGCTCGCCGCGGGTGGTGCCCCGTTTCGAGGTGCCCAAGCGGGTCCTTCCCGCCGGGCCCAAGCGGCCCGAGGACCAGCCGTTCCCCTACATCATGCTGGTGGCGCCCCTGATGATGGGTGCGGTCATTTTCGCCGTCACGCAGAACGTGCTTTCCATGGTGTTCATGCTGATGATGCCCCTGTTCATCGTGGGTCATTACGTGGACCAGAAGATGCGGACAAGGAAGCAGCAAAAGGAACAGCTGAAGCAGTTCCGCGCCTCCATGGCCGCCTTCCGGCAGGACATCACCGAGCTGCAGCAGGTGGAACGGGCGGTCCGGCTGCAGGAAGCGCCGTCCGTCAGCGACACCGTGGACGCCATCTACAAGCTGGGGCCGCTGCTGTGGACGCACCGGCCGGAGCACTCCTCGTTCCTGGGCCTGCGGTTCGGACTGGGGACCTCGCCGTCGCGGATTCCCCTTGAAGAGCCCTCCAACAACGACACCGAGGTCCAGTACAGCCGCGAAATCCAGGACTGCATCAAGCAGTTCAGCGAGATCGAAGGCGTCCCGGTGGTCTCCCAGCTGCGCACCTCAGGGGCCCTGGGAATCGCCGGCGCCCGCGGCCTGGTGGACGACGTAGCCCGCGGCATGGTGCTGCAGCTGGTGGGGCTGCATTCCCCGGCTGAAGTGGTCCTCACCGCCATCACCTCCGCGCAGTCCCGCGGGCGCTGGAACTGGCTGCAGTGGCTGCCGCACGTGGGCTCGGGCTACAGCCCCCTGGGCGGGGACCACCTGGCCGCCGGTTCCGCCGGCGGCTCCTCCCTGGTGGCACGCCTCGAGGACCTGGTGGACGCCCGCGAGGCTGCCGCCAAGCGGTCCGGCCCCGATCTTCGCCCCGGCATCGACCCCATGAAGCACGAGCTCGAAGAGCCGGTCCTCCCGTCCGTGCTGGTGGTCGTGGAGGACGACGCCCCCGTGGACCGCGGCCGCCTCACCCGGCTGGCCGAACGGGGTCCCGACTCAGGCGTCCATGTCCTGTGGGTGGCCACGGACATCCAGGCGCTGCCTGCCGCCTGCCGTGACTTCATGGTGGTGGACGGTGACCACGGCACCACCACCGGCCAGGTCCGCCTGGGCCGCCACACCTACCCGGTCAGCTGCGAAAGCGTCGACGCGGAGCTCGCGGCCCAGCTGGCCCGGATGCTGGCGCCGGTGGTGGACGTGGGCAAACCCGTCAACGACGACTCCGACCTGCCCCGCGCCGTCTCGTACGCAACCCTGATCGGCAAGGACTTCCTGGACAACCCGCAGGCCGTTGCCGAGCGCTGGACGGAAAACAACTCGGTGCACGCCACCGCCGTGGCCAACCGCAAGGACAACGGCACCCTCCGGGCCCTGGTGGGATCCAAGGGCATTGAGCCGCTGTACCTGGACCTGAAGAACGAAGGGCCGCACGCTTTGGTGGGCGGCACCACCGGCGCCGGTAAATCCGAGTTCCTGCAGTCCTGGGTGATGGGCATGGCCGCCGCCTACAGTCCCGACCGCGTCAGCTTCCTGTTCGTGGACTACAAGGGCGGCGCCGCGTTCGCCGACTGCATCAACCTGCCGCACACCGTGGGCCTGGTCACCGACCTTTCCCCGCACCTGGTGCGCCGGGCCCTGACGTCCCTGCGCGCGGAACTGCACTACCGTGAACAGCTGCTGAACCGTAAAAAGGCCAAGGACCTGCTGGCACTGCACCGCGAGGCGGACCCGGACGCCCCGCCGTACCTGGTCATCATCGTGGACGAGTTCGCCGCACTGGCCAACGACGTCCCCGAGTTCGTGGACGGCGTGGTGGACGTGGCCGCCCGCGGCCGTTCCCTGGGCCTGCACCTCATCCTGGCCACGCAGCGGCCCGCCGGCGTCATCAAGGACAACCTCCGCGCCAACACCAACCTCCGCGTGGCGCTGCGGATGGCCGACGAGGACGACGCCACCGACATCCTCGGCGTCCCGGACGCTGCCTACTTCGACCCCGCGATCCCGGGCCGCGGCGCCGCCAAGACCGGGCCCGGCCGGATCCAGGGGTTCCAGACCGGCTACGCCGGTGGCTGGACTACTGATAAACCGCAGCGGCCCCAGATCGACATCGTGGAGATGGCCTTCGGCTCCGGTCCCAGCTGGGAAGCGCCGGCCCCGGACAAACCTGTGGTGCAGGAGCCGGCCGGGCCCAACGACATCGCGAGGATGACCTCCACCATCGTGCATGCCGCGGACAGCCTGGCCATCCAGCCCCCGCGGAAGCCCTGGCTGGATGAACTGGCCAAGACCTACGATTTCTCCAAGCTGCCCAATCCCCGGACGGACGAACAGCTGCTGCTGGGCGTCGCGGACGACCCCGTGCACCAGGACCAGCCCACCGT
>DATIMT010000367.1:0-8046 GCA_035475035.1 Arthrobacter sp.
CACTTCGGTGTTGCCGATGTACTTTACGCCGGCGGCCTCGGTGCGTTTGATCAGCAGCTGGACGGCGCGGGCGGCCAAAGCGAGGCCGTCGCTGGGAACGTGGAGGCCGCCGAGGATGTCCTCGTCGTTGATGAGCGGGTAGAGCTCCTTGCACTCGGCCGGGGAGAGGATGGAGCCCTCAATGCCCCATGCCTGGGCGTAGCCGAGCTTGCGCTTCAGGTCCGCGAGGCGGGTCTCGGTGGTGGCAACCTCCAGGCCGCCCACCTGGTTGAAGCAGCTGACGCCGTCTTCGGTGAGGGACAGCAGCTTCTCCACGGTGTACTTGGCGAAGAGGGCCATGGACTTGGAGGGGTTGGTCTGGAAGACCAGTCCCGGGGCGTGTGAGGTGGAGCCACCCGGCATGTTGAGGGGGCCCTGGTCCAGGACGGTGATGTTGTTCCAGCCGCGCGTGACGAGTTCATCCGCGAGGTTGGTGCCGACGATGCCGGCTCCGATGATGACGATGCGTGGTGACGATTCCAAGGGAGTCTCTCCTGCTGCTTTACGGGTTATGTCTGCGGACGGGGGCTGCTTACCGGAACACCACGGTGCTGGTCTGGTCCTTCAGCACCCGGTGCTGGCAGTGCCAGCGGACGGCGCGGGACAGGGCCAGCGCTTCGGCGTCCTGGCCCACCGTGGACAGTTGCGCCGGGCCGTAGGTGTGGTCCACGCGGATGACTTCCTGCTCGATGATCGGGCCCTCATCCAGGTCCGCGGTCACGTAGTGGGCCGTGGCCCCCACCAGCTTGACGCCGCGGTCGTAAGCCTGGTGGTAGGGGCGTGCGCCCTTGAAACCGGGGAGGAAGGAGTGGTGGATGTTGATGGCACGGCCCTCCAGGGCGCGGCACAGGTCATTTGAGAGAACCTGCATGTACCGGGCCAGGACCACGAGGTCGGCGTTATACTCGTCCACCAGCTCCAGGAGCCGGCGCTCGGCGTCGGCCTTCGTGTCCGGGGTGACAGGGACGTAAATGAAGGGCAGTCCCGCCGCTTCCGCCATCGCGCGGTGGGTCTCGTGGTTGGAAACCACCGCTACCAGCTCTCCGCCCAGGCTGCCGCCGCGCCAGCGGAAGATGAGGTCGTTCAGGCAGTGGCCGAACTTGGACACCATGACCAGGACGCGCTTGGGGGTCTGGTCGTGGAAGCTGAACTTCATGTCGAAGCGGCTGGCGATGCCCGCAAACTCTTCTTCGAGCATCGACGGCGTGTAGCTGGGGGAGCCGGAGAACGCTGTGCGCAGGTGGAGCGTCTCGCGCAGGCTGTCATCGAACTGCTGGTGTTCGTCGATGTTGAAGCCACGCTCGAAGAGGAATGTGGTCACGGCCTGCACAATTCCGGCCTGCTCACGGCAGGACAGGGTCAGCACGAACTTCTGCGCATGCTCTTCCTTGAGCGCCGGCAGGGTGGCGGTTGCTGAAGCTGTTTCGATGAGGGTCATGTCCCTCCTCCTTCTAGATATATTCAAAAGCTGCGGACTGATATATTAGATTGAGTGCCAGCGTATACTGGTCCATAGGCGAGGTCAATAGTTTTTTCCGGTTTCCGAAGAAGGGGCTCAGCGTGGCAATCGAAGCTTTGGCGGTGGCGGACGACGCCGGCAGGAAGTCGCTGGCGGACGTCGCCTATGAGAGCATCCGCGACTGGTTGCTGACCTTGGAAATCAAACCCGGCGAGCTGCTGAACGACGAACTCCTGGCTAAAAACCTGGGCATGGGGCGCACGCCGGTACGCGAAGCCCTGAAGCGGCTGGAGCTGGACCGGCTGGTGAAGACCTATCCGCGGCGGGGCACCTTCGCCACCAGGGTGGACGTGACAGACCTTTCCTTCATTTCGGAGATCCGTGCCCAGCTCGAGCCCCTCGCGGCTGCCCGGGCCGCGCGTGTGGCCTCCCCTGCGGTTCGGGCCGGGCTGCGCGCCACGCTCGAGAAGGTTGAAGCGTTCGATGTCGCCGCGGCAACCGTGACGGAGACGCTGCGGCTGGATGCCCGGGTACACCAGGGCATCTATGCCGCCGCTGCCAACCCGCACCTGGAGGACATCCTGATCCGGTACGACAATCTGGCAACGCGGATCTGGTGCATGGTGATCGACCGCCTGCCTGACCTGTCCCATCATGTGCATGAACACCTCGATCTGCTCCGCGCCGTCATCGACGGGGACGAGGAACGGGCTTCCGAGCTTGCCAAGGTCCACGTGAGCGGATTCGAGCATGCGGTCCGCGAGGCGCTCTTCAACGCCTAGACCCGCTGCGTTAGCAGCCTGCCGGCATTCGGGTGTGACCGGGTTCTCCGCCTTCGGACAAAACCAAGGGAAGCAGTCCCGGGGCCTGAAACCTCCGGACTGCTTCCCTTGGTATGGAAACAGGAATAGTTGTCAGCTAAGCCAACCGTCCACCACGCTTTGGTGTGCATCCACCCACTTCTTGGCCGCCGCTTCCGGGGTCATTCCGCCTTGGATATCAGTGGCTACCGAGTTCTGGTCCTCGTTGGTCCAGGTGAACCCCTTGGCCAGCTTTGCTGCCGGCGAACCGCTGTCGTCAAGCTTCTTGGAGATGATTTTGTTGAGCTTGTACGTCGGATAGTCGCAGGCGACTTTTTCCGGGTTGGCGTCGCAGCCCTCGGTCCATTTCGGGAGGTTTACCTTCTTCAACGGAACCTCGGAGAGGAACCATTGTGGCTCGTAGAAGTAGCCGAGGAGGGGCGTCTTGTTCTGCTCCGCCGTTCGGAACGACTGGATCAGTGCCGCTTCCGAGCCGGCGAAGACCACCTTGTAATCCAGGTTCAGGTTCTTTACCAGCGCCTCGTCATTGGTGACGAAGGCAGGGTCGCCGTCAAGGACCTGCCCCTTTCCGCCGGACTCCGAAGTGGTGAACATTGAAGCGTATTTGTTGAGGTTCTGGCCGTCGGTGATGTCCGGGTACTTTTCTGCCATCCATGGCGGCACGTACCAGCCGATGTGCCCTTCGTTGCCTGTGGAGCCGGCGTCAACGGCCACCTTCTGGTCCGTGATGTATTGCTTGGTCAGGTCAGCATGGCCCCAGTTTTCGATGATGACGTCCACTTCGCCGGATGCGAACCCCTGCCAGGAGACCTGCTCATTGAGGTCCTTCTGGACCACTGTGCAGCCGAGCTTGTTCTTCGCCACGTAGCTGTAAACGGCGGCGTCCGCGGTGTAGCCCACCCAGGCGTTCATTGCTACATTCACGCTGCCGCAGGGGGTTCCTGTGGCACCGGCCGCGGCGGCAGTCTGGTTTACCGATGCACCGCCGCAGCCTGCGAGGAGCAGGGCGGCGGCAGCAGCTCCAGCCACTGCCGGCATGGTGCGTTTTATCAGCCTTTCAGCTTTTCTCATGTTGGGTCTCCTTGTTGGGGCGTACGGGTCTTTATGCCCGGGTGGGCGGCAAGCTGTGTGGGGTGAAAATTCCTGGCATGTGCAGGATCGGCGCCGGTCACGTGATGGGCGAGGGGATCCTGCGGGCCGGGGCGGCCGCAGCAGCCTGGGTCATCCGGTCCAGCATGATTCCGAGGAACACGATGGCAAGGCCGGCGGCAAGGCCCTTACCGAATATGGAACTCTGGACGAACCCTGCCACGACGTCGTATCCGAGGCCGCCTGCGCCTACAAGTGCTCCCACCACCACCATTGCCAGGACGTAGATCAGGCCTTGGTTGGCGGCGAGTGCGAGGGATTGCCTGGCCATGGGAAGCTGCACCTTCGTGATCACCTGCCAGGGGGTTGAACCGCTGGCGACGGCGGATTCGACAACAGTGGGGGAGATGCCGCCGATCCCGTCAGCGGTGATCTTGATGGCGACAGGGGCGGCGTAAATGATGCCGGCGACGATCGCTGTGAAGCGGGTGGCTCCGAAGAGGCCGAGGAAAGGCACGAGGTAGACGAAGGAGGGCATCGTCTGCCCTGCGTCAAGCAGGGGCCGCATGAGCTGGTCGACGCGGCTGGACCGGCCCATGGCGACTCCGAAGACGATGCCCAGGACCATCACCACGGCCGTGGCGACGAGGGTTCCGGCAAGGGTGACCATGGAGTCGCTCCAGAGGCCAAGGTAGATGATGACCCCGAGGCAGGCGGTGGTTAAGGCTGCGAGCTTCCAGCCTCCGAGAGCGTAGGCCACAAGGGCGATCACGATGACGAGGATGTAGAAAGGCGTATCGGTCAGCAACGACTGGAACGGGTTCAGGATTCCGTTGGTGACGCCTTCCCGCAGGGACACAGTGAAGAGGGACAGATTGGACTGCAGCCAATGGCTGGCGGCGTTCACCGCTTGAACTATCGCCGGTCCCACATTGAGGTCCTGCGGGAAGGCTGCTGCCCACAGCATGGTCCTGGACAACTGCACCATCACCAGGACACCTGCCAGGGCAACCGCGAGGAATATGAAGCGGGTTTTGGGGCTCGCACTGCGCTTGCGGGCGAAGCCGGGCTCCGCGCGGCGGCTTGCTGCCGTGGTCACCCGGTCCAGCACGATGGCCAGCAGGACGATGGAGAGCCCGGCGTTGACCGCGGTGCCCACGTCCAGGGACTGCAGTGCCCTGACCACCGTCTGGCCAAGTCCCGGGGCTGCGATCAGGGCGGCGATTGTCACCATGGAAAGGGCTGCCATCGTCCCTTGGTTGATTCCCATCACGATGGTCCGGCGCGCCATGGGCAGCTGCAGGGTGAGCAGTCGTTGCAGCCCCGTTGTGCCGAGCGAGTCGGATGCCTCACGGGTGTTGTCAGGAATGCGCCGGATACCATGGGCGGTCAGGCGGATCACGGGCGGGGCTGCGTAAATGACCGTGGCGATCACTGCTGAGGCCGGCCCGATGAGGAAGACCAGGGCAAGCGGGGCAAGGTACACAAACGTGGGCAGCGTCTGCATGAAGTCCAGCACGGGGGTGATGACCCTGGCCACCCTGCCGTAGATCCCTGCCAGCACGCCCAGCGGGATTCCCACCAGCAGTGTCAGCAGCACAGAGGTGAGGACGAGGGCGAAGGTGTAGGTGGCCTCGACGAACAGGCCCTGGATTCCGAAGAAGACAAAAACCGCGGCCGTCAGTAGTGCCACCCGGATGTTCCCGACGGCAAGGGCGATCCAGGTAAGCAGGGCAACCGTTCCCAGCCAGCCGATTTCCGGCAGGCGGAGTCCGGTGGTAGTCGCCGCGAACGTGGTGGTGAAAAGGTTTGCGACTGCGTCCACCGCCGACCGCAGGGGCGTGAAGATGTACAGGAAGACAGGGTTGTCCGCGCGGTTTGCCGCGACCCAGGCGTTGAACTGGTTCAGGGAGCGGTGCAGGTCCGTCAGCTCTGAAGCCGGCAAGGCCAGGGTCGATGTGCCGTTCAGGACAAGGAAGCCCAGGATCCAGATGGCGGCGGCGGTGAGCAGCAGGACGGTGCGCCGGCTGGGCCTGCGGCGAGGTTCGGTGGCGATGGCCGGGGTGGGCTGGGCTGTTGCCCGTTCCTGGAGAAGGGCGGACATCAGGCCGCCGCTTCTGCAGGTTGCAGCACGGAAAGGATGCTGTCCCGGTCAATCTGGCCGGTGATCCTGCCGCCCTCTTCGACAAGGACAGGGCACGAGGAATGCATTACCGCCGGGATGGCGTCACGGATGATCATCCGTGAATTCAGGACCGGGGCGTCCACCGGGGTCGTGTCCGCGAGGGGGTGGGTGATCCACTTGAGGGTCAAGACGTCGGCGCGGGGGACTTCGGAGACAAAGTCTTCGATGTATTTGTCTGCCGGTGAGCCCACCAGATCGTCTCCAGTGCCGCACTGTACGGGTTCGCCGTTGCGCATGATCAGAATGCGGTCACCGAGTTTCAGGGCTTCCGCGAGGTCGTGCGTCACGAACACCATGGTCTTGCCCATGTCCTTGTGCAGCCGGATGACTTCTGCCTGCATGTCACGGCGGATGAGTGGGTCCAGGGCTGAGAAGGGCTCGTCGAAGAGGATAGTGTCGGGGTCTCCGGCTAAGGCCCGGCCCAATCCGACGCGCTGTTGCATACCGCCGGAAAGCTGGTCCGGGTAGTGCTGTTCGTAGCCCTTGAGTCCAACAAGTTCGATGATCTCCCGGGCTTTGGCGTGGCGTTCGTTCTTGGCCATGCCCCGTATCTGCAGTCCATAAGAGACGTTGTCCAGCACTGTACGGTGCGGCAGCAGCCCAAAGTGCTGGAAGACCATCGACACTTTCCGCCTGCGGAGCTCACGAAGTTCTGCCACGCCGGCCTGCAGGACGTCGCTGCCGTCCACCAAAACCTGTCCCGAGGTGGGTTCGATGAGCCTGGTCAGGCAGCGGATCAGGGTGGATTTTCCCGATCCGGACAGTCCCATGACCACGAAGACCTCGCCTTTTGCAACGTCGAAGCTCAGGTTGCGGACCGCGGCAACACAGCTGGTGCGTTCAAGCAATTCTGCAGAACTAAGGGCAGAAAGTTCCCGATTTCCTGGGATCTTCTCTCCCCCTGGTCCGAAGACCTTCCAAAGGTCGCGAACTGAGATGGAGGGGTTGTTCATGGCTTTACTCCTGCTTGTGTGGAGGCTGGAACCGCATGCTTCGGGGGGGTAGAGACTTTGCCGGGCGCCAGCGCAGAGGAAATCCGCTGTGGCTCCGGCCAACGTCGGGGAACGTTTTGGGATTGTGCTTGCTGCACGTAGTCAAGGGGGTAGGGCAGCCGAGCTGCGATCGACTTTCTGCATTCCTGGTGGCCAAGTGAGTTGTGTAAGCGGCAACGCACTTCGTGTTACGCAACAGAGTGATTTACGCCACTCCCTTTGTCAAGGATTCTTTCTCGACGTCCGTGATGTTACGCAGCTGCCGATCGCGCCTCCGGCTACTTCTTGACAGCGGTTGTAGTATCAATCACTCTGTTGCAGAGTGCGCCTTTTGTTGCGCAAAAGGCGGGGAATGGACGGTCCGTATGTGGCGGCCACGGCGGCCCTCATCCGCGGCATCGCCCGTCACGTGGTCAACAACACCCGGGTTCCGCTCGCCCCGCAACTGGGCGAGGACATAGGTGCAGCGGCGACGCTGCACACCACCAACGGGATCAACTTGATCTGCCGTCCCGACATTGAACTTTTAGGCATCGAAGACGGGGGCGTCACCGGGCTCCGGTTGGCCGGCGGCAGCTACCGGCCGGCCAATGTGGTGGTCGTGGGAATTGGCGCCCAGCCCAACGTTGAGTGGCGGCGTTTAACGCTGCTTGTAACCCATGTTGGCGCTGACTTTGAGTCCCGCGTCCTTGAGGGTTTCCAGCAGGCCCGGGATCTTCTCGGGCTCGAACCGGAATGCCGGCCCGGAGATGCTGAGGGCGCCGATCACCACGCCCTGGTGGTTGTAGACAGGCACGGCCACGGCATTCAGGCCGATCTCGAATTCCTCCCGCACCACCGCGTATCCCTTGGCCGCGGCGTCGAGGAGCTGGGCGTCCAGCTCCTTCCGGCTGGTGACGGTGCGGGCGGTGCGGGCAGTCAGGCCCGTCTCCTTCAGGATTCGGTCCCGGTCGTCCGCCTCCAGTGCCGCCAGGAGGACCTTGCCGCTGGAAGTAGCGTGCAGCGGGGTCAGGCTTCCCACCCAGTCGTAGGTGGCCAGGGTGGAGGGACCCATGGCCTGGTCCACGTTCACGGCGTAGTTGGAGCGCAAGACAGCCAGATTGACGGTTTCCTTGAACTCTTCCGCCAGGCTCTCCAGGACAGGCCTTGCCTCGTGGACCAGGCTCAGCCTGCCCGGGATGGAACTGGCCAGGCGCAGGATCCCAAATCCGAGCTGGTACTTGCCTCGCTCACTGTTCTGGTGGACCATCTCGCGGGTCACCAGCGAACCCATCAGCCGGGAGACCGTGGACTTGTGGATGCCCATTTCTTCGGCTATTTCGCTCACGCCCGCGTGGCCCTCCCTGGCCAGGATCTCCAGTACGGTCAGGGCGCGCTCAACGGATTGCACTCCGCCGGACTGGCCGCCCTCGGCGTCGGTATCGGATTCAGGATCTCTATTCGAAGCCATACTTCCTGATC
>DATIMT010000368.1:0-15980 GCA_035475035.1 Arthrobacter sp.
CGAGCTCCTCGCTGAGGCCTTCGGCAAGGTGGGCAAGGATGGCGTCATCACCATCGAAGAGTCCTCCACCACCCAGACCGAACTGGTCCTCACCGAGGGCATGCAGTTCGACAAGGGCTACCTGTCCCCGTACTTCGTCACTGATGCAGAACGCCAGGAAGCAGTCCTCGAGGACGCGCTCATCCTGATCAACCAGGGCAAGATCTCCTCGATCCAGGAATTCCTGCCGCTGCTGGAAAAGGCACTCCAGGCTTCCAAACCGCTGTTCATCATTGCTGAGGACGTCGACGGCGAGGCCCTGTCCACGCTCATCGTCAACCGTATCCGCGGAACCCTGAACGTTGTTGCCGTCAAGGCTCCCGGCTTCGGTGACCGCCGCAAGGCCATGCTGCAGGACATCGCCACCCTCACCGGTGCGCAGGTTGTCTCCCCGGAGCTGGGCCTTAGCCTGGACACTGTTGGCCTGGAGGTGCTGGGTACCGCCCGCCGCATCACCGTCACCAAGGACAACACCACCATCGTCGACGGCGCAGGATCTGCCGAGGACGTGGCCGCACGCGTTGCCCAGCTGCGCGCCGAAGTGACCCGCACCGACTCCGACTGGGACCGCGAAAAGCTCCAGGAGCGGCTGGCCAAACTGGCCGGCGGCATCGGCGTCATCAAGGTGGGTGCCGCAACCGAGGTTGAGCTGAAGGAAAAGAAGCACCGCATCGAGGACGCCGTGTCCTCCACCCGCGCTGCCCTGGAAGAAGGCATCGTTGCCGGCGGTGGCTCCGCCCTGATCCACGCCCTGAAGGCACTGGATGAGGACGCCGCCGTGAAGGCCCTCGAAGGCGACGCTGCCGCCGCCGTCGGCATTGTCCGCCGCGCCCTGGTGCAGCCGCTGCGCTGGATCGCCCAGAACGCCGGCTTCGACGGTTACGTGGTGACCTCGAAGGTCGCTGACCTGGAGGTCAACAACGGGTTCAACGCCAAGTCCGGCGAGTACGAGGACCTGATCGGCGCGGGCGTCATCGACCCCGTCAAGGTCACCCGTGCAGCCCTCCGCAACGCGGCGTCCATCGCCGCCCTGGTTCTCACCACCGAGACCCTTGTCGTGGAGAAGCCGGCCGAAGAAGACGAGCACGCAGGCCACAGCCACTAGTCCCCGCCGGCTCCCAAGTCTCGCTTCGCTCGACTTGGGGCCCTCGCCGGCGTGGGCCCAGCCCTGTCGTATAAAAGGCTGGTCCGGCATCTGCCGGGCCAGCCTTTTTCGTGCCCTTCGCAGGATGCCCTGGGGATTAAGTTGCCGCCATCTCCTGCGTCTCCACGTCTCCTGCCCGCTCGTAGACCAGCGAGACGGCTCCCTTTGGGAAGCTGCGTGCCGGCTCGGCGAGCCGGAACGTGGCGGGCACGGTCCCGGCGTCGAAGAGGCGCTTGCCCTGCCCCAGCGTGACCGGATACAGCCAGAGATGCAGGCGGTCAAGCACGTCTGCTTCCAGCAGAGAACGGATGAGGACGCCACTGCCGAACATGTGCACCTGCTGATACTCATCCCGGAGCCTGCCCGCTGCCAGCGCGTCCGGCAGCACAGTGGTGCCTGCCCATGCAGGATCGGCCAGGGAGCCGGACACCACAAACTTGGGTACCCGGTTAAGGCTATCGGCGATGCTCCCGCTCTGGTGGGGCCAATAGGCCGAGAAGATGTCGTAGGTCTTCCGGCCAAGGAGCAGGGCATCCATCCTGGCAATTTCCGATGCTATTGCACCGCCGGATTCGTCGTCGGATACCGGCGCCTGCCAGCCGCCGAAGTCGAACCCGCCATCATTGTCTTCGTCCCGGCCGCCGGGCGCCTGGTAGACACCGTCGAGGGTAATGAACAGGTTCGCTGCGATGAGTCCCACGCGCCCATTGTGGAACGGCGCCGCCGGCCCTGTCCAGAGCCGTGGCAGGATGGTGCCATGCTGCTCCTTGAGCTCGTCAAAACCGTGGAGGCTGTCACCGCCACCCGCTCCCGGCTGGCGAAGGTGGACGCGCTGGCCCAGTTGCTGGGAAAGCTTGAGCCTGCGGAGATCCCGACGGCGGTGGGCTGGCTTGTTGCCAAGCCACGCCAGGGGCGCGTGGGCGTCGGCTGGAGCGCCGTGGCAGCGGCCAAGGAGGCACCCGCCGTCGAGCCCAGCCTTACCCTGGCCGACCTTGATGCTGTCCTTGACCGGCTGCTCGCCACAGCCGGTACCGGATCGGCCGCCGGGCGCGCAGCCACCCTCCGGAAGCTCATGGCGGCAGCCACCGGGCCCGAACAGTCATTCATCGCCGGCGTCCTCCTTGGCGAACTGCGCAGCGGCGCCCTGGAAGGAGTGCTGACGGATGCTGTTGCCCGCGCGTCCGGCAAGCCCGCCGAAGCAGTCCGGCGTGCCGCGATGCTTTCCGGTGACCTGGGCGGAACCGCCCTGCTGGCCATCACGGGCACCGAAGCCGAGCTTGACGCCGTCGGCCTGGTGGTGGGCCGCCCTGTGCAGCCGATGCTCGCAGCCACCGCGGCCAGCCCCGGTGCAGCCCTGGAAGCGACGGGGGAGTCCTCCGTGGAGTACAAGCTCGACGGCGCCCGCATCCAGGTCCACCGTGCCGGCGACAATGTCAGCATCTACACGCGCAACCTCGCCGACGTGACCCACAGGCTCCCCGAGGTAGTGAACGTGGTGCGCGGGCTGCGGGTGCGTGACGTAATTCTTGATGGGGAAACCCTTGCCCTTGACGAGGAAGGCGGTCCGCGGCCGTTCCAGGAAACCATGGCGCGCTTCGGCGCTGATGCGGCGCGTGAAACGGTGCTGCATCCCTGGTTCTTCGATGTGCTGCATATCGATGGGCGGGACATGCTCGATGAGCCGCTGTCAGCACGGATCAGCGAGCTCGAACGGATCGCGCCGGAGTACCGGATACCGGGGGAGGTCACGTCTGATCCGGCCGTTGCGGAACGCGTATCGCAGGACGCGCTTGCCGCAGGGCATGAGGGCGTTGTGGTTAAGGCCATCGGGTCCACTTATGCGGCCGGCCGGCGTGGGGCCAACTGGGTGAAGGTAAAACCTGTGCTGACATACGATCTCGTGGTGCTCGCCTGCGAGTGGGGGTCCGGGCGGCGCACCGGAATGCTGTCCAACCTGCACCTTGGGGCGCTGGACCCCGGCGGGGAGTTCGGTGAACCGGGCAGCTATGTGATGGTGGGGAAGACCTTCAAGGGCCTCACCGATGCCCTGCTGCGCTGGCAGACGGAAAGGTTCCAGGAACTTGAGGTGCGGCGCACCGCCGGTACTGTCTGGGTTGAACCGGTCACCGTCGTCGAAATCGCCATCGACGGCGTGCAGCAGTCACCGCGCTACCCGGGCGGGATTGCCTTGCGGTTTGCCCGCGTCAAGCGCTACCGGGACGACAAGGGCCCGGCTGAGGCGGATACGATCCAGACGCTGCGTGCCCTGCTGCGTCCGTAACGGAACGTTGACGTGGCGGCCGCTTAGTTGCGGACCCCGCTCCGCTGGCGCTTCAGGTTGCGTGCCACCCCGTGGGGCACGCGTCTGGAGACGACCCGGTAAAAAAGCAAAACTGCGACGGCGGCCACCACGATGCCCACGAGATTGAGCAGCAACTGGAGGGCCGAACCGGCCGCTTTCTGGTATTCCCCCAGGACCAGGGCCACCGCAACGTAACCTGCCGCCGGCACGGTGGTCACCGAGATGAAGACACCGATCAGTGCTGCGGAGCGCCGGCCGATGATGGAGAGCATTCCGGCAATGCCTGCCAGCACGGCAACGATCAGTGAATAGGGGCCCGGGTGGTAGATAAATTCGACTGCTGAGCCCTTGTCCAGGGCATCGCGCGGGAAAAGGCCGAGTGGAACTGAAAGCCACGCCGTCAGTGCCGCCAAGAGCATTGCAACCGGGAAGCCGACCCCCAGGGCAGCAGCGGCGCGCCGGCCAAGCTTCCACTGCCGGGTGGTCAGCGAGACGGCGAGGGCGGCCAGCGGTCCGAATTCAGGCCCCACCGCCATGGCGCCGACAATGGCAATGGGGGAGTCGGTGACGATGCCGATTCCGGCGAGCTGGGTTGCCAGCACCAGGAACGCAAGAAAGTTCCACGTCAGCCGGGAGTCCTCGCCCGTTTGCCGCGTCACGTCATCCCAGATCACGGCATCGGCGCCGTCCCCGGGTGCCGCGCGCTCCGCCCGGTCCGCTTCTCTGGACAAGACAAATTCCGGCGTGGTCATGGCAATGGATCCCATGTCCTGGACCTTCAGGATCTCCAGTTTCTCGAGCAGTTCGTCCACTGACTCCCGGGCGATCAGGACGTCGATCACGTCCCCCGGCGGCACTACGGACGCGCCCGGCACCAACGCAACTTCGGCCACGCCCCGCTGGTCGCGGCAGGTCTTGAGGGTCACGGCGGACAGCTCCCCGGGCACGCAGATACGCAGCTGCACTACCACGGCGGCTCCCTTCGATGGTTGGGGCCAGCATAGTCCGTGTGCAGCTGTGGTCCCCGGCTTTCCAAGCTCGGGTTTCCAGGATCGGGGGCGCCGGCTCCAGGGTGACCCAGCTCTCTAAATTGGCCGTGACCAGCGCCGATGCATAGGCTTAAGCCTTTGACTGGCCGGTGTAATAAAGGGGTTTGCGTGTCTGCTTTGGGAACCAAGGAGGCACCGGCACCCGCAGGACGCCCGGCTGGCCGGCCGCGCAAACCGACGTTCCGCCCCGAGGTCCAGGGGCTCCGCGCCCTGGCTGTCCTGATGGTGGTGGCCTACCACGTCTGGTTGGGCCGGGTGTCCGGCGGTGTGGACATCTTCCTGCTGATTTCGGCTTTCCTGCTCACCCTGTCCTTCGTCCGCAAGGCAGAGTCGGGCCAACCTTTCCAGCTCCTGGCGCACTGGCTGCACCTTTTCAAGCGCCTGCTGCCGGCCGCCGTCGTGGTGATCCTCGGAGTGCTGGCAGGCACTTGGCTGATCCTGCCCCAAGGCCGCTGGCCGCAGGTGCTCGACCAGGCGTGGGCATCGCTTCTCTACCGACAGAACTGGCTCCTGGCAGACAACGCAGTGGACTACTACGCGCAGGACCACGCCGGGGCCAGCCCGCTGCAGCACTTCTGGTCCCTGTCCATCCAGGGGCAGGTGTTCATCCTGTGGCCGCTGATTTTCGCTGCTGCCGCCGCGTTACTGAACGGGCTGCGCCGGATTCCCGTGCTGGACGGGCTGACCTACCGGGGTTTGCTGGCAGTGGTTTTCGGGACCGTATTCATGGTGTCCCTCGCCTACTCCGTTGACCAGACGGCCACCAACCAGGCGTACGCCTACTTCGACACCCGCGCCCGGTTCTGGGAGTTTGCGCTCGGGTCCCTGCTGGCACTGGCCCTGCCGTACCTCAAACCCGGCCGGGCGCTGCGGGTGGTCCTTGGCTGGGCAGGCCTGGCAGCCATGGTGTCCTGCGGGCTGCTCCTGACCGTCGACCGGGCCTTCCCCGGGTTCGTGGCGCTCTGGCCAACGCTGGCCGCAGCCGCCATCATCCTCGCAGGACAGAGCGGCAGCCGGTTCGGCGTGGACCGCTTCCTCAGCAGCCGCCCCGCCGTCGCACTGGGTGACAACTCCTACGCCCTGTACCTCTGGCACTGGCCTGTCCTCGTGCTGACGCTCGCAGCCACCGGTGTGGAGGCACCAAACCTTACCCAGGGACTGGGCATCGTCGCCGCCTCCATCGTGCTTGCCGTCCTCACCACCCGCTTCGTGGAGAAGCCGCTGCGCGACTGGCACTGGCCCAAGCTGCGGGCCTGGCGGACCGCCGTCGTCGTTATTTCCTGCGGTGCCTTGCTGGCCGGGCCCGTCGCCCTCTGGCAGACGTCGCTCACTGCGGAGGAAAGCGCGACGGCGGCACAGCCACGTGAGCTCACGCCGGGGGCCCTGGTGCTCACCCCGGGGAACGAAAACTCGCCTGCGCCCAAGGCCAGGACCATTCCGGGACCGGCCGCGCTGGACAATGACTGGGCCGGGATCGACTCTCCCTGCACAGGCGCCAACGCCACCAGCGATCCGATCCTGGCGGGTTGCCGGCAGGAGCTTCCGGCGGAACCCGCCAGCAAGCGCATCGTGGTGCTGGGAGACTCCCACGCCCAGCAGTACCTGGCCGCGCTGGCTCCGGTGGCGGCTGCCCGTGGCTGGGAACTGGTGACCCTCCTGATGCCCGCCTGCCGCTTCGGTGCCCAATCGGACAGCAGGAATGCCGCGTGCAATGCCTATAACAAGGCCAGCTCCGCCTACGTCCTGGAACACCGGCCTGATGCCGTATTTACGGTGGCGTCATTGACCCATGAGGAAGCACCGTTCGAGACAGAAGTGCCGGGATACCTTGACGGCGTGAAGCCGTTCGCGGACGCAGGAATCGAGGTCGTGGGCATCCGCGACAACCCGCGGTTCACCTTCAACATGCCTCAGTGCGCACAGAAGAACGGCGCCGATGATCCCGCCTGCAACCCTTCGCTGGCCGAGTCCCTGGTGGAGCCGTCGCCCCTGGAGAATTTCCGCGGCAAACTTCAAGGGCTGCACCTGATGGACATGAGCGACTTCATCTGTGCCCGGGGCGTCTGCCCTGCCGTGGTGGGGAACGTGTACGTCTACAAGGACGATAACCACCTGACCAGGACCTACGTGGAGACCATGATTCCCATGTTCGAGCAGCGGCTGCTGGCTGCCACGGGCTGGAGCTGAACACCTGCTGGCGCCCACGCCCGTGGAGTTCGCTGGCATGGCTTGCGAGGTCAGGGGGTGGGGAACGTGCGGTTGCTCACATTGCCGGGCTGGAATAGGGGGATCGGCGCCGAGGTTCTAATATTTACTCAACACTTTCTGCCCCCGGAACGCCGTACCCCACGGTGGTCCCGCAGGATCGTCTGCACAGGCCGGTTCCGTAATGACGGGCTGGTCATCGGCTGCAACCCCTACCCGTGACCCAGCAACCAAGGTAAGAGGCGCACTTATGACCGAGCCCGAACACAACCCCTTTGGCTTCATTGGCCTGACCTACGACGACGTCCTGCTCCTCCCGGGCCACACGGATGTCATCCCCTCGGAGGCGGACACGTCCTCGCGGATTTCCAAGCGGATCACGGTGCAGACGCCGCTGCTCTCCGCTGCCATGGACACGGTCACCGAGTCCCGCATGGCGATCGCCATGGCCCGCCAGGGCGGCCTGGGCGTGGTGCACCGCAACCTGTCCATCGCCGACCAGGCGGACCAGGTGGACCGGGTCAAGCGCAGCGAGTCGGGGATGATCACCAACCCGCTGACGATCCGCCCCGAGGCCACGCTGCGGGAACTGGATGATCTCTGCGCCCACTACCGCGTCTCCGGACTGCCCGTGGTGGACGAGGACAACCGCCTGCTGGGCATCGTCACCAACCGCGACACCCGGTTCGTACCCGAGTCCGATTTTCCGCTGCGGCTGGTCAGCGATGTCATGACCAAGATGCCCCTGGTCACCGGACATGTGGGGATCAGCCGTGAGGAAGCCTCGCACAAGCTGGCCACAAACAAAATCGAGAAGCTCCCGCTGGTGGATGAGCAGGGCCGGCTCAAGGGCCTGATCACCACCAAGGACTTCACCAAGGCCGAGCAGTACCCCCTGGCCACCAAGGACGACGAGGGCCGGCTCCGTGTTGGTGCCGCCATCGGCTTCTTCGGGGACGGCTGGGAGCGTGCCATGACCCTCGTGGACGCCGGCGTCGACGCCCTGTTTGTCGACACCGCAAACGGCCACTCGCAGGGTGTGCTGGACATGATCCGCCGGCTGAAGTCGGACCCCGTAGCGGCCCATGTGGACATCATCGGCGGCCAGGCTGCCACCCGCGAAGGTGCCCAGGCACTGATCGACGCCGGCGCCGACGGCATCAAGGTGGGCGTTGGTCCCGGCTCCATCTGCACTACCCGCGTGGTGGCCGGCGTCGGTGTCCCGCAGATCACCGCCATCTACGAATCCGCCAAGGCTGCTATCCCGGCCGGTGTGCCGCTGATCGCCGACGGCGGCCTGCAGTACTCCGGCGACATCGGCAAGGCCCTGGTTGCGGGAGCCGATACCGTCATGCTCGGCTCGCTGCTGGCCGGCTGCGACGAGTCCCCGGGCGACCTGATCTTCGTCAACGGAAAGCAGTTCAAGTCCTACCGCGGCATGGGCTCCCTGGGTGCCATGCAGTCGCGCGGCAAGAACACCTCCTACTCCAAGGACCGCTACTTCCAGGCGGACGTGTCCGGCGACGACAAGCTGATCCCCGAAGGCATCGAGGGCCGCGTGGCCTACCGCGGACCGCTGTCCTCCGTGGCCTACCAGCTGGTGGGCGGCCTCCGCCAGACCATGTTCTACACCGGCGCGCCGACGATTCCCGAACTGAAGGTCCGCGGCAAGTTCGTGCGCATCACCTCGGCCGGCCTGAAGGAATCGCACCCGCACGATATCCAGATGACCGTCGAGGCGCCGAACTACGGTTCCCGCTAGAGACCTGAAATTGGGATGGGCATTTCTGCCCATCCCAATTTTTTGCCCTTCCTGGGCGGCCGGGAAGCGCTGCGGGTGGAGGGGTACAGTGCGTGCTTTGATTTTCCGGAGTACGAGTACGGCGAGAAGTACTAAGACCCGCCGTGTCCCGGGCAGCCGGCGGTAATAGGCTGATTCCATGTCCCAATCACGCCACCCGGCGGAACTGAGCCCAAAGCGGGCACCCCAGCAGCGGCTTGCGATACGGCCTTACGCCCGTGCAGTAGCCCAAGTGCTGCGGGTAAGTTTCCGGGCCTCGCCGGGCGCCGTGGTCATGAAGGTGCTCGGCTCACTGATTTCAGCCGTGCTGCCGCTGGTCACCACGTACTTCGCATCCCTCACCACCACAGCCTTGGCAGCAGCATACGCGGGCGACGGCGGAGCGGGGCGCCTTGCGGTTGTCTACGTCATCGTCACTGCCGCGCTGGGCCTGTTCTGGGGTGCCTTCAACAGCGTTGACCGGTACATCCAGCAGCTGATGAGTTTCAAGGTAGGCGCCATCGTGGGGGACCAAATGTATGAGCGCTTCCTGTCCCTTGAGTTCTGGCGCTACGACGATAAAGAAACGGTGGACCTCTACGACCGTGCCAAGCGGTTCTCCGATTCCTACGCACGTGTCCTGGACAGGATTGCCGCCATCTTCACCCAGCTCATCTCTGTCATCCTGGCCATCGGCGCCCTGCTGCTGGTCAGCTGGTGGATCGCCGTCATCGTCCTGGTGGCCATCGTCCCCAGCGTCTACCTGCAGTTCAAACTTTCCCGGGAGCAGATAGCGCACTGGAACACGCAGGTGGACTCGCGGCGCCAGCGCCGCATGATTGAAACCAACCTCCTCCGCCCCCAGCACATCGCCGAGATGCGGTTGTACGGCATCGTTGGTTTCCTCATGGACCTGCGTTCCCGGCTCCGTGATGCAGACGAGCGGCGCCGCCTCGACTATCAGCGGCGCTACATCCCCCGGCAGCTGGCTGCAGATGCGCTGCAATACGGTGCCGAGGTGGTCTCACTGATCTGGGTGGTGGGCCAGATCATCGCCCGCGCAGCCCCGGTTGGCCAGTTCCTTTACGTCCAGCAAATCGTCAGCCGCGCGCTGTCCACCGCGAACAACCTCGTGTCCTCCTTGAGCTCCATCGACGAAGACCTCGCCAACCTGAAGGACTACGAGCTGTTCATGGCGATGCCCGTGCACTCGGAAGACGCACCGCCGCTGCTGGCAGCGCCGAAGGAAGTGGAGCTGAAAGACATCCGCTTTACCTACACCGGCAGCGACATCGAGGTGATCCGGGGCATCAGCCTCACCATCCGGCAAGGCCAGCACATCGCCGTCGTGGGGGAGAACGGCGCCGGCAAGTCAACGCTGATCCGCATCCTCGCCGGCCTCTACCGCCCCGACTCCGGGCAGGTCTTGCTCGACGGTGTGGACCTGGCCGCCGTCGACGTCACCTCCTGGCACCGTCACCTGGCAGTGCTCAGCCAGGAGTTCCTCAAGTACGAGTTCGCTACGGCGGCCGAAAACATCTACTTCGGCGACGTGGAGGGTGCGCGCGACGACGGGCGGATCCGGCGCGCCGCCGCAAACGCCGAGGCGCTGGATTTCATCAACAAGCTGCCCAACGGCCTGGACAACCACGTCAGCAACTGGATGGGGGACCCTCGTGGCCGGAAGGGAAGCGGCCTGTCGGGCGGCCAGTGGCAGCGCCTTGCCATGGCCAGGAACTTCTACCGGGACGCGTCCTTCATGGTGATGGACGAGCCAACGTCCGCCATCGACGCACTGGCCGAGCACAGGATCTTCACCCGGCTCTTCGCGGACCGCGGCAGCACCATCATCGCCATTAGCCACCGTCTCGCCACCATCGAAAAGGCGGATGTGGTGTACATGCTGGAGGACGGACGGATCGTGGAGCAGGGCACCCACAAGGAGCTGGTGGCGCTGCGCGGCAGGTACTTCAGGATGTTCGAATCCCAGCTCACTGTAGATGAGGCGGGGAAGCCCTGAAATCAGCGGCGTCCTGGCCCTTGGCGGCGCTGACGCCAGCGGGCGTGGATTTGGTGGCTGTTGACCATCAAATGCCGGGGCGTTGGGCGAAACCAAGGGCCTGCGCCCGGGTTTTTGACGTCAGGGCCGTTCCGCTCATCGTTCTTCCACTGTGGTGCGCACGCGAGCCACACTGGGCCTGGGCGGGACGCTGCTGAACCCAAAAGTGACTGCAGGATGGATGGGAGCCAGCACTCCGGCGTCGGACCCTTCCCAGCTGGCGACGGCGGAGGCCAGGTGGTGCAGGTCCGTCACCCCGTAATACTCCATCCTGCCGCTGCCGGCAGTTCCGTAAGTGCGGGCGCCGGGAGCTGCCAGGGCGGCAAGGGGGTTGACAGCGGCGAGCCAGCGGGGGTGGACAGCAAGGCGCCGGGGTACCGCACGCAGGGCAGAACCGAGGTAAGTCCTCGCTCCGGTGACAGCTCGTATTTCCAGCGACCCGGCGTCGACCGCCAAGGCGCCGTCCGCCAACCGGGCACGGACATCCACTACCCGCACCTCATCGAAGCTGTAGGTGGACGCAATGAAGTCGGCCACTTCGGGTGTTGGCGCCAGCAGCACCCGGTGTCCCGAAGGTTCCTGCACCATGACATCGGCGAATGCCCCAAAGGGGGACTCCTGCCAGATCCCCACCACGGCGCGCAATCCGGAGGCAGTGCCAATACCGGCGATATGCCCGTCAAATGTCCAGCGGCTGCCCACCACACACTCCTGGCGCTTACCGGATGTCAGAGCGGGCCGTAGGCGGCGTTGCCGTACGGATCGCGCCACACGGCCAGGTCCTCCTCGACTGCCCTGCGAAGCTTCGGGTTGGTTTGCACCCGCAGGCGGAACGACTGCCGGGCCCGGCCCATAACCGTGGATGGGACTATGATGCACGCGACCAGGAGGGCCAGGAGGAGCACGAAGGCGCCCACCAGCGTTGCGGCCACGGCGCCGCCCTTCGCCGCGGCAGAGGGCAGGTACAGGAACATGATCCCGACGAGAATGACTCCCAGGAACGACACCATGGCGATGCCGCCGCGGGCGGATCCGGGGCCACGGCTGATCAGGACCCTGTCGGTCCGGGGCAGGGCAGACCGGACCCGTTTCCATCCATAGAGGCCCAGCACCGTCAGCACAGCCCCCAGCGGGACCAGGACGAGCGCTGCAGGCGGGTTCCCCGACATGACGGAGAAGAAGGCGCCTGCCAGCGCCAGGACGGGTCCGCCGGCGATCGCGCCGCTCCAACCGGCCGCCAAGGTTCCCTGGGCATCGGCCAGTTGCCGTAGCCGGGACGGTGCGTTCGGCGGGCTGACCCGGGCCAGTTCGGGGGAGAGCCAATGGTCGAGCGAATGCACGGGCGCCCCGGCGGGAAAAGGAATGTGCTGTGTCATGCCGGAAGCAGGCCCAGTCCCTGGCGCAGCCGGTCCTCGAGGTCGTCCGGGCCCAGAGCCGCGGGGGCAGGCTGTGCATCGTCGCCGGTGACGATCTCCAGGGAACCGTCGGGCGCCGCCTTGACGTGGACGGCGTGGAAGGTGCCGTCCGAAAGGTGCCGGCGGACCGTACCTGCCGCCGGGCGTCCGTCCGGAGCGGTGCCAAGGTAGAAGGCGACCATCTCCACGGCGGTGGTGAACATGCCGTCGGCATTGGTCAGGGGCCGCAGTTCGTGGACACCGTACTTGCTGAGGCTGAGGACCAATGCGCCGTTACCCGAGCCGAACAGGAAGTAGACGTGTTCGGCCTTGGGCGTTACCAGGGCAACCTCAAGCCAGGCATCGGAGTCAGCCAGGACTCCTGCCACGCTGGTGGCCGGCCCGGCCGGCACCAGGCTCTCCCCTTCGATTGTCATGAGTCCGCGTTCCAGGAGGGTGGCCACTCCCGCCTGTTCGAGCGGTGCACCGGCAGCGTGGTCAAGCCTGAATAGACTCTGGCACTTCAGTGCGCCCGCGGTTCCGGCCAGGGCAATCAGGGCGATGAGCTCGTGTTCGGTGATGAGCAGGGGTGCTTCTTCTTGAGTAGTCACAGCAGCCTTAGGGTCGACAGGTCTCAGGTCTTATTCTAGGGAAGCCGGGCTTCAGGTGACCCAGCCCCACACTTTCTTGGCACCGTCGGCCACAGCGTCCACGGTCTTCTTTGCGCCGTCGGCCACAGCGTCCACGGTCTTTGTAGCGGCATCTGCGACCATTTCTGAGGCTGAACCGTAGCCGAGGTTCGAGGCGAGCAGGCCCATGCCGCCCCAGGCGATCCCTGCCACTGCGAAGAATGGGCCGGCCCCGGGAATAAAGCTTCCGGCGGCAAGGACGGTGGAGACGCCTCCATCGATCGCCATTCCGGTATTGCCGGTCTCCATGCCATGTGCCATTTGAAACGCGCCCGTGATGATGCCCAGGCCTCCTGACAGGCGTCCCAGCATGGAAGTGCCGTTGAGGAGCTGTGTTCCGCGCATATAGCCAACGCCCGGAACCTGGGCGTACTGCGCGCTGAGCCAGGGCCAGTTGGTCAGTTTCGTGAGCAGCCCGCCCTTGGCCATGGTGGCCAGTAGGTCGTCCGCGTAAAGCCCGGCCCCGGTCACTGCGGCGTTGGCACCCCACCAGCCAGGGCTTGCCGCTGCGCCGAGGACAGTGTCGAGCGGGCCAGGAGCTGCGGTGCCCGGCATCCCGGGGGCTGTGGGCCCCGCGGGACCCCCGGACGGTCCTCCGGCTGCACCTGTACTGGCCTGTTCCTGCTCGTCAGCCTGCGTGAGGAGGATCTTCGAGGCGTCCAGCAGGGACTGCGAGGTCTGCTTCATCATGGGGCGCCACGTGTCACTCCATTCGCGCCGGAAGCGGCCCCCGTCGTTGCCTTTCCAATCAACGCTCGACACCAGGCTGCTGATCTGGCGTTCAGTGTCCATCAGGCGGGATCCGGAGCGGTCCATGGATTTGGACAAGGACCGCAATTGTTCAATGTCGGCGCCATAAAGGCCAGGGGCCATGGTTGGTCCTCCTTGGAAGGTGGGCGCGGGAGCGTTCACCGAAGCCCCCTGCCCAAGGCTACGTGGTTGTTCCGCGCCGGCGCCATGGGCAGCCCTGCCCATCCGGACCCGGTCCAGGCAAAGTCACGGAAGCTCGCTGGGATAACCTAGAGCAGTGACTTACGAGATCGAGATCGGCCGTGGCAAGCGTGGGCGTCGTGCCTACTCCCTGGATGACATTGCAATCGTCCCCAACCGTCGCACCCGCGACCCCAAGGACGTCTCCGTCTCCTGGCAGATCGACGCCTACCAGTTCCAGATGCCGGTGATCGCGGCCCCCATGGACTCTGCCATGTCCCCGCAGACGGCCATCGCGCTGGGAAAGCTCGGCGGCCTCGGTGTCCTGGACCTTGAGGGCCTCTGGACCCGCTACGAGGACCCGCAGTCCGTCCTTGACGAGATCGCGGCGCTGGAGGACGAGACCAACAGCCCCGCCGTCACCGGCCGGATGCAGGAGCTGTACAAGGCGCCGATCCAGCCCGAGCTGATCACGTCCCGCCTGGCCGAGATCCGCGAGGCCGGCGTCACGGTAGCCGGGTCCCTCACCCCGCAGCGCACCCAGGAGCACTACAAGACCGTGGTGGCGGCCGGCGTCGACATCTTCGTCATCCGCGGCACCACCGTGTCCGCCGAGCACGTCTCGAAAGATCACGAACCGCTGAACCTCAAGCAGTTCATCTACGAACTCGACGTCCCCGTCATCGTGGGCGGCGCGGCCGGCTACACCCCCGCGCTGCACCTGATGCGCACCGGTGCCGCCGGCGTGCTGGTGGGCTTCGGCGGCGGCGCCACCACCACCACGCGCCGTGCCCTGGGCATCCACTCGCCCATGGCCTCCGCCATCTCCGACGTCGCCGCCGCCCGCCGCGACTACATGGACGAGTCCGGCGGCCGCTACGTGCACGTTATTGCCGACGGCGGCATGGGCACCTCGGGTGACATTGTCAAGGCGATCGCCATGGGCGCCGACGCCGTCATGCTGGGCAGCGCCCTGGCCAGGGCAGAGGAAGCCCCGGGCAGGGGCTGGCATTGGGGCCAGGAGGCACACCACCTGGAGTTGCCGCGCGGGGACCGTGCCAACGTCGGCACGGTGGGCCCGCTGGAGGAGGTCCTCTTTGGGCCCGGCCACCACACCAACGGCACGTCCAACCTCATTGGCGCGCTGCGCCGCTCCATGGCGACCACCGGCTATTCGGACCTGAAGGAATTCCAGCGGGTCGACGTCGTCGTGTCCCCTTACGCGGGGAACTGACCTGCGGGGCAGGGCGGGGTAGGCACCTCCCGCCCTGCCCAAAGCACGCCGCCAGCAAGTAGTGTGGGTTTACTACCGGCACTAGAGGCACTGGAGGCGTTCAATGAAGAGTGTTCCTGCAAACGGCGGGGTCCTTGGCCCGGAAGCCAGGGAAGCATCCGTCCAGCGGCTGCGCGCCACTGCCGAACCCGGCCAGGAACTGGACATCCTGATCGTCGGCGGCGGCATCGTTGGTGCGGGAGCAGCACTGGACGCCGTGACCCGCGGCTTGAGCGTTGGCATCGTGGAGGCAAGCGACTGGGCTGCCGGCACGTCCTCCCGGTCGTCGAAACTTATCCACGGCGGCCTGCGCTACCTGGAGATGCTGGACTTCGCCCTGGTCAAGGAGGCCCTGCAGGAACGCGGGCTGCTGCTCTCCGAAATTGCCCCGCACCTGGCCCGCCCGGTGCCGTTCCTTTATCCACTGACCAAGCCGTTTATTGAACGGCCTTACGTGGGTGCCGGCATCGCCCTCTACGACGCCATGTCCATCTCCAGCGGGCACAGCCGAGGCGTGCCGTTCCACAAACACCTGAGCAGGCGCGGCACGCTCCGCGCCGCCCCCAGCCTGAAAAATGATGCGTTCGTCGGGTCCATCCGGTACTACGACGGGCAGGTGGATGACGCCAAGTACGTCGCAAACCTGGTCCGCACCGCCGCCTACTACGGAGCCCACGCCGTGAACCAGATGGCAGTGGTGGACTTCCTGCGCGAGGGCGAGCGGGTGGTCGGAGCCAAGGTGGAAAACCGTGAGGACGGGACGCAGTTCAGCATCCGTGCCAAGCAGGTCATCAATGCCACCGGCGTGTGGACCGACGAAACCCAGGCCATGGTGACCGACCGGGGCCAGTTGAAGGTCCGCGCCTCCAAGGGCATCCACCTGGTGGTTCCCCGCGACCGCTTCCAGTCCACTGTCGGCCTGATCCTGCGCACCGAGAAGTCGGTGCTGTTCGTGATCCCGTGGGGGCGGCACTGGATTATCGGCACCACGGACACTGACTGGCACCTGGACAAGGCCCACCCTGCAGCTTCCAGCAAGGACATCGACTATGTCCTGGAACACGTCAACCAGGTGCTCAAGCGGCCCTTGACCAGGGAGGACGTCGAAGGCGTCTA
>DATIMT010000369.1:0-15124 GCA_035475035.1 Arthrobacter sp.
GGCGGCATCAGGGAAGGGTGGGGTGGGGATAAACGTTGCGGGACTGCGCCGGCAACGATGTGAGGTACGACGACGGCGGAGCGGGGACCGCCGTCGTCATACCTTGATGCCCGCGAGGGCAGGAGGTGGCCTACTTGGTGCGCTTGGCGGGCGCGACCACTTTGATGACGGCAGAGTCGTCGGCGGCGGCGAGGCCCTGGGCCTGGCCCAGGAGGTAGAGCTGCTCGGCCGCGGCGGCAACGGGGGCCGCCAGGCCGGCCGCGCGGGTGGCCTTGCCCACGATGCCCATGTCCTTGACGAAGATGTCCAGGCGGGACAGGACCTCGGCGCCTTCCTCGTCGTAGGCCTCAAGGATCCGGGGGCCGCGGTTGGAGAGCATGAAGGAACCCGCCGCACCGGCTTCCAAGGCGGCGAGGGTCTTGGCCTGGTCCAGTCCCAGCGCGTCGGCCAGGGCCAAGGCCTCGGCGGCGGCGGCAATGTGGACGCCGCAGAGGAGCTGGTTGACGGTCTTCAGGGCCTGGCCGTCGCCGGGCTTGTCGCCCACAACGGTCAGGGTGGAAGCCAGCAGCTCCAGGGCCGGGGCGGCCTTTTGGCGGGCTTCGGGGGAAGCACCGACGACGATCAGCAGGTCGCCTTCGCCGGCGCGCTTGGGTCCGCCGGACAGCGGAGCGTCCACCAGGTCCACACCGTATTCGGCCAGCTTGGCCACGGTTGCGGGAATGGCGTCCGTGCCCACGGTACTGCCGAGAATGACGACGGCGCCCGGCTCGAGTACCGAGGCGACGCCGTTTTCGCCGAAGAGGACGTCGTTGAGCTGTTCGCCGTTGCGGACGGCCAGGAGGACAGCGTTGGCACCCTTGGCGGCGTCGCGGGCCGTGGTGAAGGTGGCGATGCCGGCCTCACGTGCCAGCTCCAGGCGGGGCTCGGCGATGTCGAAGCCGTGGACGGTCAGCTTGGAAGCGAGCCGGGTGGCCATGGGCAGACCCATGGCGCCAAGGCCCAGGACGGTGACGGTGTAGTTGCTGGTCATGGTGTTCTCCATTGAATTTTGTGCGGGTTTCAGAAAGTGCTGCTGAGTTTGCGGGTGACCTGGGCCAGGGAATCGTCGTCGCCCACGTTGCCGGCGAAGACGATGTACGGGATGCCCTTGGCGGGCCCGTCCACCGGTTCCCAGAGGCTGACGATGCCGGGAAGCATGGGGCCGCGGACAATGGCGTGGCGGATTTCCAGGCCGTGGGCTGCGACGTCCGAGGAGGTGATGCCGCCCTTGGCGATGACGAACCGCGGCGGGAAGGTCTTCAGGGTGCGGTTGACCACGTCCACGACGGCGGCGGAAACGGTCCGGGCGATCCGCAGGCTTTCGGCGGGATCGTCCGTCTTGATGAGCAGGCGGCTGGTGTGGACGATGACATCGCCGGCGCGGAGGGCATCGACGACGGCGTCCACGGTCTGGTCCAGGTGCGCCTGCGCTTCCAGTTCGGCTGTTTCGGTTTCGGCGGCAAGAAGTTTCTCGACGTCGATCTCGATGATGCGCGCGGAGCTGTGTTCGGCCGTGAGGACGTTGAGCTGCCGGGTGGTGAGGCCAACGTGTGAGCCCACCACGATCAGGCCGCCTGCCTCGGAGGGGGTGTTGCCGGCGTAGGCTTCGTCGGCGGTGAGCGCGGTGCGGATTTCCTGGCCGATGCGGCCGCGGACGAACGGCGGGCCCACACGGTAGAGAAGCTTCTTGCCGCGGCGTTCCGCTTCTTCCAGGCCCAGGGCCAGGGCGCGGAAGTCATTCTCGGTAACGATGTCCGCCACGATGGGCGTGGAGTCGGTGGCCGGCTCAATGGCGTCGGCGATGGCCTTGGCGGAGATGGCGGGGTCCTGGGCGGAAGCGCCTGCGCGGATGATGTTCAGGTCCAGGACGATCACAGAGTCTGCAGGGAACCTGCCCTGTGACTTTTCGGCCACATAGTCCGCCATGACCGAGGTGCTGAAGCCAAAGGTTGCATCCTTGGCGAACTCGGTCTCGGAGACGGGGACCAGGGTGCCCTGGGCATCGCCGGTGCCGCGCATGTAGTGGACGCCGCCGATGGTGAGGCGTCCGGCGTCGGGGAATGCCGGAACCAGGACCACGCCGTCGGTCTTTTCCCCGCTCACGGCGGCAACGGTGGCTGCAATGACGTCCGGCTCCAGGGGGTAGTGGCCGCGGAGGGTGGAGTCGCTGCGGCTGACGAAGCCCAGGCGCAGGCCGGAGCTCGCCGCGGTCAGCGCGTTCCGGACCACTTCCTCATTGCGGGCTGCCGCCTCCGCAGGGTCAAGGCTGCGCGTGTTGGTCAGGACGTAGACCGCTGGCTTGCCCTGGGCAAAGGCCCAGGCGAAGTCCGCTACTTCCCAGCGGGTGAGCACCGGCAGGTCTGCCACGGACTGCGTGCCGGTGGGGTCGTCGTCGAGCACTACCAGGACGCGGGGAACCTCCGCGTTGGAAGCGGCCAGGGTGCGGGCAACCAGCCCGGCGGGGATATCCATGTCTGCCGGATAGGCGGCCAGAACGTCTGCTTCATGCGTCACAGTGCACTCCGTTGTGTAGCGATCCGGGCTTGGCGGATCCAGATGTAAAGGTAACTGTAAGATGTCTGACATCTTGCATTTGAATGCTAGTGTGGCATACGGCATACGGACGCGCAAGTAGACTTGTCTGACATCCGCCAGGCATCGGCCGGGAACAGGGATCGGGGGGCAGCATGGCAAGGAAGTCACTGGTCGGCGTAGTGGCCGACGAGTTGCTGGACCGCATTATCGAAGGCGAGTTTCCGCCCGGCTCCACCGTTCCCGGCGAGCACGAACTGAGCGCACGCCACGAGGTCAGCCGCATGACGGTCCGCGAGGCCATGAAGACGCTGCAGGCCCAGCGCATCCTGAGCGTGGAACGTGGCCGGGGAACATTCGTGAACCCCCTGAGCCGCTGGGCCTCCCTGGAAGCCGTGCTCCGGGCAGCGTCCGAGGGCAAGAACGACGCCGATGCCTCAATCCAGCTCATCGAGCTTCGCCGGATGCTCGAAACGGGAGCCTGCGAGCTCGCCGCCGGACGGATCGCGGAGGAGGACATCAAAGCCCTCTTCAACCACGTCTCAGCGATGAAAGCCGCCCACAGCATCAACGACGTCGCGGCATTCGTGGAGGCGGACCTTGCCTTCCATGACGTGATCCTGCACGCTTCGGGGAACGTCTTCGTATCGGTCCTGTTTGAACCACTGCACCGCGTGCTGGAAAAGCGCAGGACCGAGACCTCTGCCGTTCCCACAATCCAGGAACACGCAATCGGCCATCACCGGAATATTGCCGAGGCCCTGGAGTCCCGCGACCCGGTCCGGTCGCGCGAAGCCATGGACGCCCACATGCAGCAAACCCTCGACGACCTGAAACAGCTGGTGCTGGAAGCCAAGTAGCGGGCCGCTACCGGGCCGCTGGGGCTGTTGTTCCGCGGATCACCAACTCCGTCGCCACTTCCAGCGCCGTGATGGCGGGCGGGAGTCCGTGCAGGTCCTGCTGTTCCACCAGCAAGCCGACGGCCATTGCTGTTAGCTGGGCCAGCGGTTGGCGGACCGTAGTCAGCGGCGGCGAGGTCAGCGCAGCCTGGGCAATGTCGTCGAAACCCACAATGCTGAGGTCCTGCGGGACACGCAGCGAGCGCTGGCCCGCTGCGTTCATCACACCCATCGCCTGCAGGTCGCTGCCCGTGAAGATTGCGGTGGGCGGCTGCGGCAGGTCAAGCAGCTCTCCGCCCAGCCGCATCCCCGACTCGATGCTGAAATCCCCGTCCTGCACCAGCTCGGGCAGGACCGGCAGCCCGGCCTCATGCAGCGCTGCAGCATAGGCCGCATAGCGGGCGCGGCCGTGGCCGGGACTGTGCTTGCGGCCAGTAATGATGCCGATCCGCCGGTGGCCCTGCCCCAGCAGGTGGCTGACGGCTCCCAGCGCCCCAGAGAACGACGCCGGGCTGACGCTGGGAATTGCCAGGCCTTCGGTTCCTTCCGGGTCAATGGCGACAGCGGGAATCTTCAGGGTCCGCACCGTGGTGACCAGCCGGGAGCCCTTCCGCGGCGCCAGCAGCAGCACGCCGTCGAGTCGGTTCACTGACGGCTCCCGCAGTTTGCGCCAGCGCTCTGCCGTCGCGTGTTCTGCCCGTGCATACGCAACCGCGTATCCCAGCCGGTCCGCTGCCGCTTCCACACCCGCCATGGTTTCCAAGACCCAGGGTGAATCGAAGTTGTTGACCACCAATTGCAGGAAACCCGGCTGGGCGGGCGCCGCCGCGCGTTTGGAGTAGTCCAGCTCCTCCAGGGCCTGCTGCACCCTGGCCCGGGTGGCGTCGGAAACATGGGTCCGGCCGTTGAGCACCTTGGAGACGGTGGGCACGGATACACCTGCCGCGGCCGCGACGTCGGCAATCTTCGGACGCGGGGTGGCGGTCACGGGGGCAGTCCTCGGGGTCATGTAGTTGCGGTGGCGAGTTGCGGTGCAGTGGTACGGCGGGCGGGCGGAACGTCCACGCGCACGGGTCCCACGATAACATTGCCGCTTTCCTCCGAGCCGAGTGGCGAGGTGGCGAAAAGGCCCAGTTCGGCGCCGATCCACTGGCCCTTGGCCACTTCGAAGTTCCATCCCTGCACCTCCCACGGCTCCCCCGGCCCGGCTCGCCAGGCGAAGGTGGACCGGGGTGTTCCGTCAGTACGGATCTGCAGTTCCAGCCGGGGACCTGGCAGCGCAATCCTCCTGCCCAGCCGCTGCTCGTGCGGGCCCTCGCCTCCGGCGCCGTCCCCCAGGACGTAGCCTTCGGCTGTCCTGATGATGCCGAGCCAGGCGTACCTCAGGCCCAGCACCACCACTCCTGCCCGGGTTCCCACCGGAACGTCCTGCAGTTCAAGTGACGTGGTGAAGGTGGATGGTGTGCCCGGCAGGATCTGCCCAAGCACATTGGGCAGCTCGCGCAGGTTCACCGGGTCGTTGGCCTTGGGCTTCAGGACCAGGTGCCCGCCCCCGCACTGGTGCGCCCAGTCCTCCTGAGGGTTCGCCTGCCAGTGCCACTGGGGCCCCAGCCGCGCTGAGGAGAAATCGTCGCTGGCGGGCGGTGCCACGTCCTGGGCAAGAGTACCCAGCGGGTAGGTATGTGCAGGCACCGGGGTGCCCGGTCCGCCGTCGGGATGCGGCTCTCCCATCCAGGGCCAGCCGTCCCCGGTCCACCCCATGGGCTGCAAGTGCACCACGCGGCCGTAGGGCCCGCGGTCCTGGAAATGGAGGAACCAGTCCTCGCCGCGGGGGCTGGTGACCCACGCGCCCTGGTGCGGCCCGTTCACCTCACTGTTCCCCTGCTCCAGGACGCGCCGCTCCTCATAGGGCCCGAACGGAGACCTGGAGCGGAACACGGACTGCCAACCCGTCGCCACGCCACCGGCCGGGGCAAAGATCCAGTACCAGCCGTCGCGTTTGTAGAACTTTGGCCCTTCGAGGGTGGTGTAACCGGGCAGGTCAGCCCCGTTGATCACGTGGGTTCCCTTATCCAGGAGCCTGCTGGCATCGGGGCTCATGCGGTGGACCGTGAGCCGGTTCTTGACCCCGATCCGGCTTTGCGCCCAGCCATGGACCAGGTAGGCCTGGCCGTCGTCGTCCCATAAAGGGCAGGGATCAATGAGGCCGCGGCCCGCGTAGAGCAGGTGCGGCCGACTCCACGGTCCCTCGGCTTTTTCCGCACTCAGGACAAAAATGCCGTGATCCGGGTCCGGATAGAAGATCCAGAAGCGGCCGTCGTGGTGGCGCAGCGCCGGAGCCCACACGCCGCTGCCGTGGCGGACCAGCGAATAGTGGCTGGCTTGGGGCAGTTGGGTCAGTGCGTGGCCGATGTGCTCCCAGTCCACCAGGTTCCGGGAGCGCAGGACCGGCAGCCCGGGTACCCGGTTGAAGCTGGAGGCGATGAGGTAGTAGACGCCGTTGACCTGCACGGCGTCGGGGTCCGGCCAGTCCGCGTTGAGGACGGGGTTGCGGTATATGGGAGCGGGGATCCGGGTTGTCATGGTGTCCTGTCGTGAGAGCCGGGGCCGATGAGGGGGTGCTGGTCTAAAAGTTGGAGGGCGTGGGAAGCCGTATCGACCGGTCCGTCATGGATAACGGCGTGGAGCGCCAATTTCAACGGCTTGCGCCGCCGGTCCACGACGGCGAGTTCGTCCCACGCCACTGCGGGCCCGGCGCCAAGGTAGTCTTCAGCCCGGATGAACCACGGGAGGATGCGGCCGGTCTCTTGGGCCAGGAGCACGGTCACCGGCGCGTCGTCGACGACCATACCGATGGACAACCAGCGCGAGCCGGAACCGTGGGCGGCGGCTGCGCCGGTTCCTGCCTCGGAAAGGACCAGCGGTTCGCCGGCGGTCTCCGGAAAGCGCCAGAAAATGCCGCCGTAGCCGGCGCCCTTCCGGCCCTTAACGGCCGACGACGATACCTCCAGCCGCGGTACGTCCGCCGCCGGGCGAATCACCGAGGACAGCGAGAGAGCCCAGGTCCCGGCACCTGCGTCGTGAAAGTACTGAATGCGCCGCTGTTCGACAGCGAGCTCCCCGCCGTTCTTGGACAGCCACGAGACGTTGCCTGATGCTTCCCCCGGTGTTTGCTGCCAGCCGTGGGGGACCTGTCTGCCGTGGTTGGCCAGAAGCGTGGGCCCGCTGGCGGCCGTGTAGGTTGATCCGCCCCAGAAATTCGTCCCGTTGACGTCCGAGAAGGCGACGGAAAGCCCCAGGTGGTGCCGGTGGTCTGCGGGTTCCGCGTCCGTGACCACGGTGCCGGCTTTGGACCGAAGCGGATGCAGGTAGGGCCGGGGCGCATGGCTGGCGTGCTGTTGAAGGGCCATGTTGTGCGTGGCAAGGGGCTGCTCCTGATCAGGTGAACCAGGCGCCTCCGCGAAATGGATGTAGTGGGCCAAGCCGACCTCCAGTAGGGACAGTTCAGGGGATGTGGGGTTCAGCATAACCAGAACAGAAAGAGTCGGCAAGAACTGCGGAAAGTTTCTGCTCCTCACCCAGCTTCTAATTTCCGCTTTGTGTTGACAGTCACAAGAAATGTTTGCTAGAAATCGTTTACTGAGTTTAGCTCTCCGCCGACTGCGGTTCGTCTCATCGGCGGTCACCCGCACACCCGCTACAGAAACTTTCCGAGTATCTCCCGCATCACACGCCCGCTGCCAGAAGGGTGGGCAACCTAGAAAGGCGTCATTCAATGATGAAGACTGTCAGCACTCCCATCTCCCGCAGGCTGGTCCTCGGCGCAGGCATCACTGCCGCCGGCTTGGCGCTGAGCGGCTGCGGAGGAGGTTCGACCACTGCTGCCGGCGGCGGAGGCAATGTCGAACTCAACTTCGTCTACTGGGGAGACTCCAACCGGGCGAAGATGACGGACGCCGCACTGCGGATCTTCGAGGAAAAGAACCCCGGCATCAAGGTAAAAACCGAATACCAGGACAGCGGCCCCTACGCGGACAAGCTGGCCACGCGCTTCGCCGGCGGCAACCCGCCGGACGTCCTGAACATGGCCAACCGCAGCCTCCTCGAATACGCCCAGCGCGGCACCCTGGCGGACTTGAAGACCCTTAAGGAACTGGACCTCGCTAAAGTGCCGGACACGGTGCTGAGCCGTGGTGAAGTGGACGGCAAGCTCTATGGCCTTGCCACCGGTGTCACCACCATCGGCATGGTGGTCAACAAGGCCATCACGGATCAGGCCGGCGTCACTATTCCCGACGACAAGACCTGGAGCTGGGAAGACTACGCGAAGTTCGCCACGGAGGTGACGCAGAAGACCGGCGGCAAGGTCTACGGCGCCGGCTACGACGTATCCACCGAAACCGGACCCATCATGCTTGCCAGGCAGCGCGGCGAGGATTTCTACACCAAGGACTACAAGCTCGGCGTCAGCGAGGAAACCATCCGCGAATGGTTCCAATACAGCGTGGACCTCCGCAACGCCGGCGGCTTCCCGCCGGCCGGGTTCTTCGAACAAATTGGCGGCTCCGCCGCCCAGTCCTACCTCGCCAAGGGAACCATTGCCTCGCAGATCATTCCGATCAACAACTACAAGGCCTTCAACGAGGCCGCGGGCGGCAACGTGGTCCTGCTGCGCATCCCCGGCGAGACCTCGGGCGAGCGGCGCGGCTACTCCGCCGATCCCAGCATGCTGTGGTCCATTGCCGCCAAGTCCAAGCACCCCAAGGAAGCGGCCAAGCTGCTGAACTTCCTGATTAACGACGTCGACGGCGCTGCAGAAACGCTGACCCAGCGCGGCGTGCCGGTCAATCCCGAGGTTGCCCAGTCCATCACGCCCAAGCTCGGCAAGGATGACAAGAAATTCGTTGACCTGATGGCGGAGATCCAGAAGGACGAGCTCGCCCCGGCCTACGTCTACCCCAAGGGTGCCAGCGTTGTGGCGGACACCCTCAAGCAGTTGGCCACCGAGGTGGAGTTCGGCCGTGTCACCCCTGCCGATGCAGCCAAAACCTTCCTCGAGAAGAGCAATGCCGCCATCAACAAGTAGCTGGCCCACGTCCACATTTTTCGTTACGACGATAGGAGCCTGACGCATGTCAGTGCTGACTAAGCAAACCCGCGGCGCGGCCACCTTGGCCGTGCCGGGCGGTAAACCCCGCCGGGCACGCCTCAAGCGCAAGAACCAGCGTTCGGGCTACCTCTTCCTGCTGCCGTGGTTCATCGGCATGCTGTTCACCATTATCCCGTTCTTCGCCTCCCTTTACCTGGCGTTTACGGACTACAACCTCTTCACCGAGCCGAACTTCGTTGGACTGGACAATTTCCGGGCCATGTTTGAGGACCCACGCCTCCTGCAATCCCTGAAGGTCACGTTCATCTACACGTTCGTCTCCGTGCCCATCTCCCTGGCCGCCGCCCTGCTGATCGCACTGGTCCTCAACCGCGGCCTCCAGGCACTGCCCATCTACCGCTCCGTGTACTACCTGCCGTCCCTGCTGGGCGGGAGCGTGGCGATTGTGATGCTCTGGCGTTACATCTTCGGCAACGATGGCATCGTCAACGGATTCCTGGGCCTCCTCGGAATCCAAGGGCCGGCATGGGTTACGGACCCGCAATTCGCGTTGAGCACCCTGATCGTCCTGAACGTGTGGACCTTCGGCTCGCCCATGGTGATTTTCCTGGCAGGCCTGCGGCAGGTCCCGGCCATGTACTACGAGGCGGCATCCATCGACGGTGCGTCCCGGTGGCGGCAGTTCCGCAGCATCACCCTGCCGCTGATCAGCCCCATCATCTTCTTCAACCTCATCATGCAGCTGATCGGGTCCTTCCAGACATTCACCCAGGGCTACGTGATGAGCGGCGGCACCGGCGGCCCGGCCGACTCCACCCTTTTTTACAACCTCTACCTGTATCAGAAGGGCTTCACGGAATTCGAGATGGGCTATGCCTCCGCCATGGCGTGGCTGCTGTTGATGATCATCGCGATTTTCACCGCCATCAACTTCATCGCATCCAAGTTCTGGGTCTTCTACGACAATTAAGGCACCGCTATGGCTCTCCTCGAACTACCCCTGAAGAAAAAACAAAAGAAGGAAACGCCCGCAGAGGACGTCCTTACCGGGACCACAGGCACCCGGTTCTCCCGCCACCTCATCCTGTGCCTGGTCGGCCTGGTAATGCTCTACCCGCTGATGTGGCTCATTTCCAGCTCGTTCAAGCCCAGCAACGACATTTTCAGGCAGCTGGGGCTGTGGCCGGAAAACTGGGACTTCAGCAACTACGCCCAGGGCTGGACTGCCCTGAACCAGCCATTCCACGTCTACCTGATCAACTCAATCATCGTCGTGGTCTTCTCCATCGTGGGAAACATTTTCTCCTGCTCCCTGGCCGCGTACGCCTTCGCCCGGATGGAGTTCACCGGCCGGAAGCTGTTTTTCGCCCTGATGCTGGGAACCCTGATGCTCCCCGGCCATGTGCTCCTGGTCCCGCAGTACATCATTTTCTCTCAACTGGGCTGGCTGGACACCTACCTCCCGCTGATCGTCCCCCACTTCATGGGCACCCACGCCTTTTTCATCTTCCTGATGGTCCAGTTCATGAAGGCCCTGCCCAAGGAACTCGACGACGCCGCCCAGATCGACGGATGCGGGCCCTTCCGCACCTTCCTGCGCGTCATCCTGCCGCTCTGCGTACCGGCCATGGCCACCACCGCGATCTTCACGTTCATCTCCAGCTGGAACGAGTTCTTCGGTCCCCTGCTGTACATCCAGAACCAGGACCTCTATACCGTCCCCCTGGCGCTGCGGGCCTTCATGGACTCAGAGGGCCAGAGCATGTGGGGACCCATGTTCGCCATGTCCGTGGTGTCCATCGCCCCCATTATCGGCTTCTTCATCGCCGGCCAAAAGTACCTCATCAACGGCATCGCCACCACCGGGTTGAAATAGGACCGCTGAGGTAAGCAGTCCTGCAGTAACCCCCCAACTCTCTCCTCCGCATCACCGACTCAACCATCCCTCATTGCATGTGCCCTGGCTGGAGGCTGCCCCGGCACAAAAACAAAGGAGTTTTTGTATGAGTTTGCGACGTCTACTCGGTGCGGCCACCGCCGTCGCCCTTTTGGGAAGCCTCACGGCAATTCCTGCCGCCACCGCGGCCCCTTCCCCGACTGTCCAACAGTCCGGCTCACTGCCAGCTACGCTGGAACCCGCCGCCCTGGCCCCGTCCGCTGAAAACACTCCGGAAGCGCTGTGGAAGCAGGCCCCCGATGGCTTCGCGGCGCTGCCCGGTTACGGTCTGGCCGGCACCACCGGCGGTCAGGCGGGCAGGATCGTCACTGCGTCCACCATCCAGGAACTGAAGGATTATGCAGGGGCCGCCGAACCGCTGGTCATCTTCATCAACGGCAGCCTGAAAGCCACGGATTACATCAAAATCCCAGTCGCTGCCAACAAGAGCTTCATCGGCACCGGCGCGGGTGCCGAGATGGTGAACGCCGGCTTCAAGCTCATCAACGTCTCCAACGTCATCTTCCGGAACTTCACCATCCGTGATGCCTACATCCCGGGCGACTGGGACGGCAAGAGCCCGCAGAACGACCGCGACGGCATCCAACTGGACACCACCCACCACGTTTGGGTGGACCACATGAAGATCCAGCGCATGGGCGATGGCCTGATCGACACCCGCAAGGACTCCGACCTCATCACCTACTCCTGGAACGTCTTCGCGGACAACAACAAGGCCCTGGGCGTCGGCTGGACCGCCAACGCGGTGACCAGGATGACCATCCACCACAACTGGATCCGCAATACCACGCAGCGAAACTTCAGCCTGGACAACACCGCGGCCGCGCACGTCTACAACAACTACCTGCAGGACGTTGGCCAGTACGGCATGATGGGCCGCAACGCCGCCAAACTAGTGGTTGAAGGCAACAGCTTCAGCACGGTCCAGGACCCGATTGTCGCGAAGGATCCTGCCACCGAGGTACTCAACCGGGACAACATCTTCAACGGCACCCGCGGCAGGAAGGATAACGTCGGTACTGCCTTTGACCCCGCACAAAATTACGCCTACCAAAAGGACGATGCAGCCCGCGTTCCGGAGATTGTGGCCGCCGGTGCAGGGCCCCGGGAGAACAACGCCCCGAACAACGCCACCAACATCACCGTCGCCCTCGACGGAAGCGGCGACTTCGGCAGCCTGCAGGCCGCGATCGGCTCCATCCCCAGCGACAGCACACTCCCCCGCACCATTACCATCAAACCCGGCACCTACCGGGAATCGGTGAACATCTGGGCCGACCGCCCCAACCTCACCATCCAGGGCGCAACAGCCAACCCGGCCGACGTCGTCATCACCTACGACACCCCGGCGAACGGCGCGAAGTTCTTCGGCGGCACCTGGGGCGCAGGGGGCAGCGCCACCCTCAACGTCCTCGCTGAAGGCACCACCGTCCGGAACCTCACCGTGGAAAACGCCTACGACGAAGCCGCCAATGGCGGCAGCCAGGCGCTCGCCGTCCGCTCCGTTGCAGACCGCGTGACGTTTGACGGCACCCGCTTCCTCGGAAACCAGGACACCTACCTGGCGGACACCACCGGCCGCGACGCCACCGCCCGCACGTACCTCAAGAACTGCTACATCGAAGGCGACGTGGACTTTCTCTATGGCCGGGGAACGGCGGTCTTTGACGCCTGCACCATCCATTCCCTGGACCGGGGCAGTGACACCAACAACGGCTTCGTCGTGGCTCCGAGCACCAAGAACTCCAACCCTTACGGCTTCCTGATCACCAACAGCACCCTCACCTCCGACGCTGCTCCCGGCACCGTCAGCCTGGGCCGCCCGTGGTTTGCCAGCAGCGATCCGGACGCACACCCGATGGCGGTCATCCGGGACTCCGTCCTGGGCAACCACATCGCGGTCCAGGGCTGGGCCGACATGAGCGGCCATGCCTGGACCGAGGGCAGGTTCGCCGAATACAACAACAGCGGACCCGGCGCCTATATCAACGAATTCCACCCCCAGCTCAGCCCGGAGGAGGCAGGAAAATTCACCAAGGAAGCGTTCCTCGGAGACTGGAAGCCTGAAGCGCGCAGCTGATACAGGCCACCCGCTGCAAACCCCATTTTAAGGAGAATCAACGATGATATCCCTACCCCTGTCTATCGTGATGGCCACAGCTGTTGCTTTCACCTCCTCCGTTCCCCTGCCAGCATCGGATAATGCAAACGGCGCTCCCATAGCCAGCGAACTGGGTCGGCAGGTCCTTGCCGACGGTGACGGATGGGCATCCGCTGATGGCGGCACGACCGGCGGCGCCAACGCAGCTCCCGAAGACGTACATGAGGTTTCAACGAGGGACGAACTAGCCGCAGCAGTGGCCGGAAACACCCCCAAGATCGTCTACGTAAAACAGGACATCAACGCAAACACAACTTCTGACGGCTCACCGATCACCTGCGAGGACTACGCAGCGGACGGCTATTCCCTTGACGCTTACCTCGCAGCTTTTGATCCAGCACACTGGACGGGGCCGGCATCGGGCCCCCTCGAAGTGGCACGCAAGGCATCAAACGCAAACCAGGGGAAGCAAATCAGGATTAACGTCGGTGCCAACACCACCATTGTTGGCATGGGTGATGTCCAACTCACGGGCTTTACGTTGAATGTTGATCGGGTAGACAACGTGATTATCCGTAATCTTCGACTCTCCGACGCCTATGACTGCTTCCCCGGTTGGAATGGTGACACGTGGAAGACTGAGTGGGACAACCTTGTAGTGTCCGGAGGAACCCATGTATGGCTGGACCACCTGACACTTGATGACGGCGCGACAGTCGACGCCGAACAGCCCAAGTATTTCGGCGAGTACTTCCTGCGGCACGATGGCCTCCTGGACGTCGTTCGCCAGGCAGACCTGGTGACCATCTCGTGGAGCCGCATGATGGGTCACGACAAGTCGATGCTGTGGGGCAACGGCGACGGCGTAACAGCGGATCGGGGCCGGCTCCGCGTCACGCTGCACCACAACGAATTGGTTGATCTTGAGCAACGCGCCCCCCGCGTCCGGTTTGGGCAGGCGCACGTCTACAACAACCTGTACCGGGTGACCGACCCAGAGCACTACCAGTACTCCTGGGGCGCTGGCGTGGAGTCCAGCATCATCGCAAGGAACAACACCTTCGAGCTGGATTCCGGAATCTCCCCTGCTCAAATCATCCGAAATTTTGGTGGCACAGGAATCGACGAAGAAGGCACTTGGGTCAACGGACGGCCCACCAACGTATTGGACGCCTACAACTCGGCCTATCCGGACCAGGCCCTGGCACCGGAAGTGTCCGGCACGTCCGGCCCTCATTTGCGCATTGAACCTGCTCCGGCCGCACGGGAACGGGTTGAGCGTGAAGCAGGCTCCGGCGTCCTGCACTAATACTTTGCTATCTTCTTCCGATGTCGGATGGACCCCTTAGCGGCACATCCAGCGTAGGACCGGGTGGATAAGGGCTGGCCAACGTTCTTGAAGTGCCACTAGTCTTCAAGAACGGCCCGCAACCGGGAGCCCCAAGGCAATCACGAGGAGCGAAGTTGTCCAACCACACATACAGCATTTCTGAAATTGTCGGCACCTCTACACAGGGCGTGGACGATGCCGTCCGCAACGGTATTGCCAAGGCATCCCAGACCCTCCGGAACCTCGACTGGTTCGAGGTCAAGGAGGTCCGCGGCCACCTGGAGGACGGGAAGGTCGCGGACTGGCAGGTCACCATCAAGATCGGTTTCCGTTTGGAAGGGCAGGAATAATCCAGCGGCGATAAAACAGCAGGTCGTGAAGCCTTGGCTTCACGACCTGCTGTTTTTGGAGCGCTGTGCCCTAGTTTGCGGTGCCTTGGCTGCGCCGCCGCCAGACGGTGGGGACGCCGTCGAACGCCGGGAAGATGTGGCCTTCGAAGAAAGACAGGACGGTGTGGGGATCGAGGTCCGGGCTCCAGAGACCGGATACGGGGCAGTGCGAACCGGTAGCGGTGGAGGCGGCGCCGGCTGACGCCTGGCGCTCCTTCAGCAGGGCGATGCGTTTCATCGTTGAGACCATCCTGGGTTGAAACTGGGCGGGAAGAAAGATACTTCCACCCTAGGAAACGGCTGGCGGCGCACCAATGGGCGGCTGGCCAGAATCAAGGCCCCCCGCTGGACGAATGTACAGAAGCGGCGTCTGTCAGTCCCCTTCGGCACTCTCGGATACCACGGCAGCGTCCCGATCCCGGTTCCGGTCCACGTCCCGACCCCGGTCCACGTCGGGCGCCGCGCCGAGGCTGCCCAGCAATGCCAAGGCGTCCGACGACGGCGATCCCGGCCGGGCGGAATACACCCTCAGCGTCTGGTCGGGGTCCTCCGGCAGGACAAGGTTTTCAAAGTTCAGTTCCAGGTCCCCCACTGCGGGATGGTGCAGCCGGACAGTGCCGGCCGAGCGGGTGGCCACCCGGTGCCCGGCCCACCACTGGCGGAAGTGTTCACTGTGGACTGCCAGTTCGCCCACCAGATGGTTCGCCTGGGGATCATTCGGGTGCCGCCCCACGTCCAGCCGAAGGGAGCCTGCGGCTTCAGCCGCC
>DATIMT010000370.1:0-11182 GCA_035475035.1 Arthrobacter sp.
CTGGTGGACATGCTGCTCACTGAAGGCGTCCGGGGCAAGACCGTCGCCATGCAGCTCCACGGCTACACGGACGTCCGGCAGATCGAGCGGCTGCGAATGTCGGGCGCCACCGTCCTGACCGTTACGCCTTACCGCTGGGTCAAGCCCGACGGCGAGGACAAGCTGCCGCGGCTGATCGAGGCCGCCTGCAGCGGGAACCTGGACGTCCTGACCTTCACCAGCGCCCCCGCCGTGGACGCGATGTGGAGCACCGCCCATGAGATGGGCCTTTACAAGCAGCTGGTGGAGAGCCTGAAACTGAACGTCACCACCGCCGTCGTGGGCCCTGTGACCGCGCAGCCGCTCCTGGATGCGGGCGTAACCCCGCTGATCCCGGAACGGTTCCGGATGGGGGCCCTTATCCGGCTGGTCTGCGAACACCTGGCGCTTAACCATGTCCGGCGGCTGGACACCCGGTCCGGGAACATCGAGCTTCGCGGCCGCAGCCTGCGGATTGACGGCCAGGCAGTGGAACTGGCACCCGCTCCCCTGCTGCTCCTGCGCGCCCTGCTCGGTGCCGGCGGCGCGGTCCTGTCCCGCGAATCGCTCTCCGACCTGCTGGAACTCCGGGGCTCCGTGCACGCGCTGGACATGACGGTGTCCAGGCTGCGTTCGTCGCTGCCGGACGGCAAGCTCATCGAAACCGTGGTCAAGCGCGGCTACCGCATCCGGGTTTGACGTGCGGAAACCTGCCAAATGTGTCGGCTGGCGGACGGATGAGAGGTGCATCACGGGTTCTGTTACCGGCCGGTAAATACTGGCGAACACAGCCCCGATAAACAGCAATCGGCGGGTAACACAACCGAAAAAGCAGGCCCCTACGCTGGGTTCCATCATGAAGTTCCGGCCGGGTTCCGGCCGCCAGCGAAAGGGCCAGCACATGTCCGCTCCGGCACCCTCAACATCCACTTCCGCCGCCACCCGTATCGTCATCGCCGGGGCCGGCCCCGCTGCCCAGGCCCTCGTGGCACAGCTGGACCGCGCCCGGTTCACCGGCACCATCACGGTGTTGAGCAACCGCGATGACGCCCCGGAGGAACTGCTGGAGCTGGCCATGCTGCCCCAGGTTTCCGTGCGCTTCGGCCAGCCAGCCAGCCACATCGACGCCGCCAACCGTACAGTGGCAACTGCCGACGGCATGGAATTCGCGTACGACCAACTGGTCATTGCCACCGGCTCAGCCCCGGTAGCCAGCCCGGTGGACGGCGCGGCGCAGTGCCTGAGCTACGCCACCATCGACGACGCGCCCCGCATCGCCAAGAGCGTTCAGAAGGTCGCCCGGGAGCTGGGCCGCCGCCCCGTCGGGATCCTGGTGGGCACCGGCGCGGCCGCCGGGCAGGCCGAAGCAGTCCTGCGCGCCAAAGGGGTGCGGCCCATCCGTACCACCGCCCGCCCCGCCTCCGTCATCCCTGCCGTGGTGTCCGGCGGGCCCGCTGCCCGCCGCACCGCGTCCGCCGTGGTGTTCGAGGACGGCAGCAGCATGACCGGCGACCTGGTGGTCCTGGCCGAGGAGCGGGTGGCCCGCGACGGCCTGGCCGCCAGCGCCGGCCTACGGACGGCCACCGGCGGCGGCATCGTGATCAGCCGGGACTACCGCACCTCTGTCCCGGGAATCTGGGCCATCGGTGACGCAGCAGCGTTCGACGGCGTCCGGCTGGGGCTGCTGGTGGCTGCAGCTTCGGCGGCAGGTACCTGCGCCACCCAGCTGCTCACCGCGGCGTCGGCCGCGCCGGTCCTTCAGGCGGCTGCCTGAAGCCACTGCTGCCGGCACGGTGCGCTGTGACAAGATGGTTCCCGAAACCGTGTCAACGCCGGGCCCACAAGGCCCTCCGAGAGGACCATCATGAGCAACGAAGCCACCGTGCACACAGGCACCGCCCACACAGCCGCCGCTGATCCGGCCGGGTCCGCGAACATCGCCTCCTACATCGACCACACGCTGCTCAAGCCCGAAGCCTCGGAAGCTGACGTGCTGAAGGTCTGTGCCGAGGCAGCCGAGTACGCATTCAAGTCGGTGTGCGTCAACCCCATCTGGGTCAAGACCGTCACCACCGCGCTCAAGGGCTCCGGCGTCCTCACCTGCTCGGTAGTCGGCTTCCCGCTGGGCGCCACCCCCACGGACGTGAAGTCATTCGAAGCCCGCGGCGCCGTGCTGGACGGTGCGGACGAGGTGGACATGGTGATCAACATTGCCGCCGCGAGGGCCGGCGACAAGGGTGCCCTGACAGAGGACATCGCCGCCGTGGCAGAAACCGTGCACGCCGGCGGCGCCATCCTTAAGGTCATCATCGAAACATCGCTCCTCACGGATGAACAGAAGGTGCTGGCATGCCGGGCGGCCGTGGAAGCCGGGGCGGACTTCGTGAAAACCTCCACGGGCTTCAACGGCGGCGGTGCCACGGTTGAAGACGTGGCCTTGATGCGCAAAACCGTGGGCCCTGACCTGGGGGTCAAGGCGTCCGGCGGAGTACGGTCCCTGGCCGACGCGCAGGCTATGATTGCAGCAGGTGCAACACGAATTGGTGCCAGCTCCGGGATTGCCATTGTCAAGGGTGAACAGGGTTCAGCCGCTTACTGACCGGCGCCGGAGGCGGCCGCAGATTAAGCCCCGCGGGGCCGAGGAGGAACACATGTCCAGCCAGATCAACGGTTCGAACCGGGACACGGCGTCGAACCCGGACCATGTCCGGACCCCGCAGAACGAAAACAACCTGGCCACCAGCGTCATCCTGTTCGTGGTCTGCTTCGCACTGTTCCTGGGCGCCATCTACTCGCTGTCGTTCCTCAGCCTGGGCAACCCGTGGCCGATGGCCGCCTGCCTGGTCCTGTTTGCGCTGGCGTTCTGGATCCCGCAGACCATCCTGGGGCGCTCAGATTCCGCGGGCGAGCACTAAGCTCCAGCAATTAGCTCCAGCAATACTGAAAAGGACCCCGGACATTGTCCGGGGTCCTTTGCTGTCTGCCCGCGAAGCCGGAGCTTCTTGTACCAGCCTTAGAACCAGAGCCTGATCCAGGCCCCTGCGGCAGCGGCCGCCCGGCCCCAGTGGTGTTGGGCGATCGCCCACCCGGCCATCGACATGCCCACCATGGCGTACGCGCTGACGGGGATCAGCACCAGCCACTCCCGCCTGGAGCCGGCACGCCCCAACAGGGGCAGGGACAGGGCCCCGTTGGCGCGCCAGACGTTCCGCAGCAGGGGCAGCCGGCGCAGCGCTTTCGGTGGACGAACCACGAGCGGCCACAGCAGCGGCACTCCCCCGGTGGTGATGAGGTCGCCAACGATGTGTACCACCACCCCGATCAGCATCGACGTGGGCAGCCAGGTCCATTGATCCGGCGCGTAGACCGTGACCAGGCCGGCCATGGCCAGAGCAAAGATCCAGTTGGAGATGAAGCCTGACTTGGGAAAGAGCTTCAGCGCCTTGGCTGCGATGTTGATCAGGAACATGCACAGCAGCCCGGCGCCGACGGACAGGCGGCCCCAGCCGGTATCCATATGGACCTGCGAGGCCACGCCGGCGAGGAACACAAAAGCCGCGGCACCAAGGATGGAGTGCGTGCCCTGCCGGTGGCCGCCGCTGGCATTTTCAATGCCGCGTGCAATCACGTTGGACAGCGGCGGCAGCGAATGGGCCACGGTGCTTGCCCGGTGGTCCCAGTCGCACACCAGCGCGGTGCCGGCGGTGGCCATGCCGCCGATGAGGATGCCCGTGGGGTCCAGCGGGTACCAGCCCAGGGTGTAGGGGCCGGTGGACGCAACAGCTACCCACGCCGCGGCTCCCGACGCGGCGTGGTGTCCTCCCATCAAGGCTTAACCGCTGACTGCGGGAGCGGCGAGCGGCGCGTCGGAGAAGATGTTCCGGATCACGCCGTTGGCCCATTCCAGGATCTCGGCGTCCTGCAGGTCCCGGCCGCCGATCCGTGCCGTCTTGGGCTTGGGGATGAGCACCGCGTCCAGGGCCGGCTTTGACTGCGAACCCGGATACATGCGGTTCAGGCGCATGACCTTGGATTCGGGAAGGGTTGCCGGGGAGAACTTGATGAAGTTTCCCTGCAGTGCGACGTCGGACAGGCCGGCTTCGCGGGCTCCCACCCGGAACCGTGCCACGGCCACCAGGTTCTGGGCGGGCAGCGGCAGTTCGCCGTAGCGGTCCACGAGTTCGGCCTGGACCTCGTCGATGGCCTCGTTGGTGAGGGCGGCGGCGAGCTTGCGGTAGGCCTCCAGGCGCAGCCGCTCGCCCGGAACGTAGTCATGCGGCAGGTGCGCGTTGACCGGCAGCTCGATCTTCATTTCGGCGGCCTTCTCCTCGGCCTCGCCCCGGAAGTCGGCCACGGCCTCGCCCACCAGCCGGATGTACAGGTCGAATCCCACCCCCTGGATGTGCCCCGACTGTTCACCGCCCAGGAGGTTGCCGGCGCCGCGGATCTCCAAGTCCTTCATGGCCAGCTGCATGCCGGCGCCGAGCTCGTTGTGCGCGGCCACGGCCTTGAGCCGCTCCAGCGCCACCTCGCCCAGGGGCTTCTCGGACGGGTACAGGAAGTACGCGTACGCGCGTTCCCGGCCGCGGCCCACACGGCCGCGGAGCTGGTGCAGCTGCGAGAGGCCGTACTTGTCTGCGCCGTCCACGATGAGGGTGTTGGCGTTGGAGATGTCCAGGCCGGTCTCGATAATGGTGGTGCACACCAGCACGTCAAAGCGCTTCTCCCAGAAGTCGACGATGATCTGTTCCAGGCGGCTCTCGGACATCTTGCCGTGGGCCACCTCCACCCGCGCCTCCGGCACCAGTTCGCGGATTTTCGCCGCTGTTCGCTCGATGGTGGAGACCCGGTTGTGGACGAAGAAGACCTGTCCTTCGCGCATCAGCTCGCGCCGGATGGCCGCGGAAGTCTGCTTGTCCGTGTACGGGCCAACGTAGGTCAGCACGGGATGCCGTTCCTCCGGCGGGGTGGCCAGGGTTGAGGTTTCCCGGATGCCGGTGAGGGACATTTCCAGGGTTCGCGGGATGGGGGTTGCGCTCATGGCCAGGACGTCCACGTTGGTGCGCATCTTCTTTAGCGCTTCCTTGTGTTCCACCCCGAACCGCTGTTCCTCGTCCACGATCACCAGGCCGAGGTCCTTGAACTCAAAGTCCTTTGCCAGCAGCCGGTGGGTGCCGATCACCACATCCACGGCGCCGTTCTTGACGCCCTCCGCCGTTTCCTTCGCTTCCTTGGCGGACTGGAAGCGGGACAGCGGCTTGACGCGCAGCGGGAAGCCGGAGAACCGTTCGGTGAACGTCTCATAGTGCTGCTGGGCCAGCAGGGTGGTGGGCACCAGCACCGCCACCTGCTTGCCGTCCTGCACCGCCTTGAAGGCAGCGCGCACCGCGATTTCGGTTTTGCCGTAACCCACGTCGCCTGACACCAGCCGGTCCATGGGGATTTCGCGTTCCATGTCCGCCTTGACCTCGTTGATGGTGGTCAGCTGGTCCGGCGTCTCCACGTAGGGGAAGGCCTCCTCCAGTTCCCGCTGCCACGGAGTGTCGGCGGCGAACGCGTGGCCGCGGGAGGCCATGCGGGCCGAGTACAACCGGATCAGCTCGCCGGCGATCTCCTTGACGGCCTTGCGCGCCTTGGACTTGGTGCTGGCCCAGTCCGCGCCGCCCATCTTGCTCAGGACCGGGGCGTCGCCGCCCACATACCGGGTCACCTGGTCCAGCTGGTCCGTGGGGACGAACAACCGGTCGCCGGGACCGCCGCGCTTGGCCGGTGCGTACTCCAGCACCAGATACTCGCGCACGCCGTCGCCGCCGCCAGCCACCTTGCGCTGGATCAGCTCCACGAACTTTCCAATGCCGTGCTGCTCATGCACCACGTGGTCCCCCGCCACCAACTGCAGGGGGTCCACGGCGTTGCGCCGCTTGGAGGGCATCCGGCGCATGTCCTTGGTGGACCCGGCGGAGGTCCGGCCCAGCAGGTCGGCCTCGGTGAGCAGGCCGAGTTTGAGGCCGTCCAGGACAAACCCGCGGCCGACGGCGGCAGTCGTCACCTCGATGATGCCTGCCTGGGGCTCGTGGTCCAGGCTGTCGACGCGGGCACACGGGATGTCGTTTTCGTGGAAGAGTTCCGCCAGGCGCTGGGCGGGACCGGGGCCTTCGGTGGCCACCACGATCCGCCACTGGTCGCGGACATGTGAGCCGATGAAGTCCATCATTTCCGCCACGTCGCCCTGGTAGCCGCGGGGCTCCCGGGCGTGCAGGTTCAGCACGTCAATCTCGGGCAGCAGTTCCGCGTCCTGGACGAGCGAGGTGATGGACCACCAGGAAACACCGTGCTCCAGGGCGGATCCGCGGGTTTCGGCCAGTGAGCGGAAACTTGCCGAATGCAGCGCGGCACTGGCCTGCGAGCTCAAGTCCAGGGGCGCGGCGCCGCCGTCGGAGGCCGTGGACCACGCCGCCTCCAGGAACTCCTCGTTGGTGGCGGCGAGGTCATGGGCACGGGTGCGCACCTTTTCCGGTTCAATCACCACGGCGATGGAGTCCGCAGGCAGCTGGTCCACGAACGAAACCATCGCATCCACCAGCACCGGCGCCAGGGACTCCATGCCCTCCACCGCGATGCCGCCGGCGATCTTTTCCAGCATGTCGGCCGCGGCTGGAAGCTGGGCCTTCAGGGTGGCTGCCCGGGACATCACGGAGGGGGTGATCAGGATTTCACGGCACGGCGGGGCGTGCAGCTCCGTGGGGTGGTGGATGCCCGGCGCGGACAGCGAGCGCTGGTCCGCCACCGCGAACCAGCGCATCTGGTCCACCTCGTCGCCAAAAAACTCCACGCGGATCGGGTGGTCCTCCGTGGGCGGAAAGACGTCGATGATGCCCCCGCGGACGGCGAACTCGCCGCGGTGCGTCACCATGTCCACGCGGGCGTAGGCTGCGTCGGCGAGGCGCTTCACCACGTCGGAGAAGGGAACGTCCTGGCCCACTCTCAGCGTGACGGGAATCAGGTCGCCCAGGCCGGCCACCACCGGCTGGACCACGGCGCGAACGGGCGCCACGACGACGCGCAGCCGGCCCGCCGTCGAACTTTCCGGATGTGCCAGGCGGCGCAGCACGGAGAGCCGTCGCCCCACGGTGTCCGAGCGCGGCGAAAGCCGTTCGTGCGGGAGGGTCTCCCAGCTGGGGAACTCAGCCACTGCGTCCGCGGGGAGGTAGGCCCGCAGGGCCGCGGACAAGTCCTCCGCTTCGCGGCCGGTGGCCGTGACCGCCAGCACCACGCCCGGTCCCGCGCCGTCGGCCTGTTCTGCAATGGCGGCCGCCAGCCCGTCAGCCATCTCCGTGAGCAGCACCGGACGAAGACCCGCTGGAGCGCTGATCTGGTAGTCCTGCCCACGGACTTCGAAGCCCCGGGCCGCCTCCGCGCGGACGCGGGCGAACGTCAGGTCCGGCGCCAGGGCGCGGCGCAGCCCGTCCAGCGATGGGGATGTGCCGGCGGCGGACTGGCCGGGAAGACTCATGGCGGAAGCTCCTGTGGTGTTCATCGTGATCGCAGGCAACGCGAAAACCCGAAATTCGCTGCGAATCCCGGGTGCTCCCAGCCTACCGCGCAGGAACGACATGGCAGCGCGGACCAGGCTCTGGTGGCCTAGGCTGGCAGCGCCGGGCCCATTCCAGCGGCCCAGCAGTCCGGACGGGCCGCCGCTCCGAACCGCAAGGGACGAACAGGGCAGGACGAACAGGAGCCAGCATGACCGCAATGAGCGCCCAGCCAACACCACAGACCGTCCTCGTCACGGGGGCCACCGGCTACATCGGCGGCCGCCTGGTGCCCCGGCTCCTGGAAGCAGGCCACACCGTGAAGGTGCTGGTCCGCTCGCCGGACAAGATTGCCGGTGTCCCCTGGCGGGACAGAGTGGACGTTGTGGAAAGCAGCCTCGATGACGGCGACGCCCTCTGCGAAGCCCTGGCCGGCGTCGAGGTCTTCTACTACCTGGTGCATTCCATGGCCGCAGGGGCAGGATTCGAAGCGAAGGAAAAGGCCATGGCCCGGACGGCCGCGGACGCTGCAGCGGCCGCGGGGGTACGCCGGATCGTCTACCTGGGCGGCCTGCACCCGCAGGGCGTGGAGCTTTCCACCCACATGAGGTCCCGGGAGGCGGTGGGAACAGTCTTCCTGGACAGTCCGGTGGACGCCATCGTGTTCCAGGCGGGCGTGGTGATCGGCTCCGGCTCCGCTTCCTTCGAGATGATCCGACACCTTTCCGAAACGCTGCCCCTCATGCCGGCGCCCAGTTGGGTTCGCAACCGGATCGAGGCCATCGCCGTGCGCGATGTCCTCTACTACCTGGTGTCCGCGGCGTCCCTGGGCGGACCGATCAACCGGACCTTCGATATCGGCTGCCGCCAGGTGCTGAGCTACGGAGGGATGATGAAGGAATACGCCGCCGAAGCGGGCCTGCCCTACCGGGTGGTGCTGGCGCTGCCCGTACCGGCGCCACGGCTGGCCGGCATGTGGGTGGCCCTGACAACACCCATCCCGCTCTCCATGGCCGTGCCGCTGGTCCAGTCGCTGCAGCATGACGCGGTGTCGAACGAACACGACATTGACCAGTACATCCCGCAGCCCGACGGCGGCCTCACCCCGTACCGGACTGCGGTGGCCCTGGCACTGGGCAAGGAGCGGGACGGCCAGGTGGAGACCACCTGGGCCAATGCCGGTGCCGACTCCGATCCGCTTCCCAGTGACCCACAGTGGGCGGGGCACAAGGTCTACATCGACGAGCGGACGTTCCACGGCGACGTGGACCCGGCCCACGTCTGGACGGTCATCGAGGGTATCGGCGGGCGCAACGGCTGGTATTCGCTGCCCCTGGCCTGGCAGGTCCGGGGCTGGCTGGACAAACTGACCGGCGGTGCCGGCCTGCTGCGGGGCCGCCGGCACCCCCACATCCTGGCCGCCGGCGAAGTGGTGGACTGGTGGCGGGTGGAGCGGATCGAGCGCGGGAGGCTGCTGCGGCTGCGCGCGGAAATGCGGGCACCGGGGCGCGCATGGCTGGAGCTCTCCGTGGAGCCCGACGGCGCGGGCAGCCGCTACCGGCAGCGCGCCATTTTCTTCCCCAAGGGATTGAGCGGACGGCTCTACTGGCTTGGCGTGCTGCCGTTCCACAGCATCATTTTCCCGGCCATGGCGCGGAACATTACCAATGCCGCACAGAAACTGGCCGATGCGGAGCCCTCGCGGATCACCCCGTAGGATGTTGGAGGCGTAAATCCTTTCCCCACGTCCCAGGAGGACCCATGGCGCTGAGCGCAACCACCACCCTTCCGCACTCCGTTGACAGCGTTGCCGCTGTGCTGGTGAACGAGGATTTCCAGCGCCACGTCAGCCAGCTTGTGGGCGGCAGCCTGGAGTCCTTCACTGTGGACGGCGATATTGCGGGGGCCTTCAACACCACCTCCGTGCGTACCCTGCCCACCACCCGCCTGCCCGAAATTGCCCGGAAGTTCGTGGGTGAGCACCTCAAGGTGACGCAGGTGGAAAACTGGGAAGCCCCCGCCGCTGACGGCTCCCGCCAGAGCAACATTTCCCTGAAGATCGCGGGCGCTCCGGTTGATGTCACGGCTGTACAGCGCCTGGTGGCGGATGCCGGCGGAACCCGGGTGGAACTCGAGGGCGAAGTGAAGTCCTCCGTTCCGTTCCTGGGCGGCAAGATCGCCGATGCCGCGGAGCCCATGGTGGCCAAGGCACTGAACCTGCAGGCCGCACAGGCGCAGGCCTGGCTCGAAAGCCACTAGCCCATGCAGCTTCCCGTCTTCGCCGCGCTGGTCCTGGTCATTGCCGGCGTCTGGTCGCTGGTGGTCTGGCCGCAGTTCCTGCGCCGGGTGATGAAGGATCCCCGGGCCCGCGATACGGCAGGCAAGGCAACCAGGTTCCTGACTGTCCATGTGGTGCTGGTGAGCATCTCCATGGTGCTCGGGCTCGCCACTGCAGTGATCGGCGTCCTCGGCCTGTTGGGCTGAACCAGGCGGTCCCGCCGACTGAAAGACCCTTTGCCCGAAAACAGCCCGCACTTTTCTCCTGCTGGAGGGAAGTGCGGGCTGTTTTCCGTTTGGCTTAGGCTGCCTGGTTCAGGGCATCCTCCGCAGCCACCCACGAAATCATGGCGCACTTGACCCGGGCTGCGTAGCGGGCCACCCCCTCAAACGCTGCGGCATCGCCCAGCAGCTCAGGATCGGCCTGGACCTTGCCCCGCGAGCGCAGCACCTCCCGGAAGCTGTCAATGACTTCATGAAGCTCCGACACCGTCAGGCCCTCGGCGAGGTCGGTGAGGACAGATGCGGATGCCATCGAGATGGAGCAGCCGGCGCCGTCCCAGGCAACCTGCGCCACTTTCCCGTCCTGGACGGCAAGCCGGAGGGTGACCTCGTCCCCGCACACCGGGTTGAGCTGGTGCGACTGCCCGGTGGAGGTCCCTTGGGGTGCTTCCGTAGCCGCGAGCCCGCTGCCGTGGCGGGCCTTGGAATGGTCCAGGATGATCTGCTGGTACAGCTGGTCAAGGCTCATGGTGTCGACTTTCCTCTTCTCCGCTAGGCGCGGAAGTAGGCCCGGACGCCGGCTACGGCTTCAAGGAAGCGGTCCACGTCGTCGGTGGTGTTGTACAGGTAGGCGCTGGCACGGGTGGTGGCGGTCAATCCAAGCCGTCGGTGCAGCGGCTGGGCGCAATGGTGCCCCACCCGGACGGCGATTCCCCGGGAGTCCAGGAACTGCCCAACGTCATGGGCGTGGACACCTTCGACGTCGAACGCTGCGAGGCCAATCCGTTCCTTGCCGGCGGCCGGACCCAGGACCCGCACTCCGGGAATGGACTCCAGGCCCGCCACCATGCGCTGGCCCAGTTCGGCCTCCCACGCATGGATGCGGTCCAGTCCGGTCTCGGTGAGGTAGTTCGCGGCGACGGCCAGGGCCACGGCCTGGGAGATGCGCTGGGTGCCGGCCTCGAAGCGCTGGGGCGCCGGAAGGTACTCCGCCCGTTCCATGGTGACCGTGGTGATCATCGACCCGCCGGTCAGGAACGGCGGCAGGATGTCCAGGAGCTCCTGCCGGCCGTAAAGCACGCCAATCCCCGTGGGGGCCAGCATCTTGTGGCCGGAGAGGACAGCGAAATCCA
>DATIMT010000371.1:0-8261 GCA_035475035.1 Arthrobacter sp.
GCATCACATTGGCCGAAGTCCTTGTTGGCGGCGCGCGGATCGGCCGCGGTGCGCAGATGCATGCCGACCTGCAGGCCGCCGGGGTACGGCTGGCAGACCATGACGAGCAGGAACCCCTTCGTCTGGCTCAGTTGAGGGCCACCACCTCGCTCAAGTTGCCGGACTGCTGCGTTCTGGACACGGCTATTAGCAACAATGCGTCTCTCGCGACGTTTGACAACGCTCTGGCCACGGCAGCCAGGCAGCGCCGGGTGGCCGTTCTGCCCTGACGCCGGCAGAGGAATCCGCTGCCCAGCAGGCTGCTCGCCCCAGGAGCTCACAACCTATAAATCTCCCGCCTGTGGCCGACGGCCACAACCAGCACCACCAGTCTGGCGTCCTGGATCTCATAGATTATGCGATAGTCCCCCGTGCGGACGCGCCAATCTCCGCTGCTTCCGGAAAGCTTCTTGGCACCAGGTGGCCGCGGCGTTTCCGCCAGAAGCTCGATGGCCGCTTGGATACGGCGGCGAGCATCGGGAGTGAGTTTGCGCAATTGCCGCACCGCCGACGGCGCAACCTGCACCGAATAGCTCACGCCAATCCCAGCTCGGCTTTAACTTCCTCCCAGGGCACAGGGCTTTCGCCGCTTTCTTCCATTTCGGTCCGGGCGGCAGTGGCCGCACGCAGGTCATCCAGATCCTCGGCGGCCTCGATCAGTTCCGCGAGGTCCCCCGCGTCGATCAATGCAGCCACGCGGCGGCCGTGACGGAGCAGGTATACCGGCTCGTGGTTTACCCGCGCCTCGTCGACGGCCTCGGACAGCCGGTTCCGGGCATCCGTGACACTCATCTCGCTCATAGGGAAAGTTTAGGCGGACACGTACAAAATGTATAGAACGAACAATATGTAGAATATCGGGGCTGGGTTATAGAGAACCTTTTCCTCACCGACAAGCTGACCACGATCTCCGGCATCAGCTCGACGTCCGTCTTCCTGGCAACCTCCATGTATCTGGAGAGCAGCCGCTGGCGGCTGCTCTCCCTGGACCCCGGACAGCAGAGCGCTATCGGCCCCAGCCCCTCCTCACTCAGCCCGGCCAATCCCGCCCTGTTGCTGGCCGAACTGGACCGCAAACTGCTCGACCGGCTGGTCCGGGACGGCCGGCTGAGCTGGATCGAGCTGGCCCAGGACACCGGCAGCAGCACCGCCACCGTCCCGCGCCGGGTCAACAAACTGGTCGCCTCCGGAATCGTCACCTTCCGCTGTGAAATCGCCAACTCCTTCGCCGGCTGCCCCATCCAGGCCTCCCTGCTGGCCCAGGCGCCCGCCAAAGACCTGGACGCGATCTGCAGCACCCTGGCGGCCTGGCCCGAATCCCGGCTGGTCGCTGCCGTGACCAGCCGGCCAACATCTACCTGACGCTCTGGGCGCAGAACCTCGGTGAAATCCAGCGGCTGGAAGCCCTGATCAGCAGCAAAATGCCGGCCCTCGCCGTCGTCGACCGCACCATCACCCTGAACATGCCCAAGCGGATGGGCCATCTGTGCGACAGCGACGGCCGCCGGGTGGGCGTGCAGCCCATTTCGCCCTGGTGAGGGCGAACTTCCATCCCCCGCTCACCCAAGCCCGTAGCGTGCCCTGATTTCGCCGTCGTCCGCGAACCTTCCGGCTGCAGCGTCGGCCTGCCCCTCCCGGATCGCCCTCAGGGTGCCGGGGGTGCTGAGAATCCCCAAAGTTTCCTCGATGGAGGCCAACTCCTCCGCGGAGATCAGAACCACGGACGGTTGGCCATGGCGGATGATGGCCACCCGTTCGTGGCCGCCCTCCACCTTCATGACATATTCCAAGAGCTTGTCGCGGGCCTCGCCCAGCGGTACGGCGATCATGTAAACAGGCCAGCCGCAAACCCTGGTGAGGGCTGCGGCTACTTCTCCGCCCCCGCCACCATCCCCTTAATGAAGTACTTCTGCAGGAACAGGTACGCCACCAGCACCGGCGCCACCGCTATCAGCGACGCCGCGGAGGCCGCGCCCAGGTTGCTGCTCTGCTGGGAGAAGAAGGAGCCGATGGCCGGGGCAATGGTCTGCACGCTGGGCTTGGCCAGCAGGTAGACGGACATCGAGTAGTCGTTCCAGATCGCCACGCCGGCCAGGATCACCACGGTGGCGGTGACCGGCTTGAGCACCGGGAACACGATCCGGAACAGGATCTGGAAGGTGTTGGCGCCGTCCACGGTGGCGGCCTCCTCGATGGAGGCGGGCAGCGACCGCATGAACGCCGCATACAGGAAGATGGACAGCGGCAGCTGCCCGGTGACCATGACCGCGATGATCCCCCAGTAGCTGTTGATGGCGTGCAGCTGGTTCATCATCGAGTACAGCGGGACCAGGATGCTCAGCGGCGGGACCATGATCAGCCCGACGATCATCAGCATCACGGTCCTGTTCAGCCGGGTCAGCCGGCGGGCCAGCGGGTAGGCGGCCATGGCGCCGAGCCCGCAGACCAGCACGGTGGAGACGAGCGTGACCAGGACGCTGTTGCCCACGGCCCGCAGGATGTTGCCCTCCGTCAGCGCGGTGCTGAAGTTGCCCCAGAACAGTTCGGTGGGCGGCACCAGCTGGGAGGACAGGTCGGTCTTGGGTTTCATGGCGGTGGTGACGGCGACGTAGAACGGCACCAGCTGGATCAGGGCCATCAGCGCCAGCGCGAAGCCGACGGCGGCGTTGAACAGGCGGTTTTTGGACAGGTGCATCATGCCTCCAGGCGACGGCGGTTGAGCAGGGCGTTCAGGACCAGGGTGAACAGCACGATCAGGATGAACAGCACCACGCCCATCGCGGAGGCGTAGCCGGCACTCTGGTTGTCGAAGTAGGACACGCCGATCAGGGTGGAGACGGAGTTGGTGGAGTAGCCCGGGCCGCCGCCGGTCATCACCTTGATGACATCGAAGAGCTTCAGCCCGCCGATCAGGTTCAGCACGATGCTGGTGGCGAAGGCCGGCTGCAGCAGCGGAAGGGTGATGTTGGTGAACTGCTTCCAGCCACCGGCCCCGTCCAGCACCGACGCCTCGTAGTATTCGCCGGGGATGGACTGCAGCCCGGCCAGGTAGATGATCATCGAGATGCCGACGAACTGCAGCGTGTTGACGGCGACGATGATCGCTATCGAAGCGGTCGAGCTGCTCAGCCACGCGATCCGGTCCATCCCGAGCGAGACCACAATGTCATTCAGGGCGCCGTTGTTGAAGCCGAAGAGCAGGTAGTACATGGTGCCCATGATCACCGGGGAGACCAGCACGGGCAGGTAGATAATGGCCCGGGCCAGCCCCCGCCCGCGCAGCGGCCGGTCCAGCGCCATCGCCAGCCCGAGCCCGAAGACCTGCTGGAACACCGTGCTGCCCAGCCCATAGATGACGGTGTTGATCAGCACCATCCGGAAGGTGTCGTCGCCGAAGAGCCGGGCGTAGTTCTTCAGCCCCACCAGCGCCTTCTCCGCGCTGTAGCCGTCCCAGTTGGTGAAGGACAGCCCGATCCCGCTGATCAGCGGGTAGACGGTGAAGACGGCGAACAGCAGCACCGCGGGCAGGTAGAGGAGGTTGATCAGGCCTCCGCGCCGGCGGGTACGACGACGGCGGACGGGCTGGGCGGGAACGGTGCGGCGGGTTGCGGGGGCAAGGGTGGCGGCCATGGCTGGGTCCCTGCCTTACTTGCCTTGCCCGTACAGGCTCTTGAAGTCGCTCTGGACCTGCCCCAGGGCTGCGTCCGGGGAGGACTGCTTGGTGATGACGGAGTCCGTGGTGGTGACCATGGTGTTCCACATGCCGTTGGGCAGGTAGACCCGATCGAAGTAGGGCACCAGCGCGGTCTTGCTGGTGGTCATCCACTGGTCATAGCTGGCCTGCAGAGTGCCCATGTCCGAGGTGGCGTCGGTCAGCCCGGGCGCGGAGCCGGCCGCCTTGGCCAGTTTGGACTCGTTCTCCGGCTGGGCCAGGTAGGCCAGGAACTTCTTCGCCGCGGCCGGGTTCTTGGTGGTCTTGGAAATCCCATAGGCATTCATCTCGCCGCCCACCAGGTAGCCCGCGCCGCCATCGGCCGAGGGGACCGGCATAAAGCCCAGATTGGCCTTGGGGTTGTACTGCAGCGCGTTGTTGGCGGTGCTGTTCTGGCTGAAAATAAAGGCAGCCTTGCCCTGGGCCAGGGCCTGCTCCATGTCGGTGCTGGTGGCGGAGGCGTAGTCCTGGTTGAAGTAGCCCGCATCGCGCCACTTGGCCACCAGGTCCAGCACCGTCTTGTACTTGTCCGCCACGAAAGTGCCGGCGGACATCTTGGCCAGGTCATCCTGGCTGAACGCGCCCGGGGCGATCCAGTCCGCCACGTTGCCGGCCGGCCCGCTGGCCTTGCCGGAGACCGTGATGGGGGTTACTCCCTGGGCTTTGACCGCTGAGGCCGCCTTCTCGAAGTCGGCCCAGGTCTTGATGTCTTCCGGCTTGAATCCTGCGGCAGCGAGCACGTCCTTGTTGTAGATGATGCCGGCGATGTCCGTGTCGATCGGCAGCGCGTAGAACGTTCCGCTCTTGTCCTTCATGGCCGCCGTCAGGGCCGGGTTGAAGTTCTTCGCCCACGGTTCGTCCTGCAGCGGCATCAGGAACTTGCCGTAGCGCTGCAGCGACCAGCCGTGCGTCCACCAGATGTCCGGCACGTTGCCGGAGGCCAGCCGGACCTTCATGTCCTTCTCATAGGAGGTCGACGACGGCACCAGGTTCAGCTTGATGTCCGGGTTGGCCTTTTCAAAGCTGCCGGTGACCTCCTTCAGGGTGGACATCAGGTGCGAGTCCACCGACAGCCCGGTCTGGACTTCGAGCGTTCCGTCACCCCCGCCGCCGGAGGCATCGGCGGAGGCGCCGCAGCCGGCGAGGGAGAGAGCAATGGCAGCGGAGGCGGCCAGCCAGGCCAAACGTGACTTCATGGGATTCCTATCGTGTGATGTGGACAACAACTGACCGAGAATCTACACGTATAGCTAACGCGAATGCAATAGCATGGGGCCCTGCTTCAACAACTTTTTCTCTTGACGTCTTTGTCTATTGACTCGAGTAGAAGTTGGTGCCAGACTTCAGGGGAACGGTACCGGGGCTCCCTGGGACGTCCCTGGCTCCCCGAGAGTGCCCGGCTGAATCCGTCCCCTATTAACCAGCTCCACCCGTCCCCCTTGATGAAAGGCTTTCCGATGCCCCTATCCCTCGGCCTTGTTGGCGCCGGCCAGTTCGCCGGCCAGTTCGCCAAACTCTTCCGGCTACACCCCGGCGTCAGCAGCATTGTGGTCACCGATGTGCTGCCCGAACGCTCCGCCGCCCTGGCCGAGCAGGAGAACCTGGACGGGGTCGCCGAAGACTTTGACGCGCTGCTCGCCTCCGATGTGGACGCCGTCGCCATTTTCACCCAGCGCTGGACCCACGGTCCGCTGGTGGTCAAGGCCCTGCGGGCCGGTAAGCACGTCTATTCGGCGGTACCGATGGCCATTTCCGAAGAGGAGATCGCCGCTATCATCGAGGCGGTCCGGGAGACCGGACTGACCTACATGATGGGCGAAACCAGCTACTACAACCCGGCCACCGTCTTCGCCCGCGGCAAGCAGGCCGCCGGTGCCTTCGGCCGCGTCTTCTATGCCGAAGGCGACTACGTGCATGACATGGACCTGGGCTTCTACGAGGCCTACCAGTACAGCGGCGGCGAGAACTGGAAAGCCACAGCCAGCTACCCGCCCATGCTCTACCCCACGCACTCGGTCGGCGGCGTCCTGGGCGCGCTGCCCGCGCACGCGGTCAGCGTCAGCTGCATCGGCATCCGAGACCAGCGCGGGGACGGCGTCTTCGACAAGGACGTCAGTATGTTCAACAACGACTTCTCCAACGCCAGCGCGCTGTTTGAGCTCAACGACGGCGGCGCGATGCGGATCAATGAAATGCGCCGGGTGGGCTACCCCTCACACATCCGTGAATCGCGGTTCCGCTACTTCGGCACCGAGGCCAGCTTTGAACAGCTCGCCGAGGTCAGCGTCTGGCAGGACAAGGAATCCGTCACCGACGTCTCCGACCGGCTCGCCACCGATGCCACCATGTCCGCGGACGACCCGGCCCTGGCCAACGTGGCCCCAGCGCTGCGCGCGGCCTTTGTCTCCGGCCACGCCGCCGTGCACGACGTCGGCCGGCTGCCGCAGGAATTCGAGGGCGCACCCAACGGCCACGAGGGCAGCCACCACTTCCTGGTGGACGACTTCGTCACCGCCGTGACCAAGGGAACCCTGCCCCCGGTCAACGCCTGGGTGGCCGCGAGGTTCACCCTGCCCGGGATCACCGCGCACGCCTCCGCGCTGCGCGGCGGCGAGCGCCTGCCGATTCCGGACTTCGGTCCCGCGCCGGAGTAAGGGACAGCTAGCATTTACCCCATGGCCCAATCGGCAGTGCAGCCCCCGCGTTCCGTCGTCACCCGCAAGGACGTCGCGCGGTACGCGGGGGTGAGCACCGCCGTCGTCAGCTATGTCGTTAACTCCGGGCCCAAGAACGTCGCCCCCGCCACCGCCGCCCGCGTCCTGGACGCCATCCGGGTGCTCGGCTACCGGCCCAACGCCGCGGCCCGCGCCCTGAAGCTGGGTTCATCGGAAATGCTGGGCCTGATCATCCCCGAAAACAGCAATCCGCTCTTCGCCCAACTGGCCCACTCCGTCGAAGAAGCCGCGGACAAACTCGGCTATGCCCTCCTGCTGGCCAACTCCGACGGATCGCTGGCCAAGGAGCGCCGGCACCTGCGCAACTTCCTCTCCCGCCAGGTCACTGCCGTGCTGCTGGCCAGCGTCGCCTTCGAACCCGACCTGGCCGATGCCCTCTCCGCCGACGTGCCGATCGCACTGCTCAACCAAGAAAAAGCGGCTCCGGGCTTTGCCGGCGTCGGCGTTGACCTGCGGGAGGGGGCGATGGAAGCCGTCCGGCACCTGATCTGGCATGGCCACCGCCGGATCGGGCTGGTGATGGGCAGCAACGTGACCAATGAAGCGGACGGCCGCGAACGCGGCTGGCTGGACGCTCTGGCAGAGGCCGGCCTGGACGAAGGCCCGATAGCGCGCGCGCTGTTCAGCGCCGACGGAGGTTACGGCGCCGGCAAAAGATTGCTGGCCGGTGCCGAACGGCCCACGGCGGTCTTCGTCAGCTCGGACAGCCAGGCCGTCGGCGTTCTGCGTGCCTTCCACGAGGCCGGGGTCGCGATTCCCGGCGACATCGCCGTCGCCTCCTTCGACGGGTCCCCCGAATCCGCCTTCACCTGGCCGGCCCTGACCACCGTGCAGCAGCCCCTTACGGCGATGGCGGCTGCCGCCGTCGAAGCCGTCACCGCCGGCGCACGCCCGCCGCAGCCCTTCCACCGGATCTTCCCAACGCAGCTGATCATCCGGCACTCCTGCGGCTGTCCGTAAACCGCGAAGTCCGACGGGCAGGTTCTGGTTCTGTTTGGCACGCACCCAGAGGCCACCGGATGGCTGATTGTGGATCACGGTCGGCCACCGGTGGGGTTGCTTCGGCACGTGCGTCCGCTGTAATGGCGGCCCACGAGACGCGCTAACGCCGGGACTTAGCGGACCGCGAACGCCCACTGACTCCTTGCTTCCCCCTCGGCTTATGGGTGTGAAGACTGCCACCCGAGCGCCTGGTCAATCTGTTGCCCCAGCCGTCCAGCAGCCGGACGTTGTAATCCACTCCCAGCTGATTCGGCACGGTCAGCAGCAGCAGGTCCGCGGCCTGGACTGCCTCGTCCGCGGCCAGCTGCTCTGCCAGCACGTCGGGTTGGCCGATGTAGCTCCTGCCGAAGCGGGACATGAGGCCTTCAGGGGACCACCCACCTGGTCGCCACATGATGACCCTTTGGGCGTGTGGTCCAGGTGCCTCGGCGCATCCGAGCAGGCAGGCAGGCCGGGCGCCGTCGCCTCAGGCCTCGATCTTCTCCAGATCCTCGAGCAGGCCCGGGTGCGTGGGCTCCCAGCCGAGCTCGGTGCGGGTGCGGACACTTGACGCCGGCTGGTCTACCACGAAGATGGCGCCGAGGGGGCCGAATTTCTCGGCCGGCAGCGATTCGACGGGGAGCCCGAGCCGTCGCCCGATCACGGTGACGATGTCGCGCACCGCGTCGCCCTCATCCGCGACGGCGTGCCACGCCGTGCCGCCGGGTGCCTTCTCAAGCGCGAGCCGGAAGAGCACAGCGGCGTCGAGGGCATGCACGGCCGGCCAGCGCTGG
>DATIMT010000372.1:0-3199 GCA_035475035.1 Arthrobacter sp.
CACATCGGCTTCAGCATCCCGCCCCAAGCCGACGCCGGCTGGATCGGCGCCGTGGGTCCGGGCCCCAGCTACCTGGACGAAGGTTCCGGCGGCCCCGAATCCGACTTCACCAACCGGAACACCACCTTCATGACCTGGAACCTCCTGCACCTGGCCAGGACCCTCAAGGCTGCAGGGGGCTACCCGGCCTTTGGAAACCTGCCCGGCGAATGGAAAGCCGGCACCCGGTTCGATTTCGAAAATCCGGAATACCGTTAGCCTGCGAGGACTTCTACTTCATATGAGTACGCCCAGCCCTTTGTTGTCGCGCCCCGGCGCAGTTGAGGCCACCGGCCCCGACGCCGGAGTCGCCGCCCACTACGGCGAGCCGCTGCGTGAGCAGCGCGCCCTCGCCGCCGGAACCGCCGTCGTCGACCTTTCCAGCCGGGGTGTGGTCACCGTCACCGGACCGGACCGCCTGAGCTGGCTCAATACCCTGTCCTCACAGCAGGTGGCAGCCCTGAAGCCGGGTGAGTCCAGCGAGCTCCTGCTCCTGAGTGTCCAGGGGCGCATCGATTTCGACGCCCGGGTCATTGACGACGGCGTGACCACCTGGCTGATCGTGGAGGCCGCCGAGGCCACCCCGCTGGCCGAGTACCTCAACCGGATGAAGTTCATGCTGCGTGTGGAGATTGCCGACGTCTCGGCTGACTGGGCCGTCGTGGGCAGCACCCGTGCCGTGCCCGACTGGTCCGCGCGCCTTGCCTGGCAGGACCCCTGGCCGCATGTATCGGCGGGCGGATACTCCTACGCCACCGTCTCCGAGGAGAACCACCCAGGGCTGGAGCGTCCATGGTTCGAGTACCTCATCCCCGCCGTCGAACTGGAGGAGGCCGTCTCCGGCCGCGCCCTGGCCGGCGTGCTCGCGGCTGAAGCCCTGCGCGTAGCCGCCTGGCGCCCCCGGATCGGTGCCGAGACCGATGACAAGACCATCCCGCACGAGCTGGACCTGCTCCGCACCGCCGTGCACCTGGCCAAGGGCTGCTACAAAGGCCAGGAAACCATCGCCCGCGTCCATAACCTCGGCCACCCGCCCCGCCGGCTCGTCTTCCTGCAGTTGGACGGGTCCCAGCACACCCTCCCCGCCGCCGGAAGCCCGGTCCTCGCGGGGGAACGGAAAGTCGGAACGGTCACCTCGGTGGCGCAGCACTACGAGATGGGGCCCGTGGCCCTGGCAGTCATAAAGCGTTCCGTGGCGCCGGATGAAATACTGACGGTCCTGGACGGGGACGAGCCGTACCCTGCCACCCAGGAACTCATCGTCGCCCCTGATGCCGGCCAGGTGGTGGGGCGCCAGACCGGATTCCTGAGGGGGCCACACTGATGACTGAGCACGCCGGGATCACACCTGCGGGCGCTGGAGCGCAGGCAGTGGAAGGGTACGACGACGACGCGCTGGCCTTGGCACAGACGCTCTTCCAGGCTGCACGTGACGGAAGCGACACGCTGCTGGGTGCCTACCTGGACGCCGGGGTTCCCGCCACCATGACGAACTCCGCGGGTGATTCGCTGCTCATGCTGGCCGCCTACCACGGGCATGCCGGCACTGTTCAGCTGCTCCTGCAGCACGGTGCCGACGCCAACACCGCCAACGACCGGGGCCAGACCCCGCTCGCCGGAGCGGCATTCAAGGGCTACACGGATGTCGCCAGGGTCCTGCTGGGTGCCGGAGCGGATCCGGACGCCGGTGCGCCGTCGGCACGCGCCGCCGCCCACATGTTTGCCCGGACGGAAATCCTGGACCTCCTGGCCTAGCCCCATCCGGGTTCCGCCCGGTACGTGAAACAACATTTCAGAAGGATGACCGGATGGAAAACGTAGAAAAGCCCTGGCCGGCCCTGTGGTCCCTGGTGATCGGGTTCTTCATGATCCTGATCGACACCACCATCGTGTCCGTGGCCAACCCCCGCATCATGGAAGGCCTGCACGCGGACATCAACTCGGTGATCTGGGTGACCAGCGCATATCTGCTGGCCTATGCCGTCCCGCTGCTCATCACCGGAAGGCTGGGCGACAGGTTCGGGCCCAAAAAGCTTTACCTCTCGGGCCTCGTGGTGTTCACCCTTGCGTCGTTGTGGTGCGGCCTGTCCGGCGATGTCCGGGTCCTGATTGCCGCCCGTGTCCTGCAGGGTCTTGGCGCGGCGATGATGACTCCCCAGACCATGGCTGTCATCACGCGTATTTTCCCGCCGGACCGCCGCGGATCGGCGATGGCCGTCTGGGGTGCGACCGCCGGCATGGCAACCCTTGTGGGCCCCATCCTGGGCGGCGTCCTGGTGGACGGCCTTGGCTGGGAGTGGATCTTCTTCATTAACCTGCCTGTCGGCGTCGTTGGCTTCATCCTTGCGCTGCGCAACGTTCCCGCCCTGAGCACCCACCCGCACAAGTTCGACATTCCCGGCGTCCTGCTGAGCGCTGTCGGGCTGTTCCTGCTGGTGTTTGGAATCCAGGAGGGTGAGACCTATGACTGGGGCACCATCGCCGGGCCCATCAGCGTGTGGGGACTGATCATTGCCGGCATCGTGGTGCTGGCGGCCTTCGTGGCGTGGCAGCGCTTCAACAAGGGTGAGCCGCTCCTGCCCTTGGCGCTCTTCCGGGACCGGAACTTTTCGCTCGCCAACATCGGGATCACCACGGTGGGCTTCACCGTGACTGCCTTCAGCCTGCCGCTGATCTTCTACTACCAGCTGGTCCGGGGACTGACCCCCACCCAGTCCGCCTTGATGATGGTGCCCATGGCCCTGATCTCCGGCGGACTCGCGCCCGTGGTGGGCAAGCTGGTGGACCGGGTGAACCCGAAATACATCACCGCCACCGGGCTGGTGCTCATGGCGGTGGCGCTGCTTTGGAACTCAGCCCTGATGCAGCCTGATACGCCCATCCTGATGTTCCTGCTGCCCAGCGCCGTCCTGGGCTTCGCCAACGCCGGCATCTGGGCGCCGCTGAGCACCACCGCCACCAGGAACCTGCCGCCCCGCCAGGCCGGCGCAGGCTCGGGTGTCTACAACACCACCCGCCAGATCGGCGCGGTCCTGGGCAGCGCCGCCATCGCCGTGCTGATCCAGTCGCGGCTTGCCGCTGAGCTTCCCTCGGCGGGCCCGGGCGGATCCGCCGGGGAAGGCCTGGCGATGGGCGGCTCGCTGCCCGAGTTCCTGCACGC
>DATIMT010000373.1:0-3038 GCA_035475035.1 Arthrobacter sp.
CCGGAGCCCTACGCCGAAACCACCTGCCTGTTCACCAACACGCCCAATGAGGGCTTCATCATCGACCGAGCAGACAGCCTCACCATCCTGTCGCCCTGCTCCGGGCACGGCGCCAAGTTTGCGCCACTGATCGGCCAGTGGGCTGCAGACCTGGCCACCGGTGCCGGGACGGTTCCCGACCGGTTTCGGACTGCGTCTTCAACAGCTGTGACCACATAGAACGGATACCAGTGAGCCTTCCACAGACAGTACCCACGGCGGATGCGCTGCCTTCTGCCCGAACCAGTGCCTCCACTGTTACCAGCCTGCTGCAGGACATCTCCACCATCGGCAGGGATGCAACGCGGGGTGGCTACTCCCGCCCGGTGTTCTCCACGCCCGAAACGGACCTGCGGACCTGGTTCATTGAGCAGGCGGAACGGCGCGGCCTCGACGTCCATACAGACCACAACGGCATCATCTGGGCCTGGTGGGACACCGCTGCAGGCACGCGGCGGGACGCTGTTGCGACCGGTAGCCACCTCGATTCTGTCCCCGGCGGCGGCGCGTACGACGGTCCGCTGGGGGTCGCCTCCGCGCTGGTCGCCGTCGACCTCCTCAAGGCCCGGAACTTCCGTCCGCGGCGGCCCCTGGCGATCGTGGTCTTTCCCGAGGAAGAGGGCTCCCGGTTCGGCATAGCCTGCCTGGGCTCGCGGCTCCTCACCGGCGGCCTGCACCCGGACAAGGCCCGCAACCTCAAGGACCCGGACGGCAACACCTTCGCTGATGTCGCCGCGGCCAACGGCCAGGACCCACGGTTCATTGGGTCCGACTTTAAAGCGCTGCAGCAGCTCGGACTGTTCGTGGAACTCCACGTGGAACAGGGGAGGGGGCTGATCGACCTGCACCAGCCCGTGGCCATCGGCTCCGCCATCCTGGGCCACGGCCGCTGGAAGCTGAGCATCTCGGGGGAGGGCAACCACGCCGGGACCACGCTTATGAAGGACCGCAGGGACCCGATGATCGCCGCTGCCAAGGTGGTGGTGGGCGTCCGCGATACGGCCCGCAAATACCGTGACGCGCGGGCCACGGTTGGCCGGTTGCAGCCGGTTCCCGGCGGCACCAACGTGATCGCCTCGCGGATTGACCTGTGGATCGATGTGCGGCACCCGGACGACTCCGTGACCGCGGCGCTTGTGGAGGCGATCGGGTTGACCGCGCAGGTTCTCGCAGCGGAGGAGGGCTGCAGCGCAGTCCTCAGCATGGAGTCGCTGACCCCCACGGTGCACTTCGACGGCGGCCTCCGGGACCGGCTCCGGCAGCTGCTGCCGGACGCCCCCGTGCTGGACACCGGGGCAGGGCATGACGCCGGGGTGCTGGCCGCACACCTGCCCACCGCCATGCTGTTCGTCCGGAATCCCACGGGCGTTTCGCATTCCCCGGATGAACTCGTGGAGGACTGGGACGCCGAAGCAGGAGCACTCGCCCTGGCCGACTCCCTCGCGGGGCTGCTGGGTGAGGCGCGGCCCATCGGCTAGCGCCGCCGTCGTACACGGGCACTCCCGCGGGCCGCCTAAGATGGCTGACATGACCGAACAGGCCGGGGACCGGGGAGAAGACCAGCACACCCAGGACCTTCCCGGTGATCATGGCACCGGCCCGTTGGCAGGCCGGCTGGAGCAGGTCATCGCGGCGCAGGTGCGCCACTACCGCACCACCCAGGGCCTGTCATCCGCTGAACTCGCAGCCCGCACCGGCATGTCCAAGGCGATGGTCTCGCGCGTTGAAACCGCCACCACCTCCTGTTCCCTGACCACCCTGCAGCGCCTGGCCGACGGGCTGAACGTCCCGGTGACTGCGCTGTTCCGCGGCGCGGACACCGACCGGGATGCCACCTTCACCAAGAGCGGCCAGGGGAGCCTCACTGTCCGCAGCGGCACCCAGCACGGCCACGAGTACCGCGTGCTGGGCACCCTCAAGGGCCGCAGCGACGCGCTGGAACCTACGCTGGTGACCCTCACGGATGCCAGCGACGTGTTCCCCCTCTTCCAGCATCCCGGCACCGAATTCATCTACATGCTGTCCGGGAGGATGGTGTACGGCCACGGCTCCTACGAGTACGCCATGGAGCCCGGGGACTCCCTGTTACTGGACGGCGAAGGCCCGCATGGCCCACTCGAACTGCTGGACCTGCCCATCCGATTCCTGGCCATCTCCGCCAGGTAGCTCCCGTCCCGGAACTGCCCCGCAGCTTCAGGTACTCCTGCGCTCTGCGGTGCACCTGCGTGCTGCGGGGCGGCTGGGTGCTGCGGTGCAGCTGAAACTCGCGTGTGGGTGACCGAAACGATCATTTAACACACTGGAAACCCACCCAAAAATCGCCGCCCTACAGTTGGAACCAGACGGCAACAGCCGCCCCTCCGCTGAATGTGGTTCCTCCGTCCACGTCCCTCCGCAGAGCGGCTCTGACGGCAATTTACCGTTCTCTCTTCGCATCATTGAAAGGGGTTTCCCATGGATTCGGGAAATGTCGCTTGGATATTGGCCAGCTCGGCGCTGGTGTGCATGATGATCCCCGCCCTGGCCCTGTTTTACGGGGGCATGGTGGGATCGCGCCGCATTCTGAACATGATGATGATGTGCTTCGGCGGTGCCAGCCTGGTGGCCGTCCTCTGGGCACTGTTCGGGTACTCCATGGCCTTCGGAAACTCCGTGGGCGGGCTGGGACTGATCGGTGACGTCACCGAGTTCCCCGGCATGGGCCAAATGCTCGCCAAGGATGACTCGGCGTCCATCCCGGTCATCCTGTTTGCCGCGTTCCAGCTGTTCTTCGCCTGTGTCACCACTGCACTGGTTGCCGGTGCTGCTGCCGGGCGCATGAAGTTCGGCGCCTGGATGTTGTTCGCCGGGATCTGGGCCACCGTGGTCTACTTCCCCATCGCGCACTGGGTGTTCGCCTTCAACTCGGCGGACGGCAGCACCGTTGGCGGCTGGATCGCCAACGGCATCAAGGCCATCGACTTCGCCGGCGGCACCGCGGTCCACATGAATGCCGGCGC
>DATIMT010000374.1:0-3455 GCA_035475035.1 Arthrobacter sp.
GACGGGCACCCGGAACTCGCCTGCTCCCTTTTCCCCACCTGGGGCCTGACGGAAGGCCTGATCCCCACCCACCTCGAAGAGGTGTGGGACCGCAACAAGGAAGCCCAGTCCTCGCTCGAGGAGCGTTGCCGCCGCTACGGCCTCCCCTATGAGGTGGTCGAGGAACTGGACACGCGCATCGCCGGCATCCGGATCTCCCGGGAATCCCTTGACGGAGAAGGCGAATCGTTCTCGGCCGACGGCCGCAGGCTTTCCAAGAAGCTGCTCGGGGACCTGCGGGACTTCCGCCTGGGCCGCTGCTCCATGCACCTGCAGCCCAACAGCTGGTTCCACTTCCTGGGCGACCACGTCATTACGTTCGGCGTTTTCCCCATCAACGAGCACCAGTCCCTGGTCCGCACCACCTGGCTGGTGGCCGACGACGCCGAGGAAGGCGTCGACTACGACCTCGACAAGCTCACCTACACCTGGAAGCAGACCAACATCCAGGACAAGGCATTCGTTGAGCTGTGCCAGCAGGGTGCCGCCAGCCCCGCCTACGAACCCGGCCCCTACATGAAGAGCGAATACCAGGTGGAGGCCTTTATCAACTGGTACGTCCACCGCGTGCAGGAGCACTTGGCATGATTGACGTCCTCACTGAGACGCCCGTCCAGGAACCACAACGCATCCGCGGCCTTGAAATGCCGTGGAACCGGGTGATGGGCAGCATCGAAGGACCGGCCAGCGCAGCCAAGGCGCTGGGCCCGTGGCATCCGCAGGAGTTCATGGCCGAATGCGTCGAGACCGTTCCCGAAGCGGGCGGCATGATGACGTTCGTGTTCCGCCGCTGCGACGGCGCCCCGCTGGCGTTCCGTCCAGGTCAGTACGTGAACATCGCCTTCGCCGTAAACGGCGAGGACCAGGAACCGGTGGACCGCAGCTACTCGCTGTCCAGTTCGCCCACGGAACCGTGGACCTTCAGCGTCACCGTCAAGCGCGACGCCGGCGGCCTGGTTTCACCCTGGGTACACCAGAATGTCAGGCCCGGCACCGTCCTGGACATGTTGGGACCCGTAGGGGCATTCCACCTGCCCGATGCCGACCGGCGCGCCCGGTACCTGTTCCTGGCCGCCGGCGCCGGCATCACGCCCATCATGTCGATGGTGCGGACCATCCACTCCCTGCCGGGAACGGCCGACGTGGTGGTGCTTTACCATGGCGCGGAGGCCGGCGGCTTTGCCTTCCACCGGGAGCTGGCTTACATCGCTTCCGTGGACTCGCGCATCAAGGTCTTCTACGCCCTGGGCGACCGAGGCAGGCCCGAGAACTGGGAAGGCTTCAGCGGGCGGCTGACCTCAGCAATGATCGATGAGGTGGCACCCGACGCCAACGGCCGCCAGGTGTACGCCTGCGGACCCGAGGGGTACCTGAACACCGCCACTGAACTGCTCGGGAGCGTGGGCGTCGACGACACCTCCATCTACATGGAGTTCTTCTCCGGGGACCGGCAGACCCTCCTTGAATACCAGGCCGAACTCGCCCTGGCGGCGGACATCGCAGGGGAGATCGCCGAGGACATTGCCGAGTCCGCCGAGGACTACTTTGAAAGCCAGCCCGCGGCGTTCGGGATGTACGAGCCCGGCTACGACGAAGATGGAACCCTGCAGGCCACGGGACTCGCGCTGGAAGCCGCCACCCCGGAAGCCGCCGCCGGCGCCCCGGCTGCGGCCCCGAAGGCGGAGACCCCCGACGCCTCAAGCTTCGACACCGTGGGAACCGGCAGCCGTACCCTGTCCTTCATGCGCACCGGAATCAATGTGCGGATCGACCCCGAGCAGCACATCCTTGAGGTGGCACAGCGCGCCGGTGTCCGGATCGGCGCCAACTGCAAGGAGGGCATGTGCGGCTCCTGCAAGGTGGTCAAGCTGTCCGGGGAGATCGACATGAACCACCAGGGCGGAATCCGCAAACGGGAAATCGATGCAGGCAAGTTCCTTCCCTGCTGCTCCACCGCGCGCACCGACCTGGTGATCGACGCGTAGGCCCCCGGAACGGCGGGAGCCCTGCGCACCCCCCATAGATTCACCGCAAGTGAAAAGCAAGACCACACGGAAGGCCTGAGGCATTGAGCGTCAGGCCTTCCGTGGCAATCGCACGCCAACGATAGGAGCCATGCCCATGTCAGGAAACAAAGCCGTTGCCTACAAAGAGCCCGGAGTCGTCGAGGTCATCGACACCCCGTATCCCACGTTTGAATTGAAAGCCGGCCCCGGCGTCAACCCCGCCAATGTGGGCCGGAAGGTTCCGCACGGCGTCATCCTCCGCACCGTGAGCACCAACATCTGCGGATCCGACCAGCACATGGTCCGCGGCCGGACCACCGCCCCCTCCGGCCTCGTCCTGGGACACGAGATCACCGGCGAAGTCATCGAGACCGGGCCTGACGTCGAGTTCATCAAGGTCGGGGACATCGTCTCGGTCCCCTTCAACATCTCCTGCGGGCGCTGCCGGAACTGCAAGGAACGCAAGACGGGGATCTGCCTGAACGTGAACCCTGACCGCCCCGGCTCTGCCTACGGTTATGTGGATATGGGTGGCTGGGTGGGTGGCCAGGCGGAGTACGTGCTGGTTCCCTACGCGGACTGGAACCTGCTGCGGTTCCCCGACCGGGACCAGGCACTGGAGAAGATCATGGACCTGACCATGCTCTCCGACATCCTGCCCACCGGCTTCCACGGTGCGGTCACGGCCGGCGTCGGCGTCGGGTCCACCGTGTACGTTGCCGGAGCCGGTCCCGTGGGCCTTGCCGCGGCCGCCAGTGCCCAGCTGCTGGGAGCCGCGGTGGTCATCGTGGGCGACCTGAACGAGGACCGCCTGGCCAGGGCCCGGTCCTTTGGCTGTGAAACCGTCAACGTGGCCAACGGCGACCCCGCAGACCAGATCGAGCAGATCCTCGGCGTCCGGGAGGTCGACTCCGGCATCGACGCCGTCGGCTTTGAGGCCCGCGGACATGGCCACGGCGCCCAGGAGGCACCGGCCACCGTGCTGAACTCACTGATGGACCTCACCACCGCCGGCGGTTCCGTGGGTATTCCCGGCCTCTACGTCACGGGGGACCCGGGAGCCGCGGACGAGGCAGCACGAAAGGGCAGCCTGTCCCTGTCCCTGGGTACTGGCTGGGCGAAGTCCCTCTCCTTCACCACGGGCCAGTGCCCGGTGATGAAGTACAACCGGCAGCTGATGATGGCCATCCTCCATGACCGGATCCAGATCGCCAAGGCGGTCAACGCCACGGCCATTTCGCTGGAGGATGCGCCTCGGGGGTACGCCGAATTCGATGCCGGCGCGGCAACAAAATACGTCCTCGACCCGAACGGCTACCTCAACAACTGATGCCCGTTTCCCGTTTGTGAAGAACGGAAAAGTCCAATGGCGGCACCCCGCTCAGTAGGGGTGCCGCCATTGTCATGCCG
>DATIMT010000375.1:0-5027 GCA_035475035.1 Arthrobacter sp.
GTCACGGCCGGCGTCGGCGTCGGGTCCACCGTGTACGTTGCCGGAGCCGGTCCCGTGGGCCTTGCCGCGGCCGCCAGCGCCCAGCTGCTGGGAGCCGCGGTGGTCATCGTGGGCGACCTGAACGAGGACCGCCTGGCCAGGGCCCGGTCCTTTGGCTGTGAAACCGTCAACGTGGCCAACGGCGACCCCGCCGACCAGATCGAGCAGATCCTCGGGGTCCGTGAAGTCGACTCCGGCATCGACGCGGTCGGCTTCGAGGCCCGCGGACACGGCCACGGCGCCCAGGAAGCACCGGCCACAGTGCTCAACTCACTGATGGACCTCACCACTGCCGGCGGCTCCGTGGGCATTCCCGGGCTCTACGTCACGGGCGATCCGGGAGCTGCGGACGAGGCCGCCCGGAAGGGAAGCCTGTCCCTGTCGCTGGGTACCGGCTGGGCCAAGTCCCTGTCCTTCACCACGGGCCAGTGCCCGGTGATGAAGTACAACCGGCAGCTGATGATGGCGATTCTGCATGACAGGATCCAGATCGCCAAGGCGGTCAACGCTACGGCCATTCCGCTCGACGATGCTCCGCGCGGGTACGCGGAGTTCGACGCCGGAGCTGCAACGAAGTATGTCCTGGACCCGAACGGCTACCTCAACAACTGATGCCCGTTTCCCGTTTGTGAAGAACGGAAAAGTCCAATGGCGGCACCCCGCTCAGTAGGGGTGCCGCCATTGTCATGCCGGGGCCAAGATGGCGGTTCGGGGCGGGGGTGTTCGCGGGCAACAAAAAGGTGGCTGGGCCTGCTGGTCTCAAGCAGGCCCAACCACCTGGCGTGTGGTTTTGGGGCAGATCAGCCGCGGAGGCGTTCCATCCCCGGGTCAAAGAGCGGCTCGGCGCTGACGGTGGCGGCTACGCGGCGGCCGAAGTACTCGATCTCCACGGAGTCCCCTTCTGACACCGACGTGGGCAGCCAGGCGTAGGCGATGGGCTTGCGGACGGTGAAGCCGTAGGCCGCGCTGGTGACGTACCCGGCGGCTTCCCCGCCCACGTACACCGGTTCCTTGCCCAGCACCACGGACGTGCCGTCGTCGACCGTCAGGCAGCGCAGCGTCTTGGCTGCCGGCTCTTCCTTCCGGACCGCCAGCGCCCCGGCGCCGACGAACCCGGTCTTGTCCTTGGCCACGGAGAAGCCCAGGCCGGCCTGGTACGGGTGGTGCTCCGTTGTCATGTCCGTGCCCCACAGCCGGTAGCCCTTCTCCAGCCGCATGCTGTTGAAGGCGCCGCGTCCGGCAGCGATGATGCCGTGCTCACGGCCGGCCTCGAACAGCAGGTCCCACAGCTTCAGTCCGTATTCGGCGGTGGTGTAGAGCTCCCAGCCGAGTTCGCCGACGTAGGAGAGCCGCATCGCCGTGACGGGGATGCCCCCAACGGAGATCTGCTTGGTCCGGAAGTACTTGAGGCCGTCGTTGGTGAGGTCGTCGTCGCTGACCTTGCCCATCACCTCGCGGGCCAGCGGGCCCCACAAGCCGATGCAGCAGGTGCTGCCGGTGATGTCGGTGACGTGCGCCCACTGGGCGGGATCCGCCGCTGACTGCCGGCGGGCCTCCACCCGGAGGTAGTCGAAGTCCACGTTGCTGTTCACGCCCAGCTGGAATTCCTCCTCAGCGAGCCTGGCCACGGTCACGTCGCTGCGGATGCCGCCGTCCTCGGCCAGCAGCAGGCAGTACGTCACGGCACCGGGCTTCTTGGCGATGTTGCCCGTGCTGAGCCGGTGCAGCAGCGCCTGCGCGCCCGGGCCCACCACGGAGAGCCTCTTCAGTGGCGTCATGTCGAAAAGTCCGACTGCGGTACGCGTCTTCCACGCTTCGGCTGCGGAGATGGGGGAGTGGAACATCGCGGACCACTCGTCCCGATCCGGGGCATGCCACTCGGCCGGAAGTTCCTCGAGGAGACCGCGGTTAGCCTCGAACCAGTGCGGCCGCTCCCAGCCGACGGACTCCAGGAAGAACGCCCCCAGCTCCTTCTGCCGGACATTGAACGGGCTGACGCGCAGGTCCCGCGGGGATTCCCTGGGCTGCAGGGGGTGCATGACATCGTAGATCTCCACGAAGTTCTGCTGTGAGGTCTCGCTGACGTACGCGTCGGAGGTTTGCACCTTCTCGAAACGGGTCAGCTCGCAGCCGTGCAGGTCGGTCTGCGGCTGGCCGTCGATGATCAGCTCTGCCATGGCCTTGGCAACGCCGGCCGAGTGCGTGACCCAGACAGCCTCGGCCACGAAGAAGCCCTCGAGGTCCGGTGCCTCGCCCATGAGCGGGCCGCCGTCCGGGGTGAAGGAGAAGATGCCGTTGAAACCGTCCTGGATTTCGGTGCTGCGCAGTGCCGGCAGCAGGTCCTGGCTGTCCTTCCACGCGGGAACAAAGTCTTCGAGGGTGAAGTCCAGGCGGGAGGGCATCCGGTGGTCGGACATGTCCTCAGCAGAGACCTTAGGCAGCGCGGACATGTCCACGGGCATAGGGCGGTGGGCGTAGCTGCCGATGCCGATCCGGTTGCCGTGCTCGCGGTAGTACAGGTCCTTGTCCTGGTACCGCAGGATGGGCTTGCTGGCGCCGTTTGGCAGCTCGTTGGCGCCCTCAAGTTCGGGCAGCGGAGTGCTGATGGCGTACTGGTGCGCCAGCGGCAGCAGCGGGACTTCCAGGCCCACCATCTTGCCGAGTTCACGGCCCCAGAACCCTGCGCAGGACACCACGATGTCGGCAGGAATCAGTCCGGCGGAGGTCTCGACGCCGGTGACCTTGCCGCCCTCCCGGGCGATGCCGGTGACGGTGGTGGAACCGCGGTAGGTGACGCCCTGTTCGCGCGTGCGCTCGATCAGCAGCTGTACGGCGCGGGCGGCCAGTGCGAGGCCGTCGGTGGGGATGAGCAGGCCGCCCAGGACCTCCCGGCCGCCGGTGAGCTTACCCGCGTTCAGGAGGGGGTGGAATTTTTCGCATTCGTCAGCGTCCACGATCCGGCTTTCGACACCCCAGGAGGTCATCACGCCCATCTTGCGCTTGAGGTCGGCCAGGCGCTCCGGAGTCGTTGCCAGTTCCAGGCCGCCCACTTGGTTGAAGCAGGACTGGCCGTCCTTGCTCAGGGCGAGCAGCTTGTTGACGGTGTAGGTTGCGAATTCCGTCATGGTCCTGGACGGGTTGTTCTGGAACACGAGGCCCGGAGCGTGCGACGTGGAGCCGCCTGCCAGCTCCAGCGGGCCCTGCTCGACGACGGTGATGTCGTTCCAGCCGCGGCTTGCCAGCTCGTCGGCGAGGTTGGTGCCGACGATGCCGGCTCCGATGATGACGACGCGGGGTGATGCGCTCATGATTTTTGGTTCTCCTGGTTGGTGCTGGAATCCGCCTGACCGGGTGATGGAATTTGCTTCGCTATGAGCAACGCGCATCACTATATGCAACAGGGTGTCTCAGCTCACATGGGATGTCAAGGGTTTCCTGCTTTGTTGCGGGGATGGGCGGCGCTGTGTCCACAGGCGGCAAAGAGGCCCCCGCCGCTGGTGCGGCGAAGGCCTCTTTGGGCAGCTCCGGTTATCCGGCGGCGCGAGGCCGTCCGGTCCCGGTGTCAGTGGGAGAAGTTTGTTGAGATCTCGGCGAGGGTGCGCCCCTTCGTCTCAGGCGCGAGCCATTGGGAGAGGACTGCGCCGAGCAATGCAACGATGGCGGCCACGACCATGCTTGGACCCAAGCCGATGTTGCTGATTGCCCACGGCAGGGCGAAGGTACCGAGTGCGGCTCCGATGCGGCTGAAAGCCGCGGCGAAGCCCATGCCGATTCCGCGCAGGGGGGCGGGGAATACCTCGGCCGGATAGACCTGGGTCAATGTGGTGTAGCCGGCGTTGAAGAAGGAGAACGCGAGGAACAGGGCGAGCACGAGGATCGCTGGTGCGTCCGCCCAGACGCCGATGACCAGCAGGATGCCTGCGCAGAGCCACTGTCCGGGCACGGTGAGGATTCGGCGGCCCAGCTTGTCAATCAGAAGCACGGTGGTGACAACACCCGCGGCCGCAAGTGCGGACAGGCCGACTCCACCGGCCCAGCCGCCGCCGAAGCCGAATTGGCTGAGCACGTCGTCGGCGAAGGTCGCGATCGCAAAGTACGGAGTGACCGCGCAGAACCAGAAACCCGCGGTGAAGAGGGTGGTGCGCCAGTGCTCCTTCGAGAACAACATTCCAAAGGAGGCGTTCTTGATTTTGGTCCTCCCCTTCGCGGCTTGGGCCTCCTGGATCATCCTCAGATCGATCTCCTCGGTGATGCTGTTGTGCATCTGTGGCGATTCGACGTACTTGTGGGCGACCGCGAGTGCTTCCTCACGCCGTCCCTTCGTGATGAGCCAGCTCGGCGATTCGGGGAGGCCTATGCGTGCGATGAACAGAACGAATGCCAGTATCGTGCTCGTGCCGATGACAAGGCGCCAGGGGGTGCCGGCGTCGTGCAGGAGGGTGCCAATGATGAACGCCATCATAAAACCGACGTACCAGGCGATCAGGGTCAGCCCGAGCAACCGCCCGCGGAGCTTTGGAGGGGAGAACTCTGACAGCAGTGGGCCGCCGATTGAGTACTCGCCGCCGATCGCGACGCCCATCACGAATCGGATGAGCGCCAGCTGGATCACGGCTCCGTCTCCGGAGGTTACGAAGAACTGGGCCGCCGAGGCGACCAGGAACAGGCCCATGTCCACGAGGAACATGGGCTTGCGTCCGAACTTGTCAGTAGCCCACCCGGCCAGCGGGGAGCCGACGAAAATGCCAGCCAGCGGGCCTGCAGCAATCATGCCCAGCGACAGTGCGTCGAGCTGGAGCTCTGACCGCATGGGTCCGGTGACGGGGCCGATGATTCCGAGGATGTAACCGTCGAGGAACATCCCGCCGATGAAGACAGCGACAAGCCGCACCATGAAGCGGCGTTTGAACTTGGAGCTGGTTTCTCTTGATGAGGAGGTGTCGACGGGGCCTGTCGTCTTGGTCGGATTGATCATTGAGATTCGTTCC
>DATIMT010000376.1:0-5342 GCA_035475035.1 Arthrobacter sp.
CGGATGGGTACTTGTGCCGGAAGTAGGAGACGTGCAGGGTGTCGATGTCGCCCGAGTGGTACTGCGGATAGTAGCCAGTCCGGGGCGCCAGGGCCGGGCTGAAGAGGTCCAGCCCGCGGTGTCCTGCAGCTGAAAAGAACAGCATGGCCAGGCCAGGCTCCGCGAGCGGCAGGAAGTCCCAGCTGATGCGGATGCCGTCCGGGAATTCCACGGGGCACCAGAAGGTCCAATGCGCGTGGTCGCCGAACTCCTGGTCATCCAGTTCGCCGGACAGCTCCAGGCTTCCTTCGTAGCTTCCCAGCCTTAGCGGTCCCTCAGCCACCCATCCGGCAACGTCGTCCGGACCCGAAAGGGGGTTGCTGTAGAGGATGTCCACCTGCAGGCCTGCCGCTCCCACCTAGCCGCGCCCCGCCGTCGTAGTGAACTCTTTCGCGTGGGACACCCCGTACCCCAGGGCGCCCAGCCCCGCGGCCACCTCAGCCGCCACCAAAGCGGCCCCCTGCTGCGAGAAGTGGGTGTTGTCGGCCAGGCCGTCGGGCCAGTGCGCGTGTTCCCCGGGCGCGAAGTGGCAAAAGAGCTCCCGGGAGCCCTCCCGGCCCAGCCGGAGATACAGGCGCCGGGTCCAGGCATTCAGGTCCAGCACCGGGACCTCCAGTTCCAGGCCGAGTTCGCGGACCACCTCCGGGTAGTCCTCCAGGCTCACTTCCAGGGCAGGGTCCGACGGCGTCCCGCCAGTCGGGTGTCCGCCGGCCAGGAAGTGCCGCCGCTCCACCGGCGTACACAGCACCGGCACAGCGCCGGCCCTGCGCACCTCCGCCACCATGGTGCGCAGGTTGGCCGCATAGCCGGTGCGGGCGGCAAGGTGCTGTTTCTTCTGGTCGTTGTGCCCGAACTGGATCAGCACCAGGTCCTCCGGACCGGCCTCGGCGAGCAGGTCCGCCCACAGCCCGTCCACCCGGAAGGATTCCGTGGCCGCACCGCCTTTGGCGAAGTTGTGCACCGCACCCCAGGCGTAGGTAAGCGGGGCGAGGTGCGCTCCCCAGCCGCTCATGGGGAACTCCTGGGTGGGGCAGTTGGCCACGGTGGAATCTCCGGCCAGCAGGATTTTCATGGGTCAGCCTTTCACGGAGCCGATGAGCATGCCCTTGGCAAAGTGTTTTTGCAGGAACGGATAGAAAATGAGGATCGGCAAGGTGGCAACCACGATCACGGCGAACTTGATGCCCTGTTCCGGCGGGATGTAGTTGGGGTCCACGTTGCCGGTGCCCAGCAGGTCCGAGGCCGCGGTGACCTGCCGCAGGTACATCTGGAGGGTCCACTTGGAGTTGTCGCTGAGGTAGAGCAGGGGGGACATGAAGTCGTTCCAGATGCCCACCGCATAGAACAGCGCGAACGTGGCCAGGACCGGCTTGGAGAGCGGCAGCAGGATGCGCCAGAGGATCCCGATCTCCGTGGCGCCGTCCATCTTGGCCGATTCCTCAAGCTCCCCGGGGAGCTCCTGGAAGAAGTTCTTGATGATGATCAGGCTGAACGGGTTGATGGCCGCAGGCAGGATCAAGGCCCAGTAGGAGTTCAACAGCCCCAGGTCCTTGACCAGGAGGAAGGTGGGGATCATGCCCCCGGAGAAGACCATGGCGAAAACCACCAGGGACAGGATGACGTTCCTGCCCCGCAGGGTCTTCTTGGCCAGCGGGTAGGCCATGGTCACGGTGAAGGCCAGTTGGACCAAGGTGCCTACCGCCGTGACCAGGATGGTGGTGACCAGGGCCCGGACGAACGCCGGGGTGGCGAAGATGTACTCGTAGGAGCCCAGGGTGAACTGTTCGGGCCAGACGAAGAATGCCCGACGGGTGATCTCGGCTTCGGTGGCGAAGGAGCCCGCGAAGACGTAGACGAACGGCAGCAGCGTGATGATGCCGATCAGGGACAGGAAGACGTAGTTGACGGCGTCAAAGATCCGGCCGCCACGGGTGTTGTGGATTTTCATGGCTAGAACAGTCCGCTCTGGTTGAATCGCTTGGCCAGCCAGTTGGTGCCGAAGATCAGCACGATGCCCACCAGGGATTTGAACAGGCCCACCGCGGTGGAGTAGCTGTAGGCACCCTGGGTGATGCCAACGAAGTAGACGTAGGTGTCGAACACGTCCGCCACTTCCCGGTTCAGGGCATTGGTCATCAGGTAGATCTGTTCGAAGCCGGTGTTGAGCATCTGCCCGATGGCAAGGATCAGCATCACGATGATCGTGGACCGGATGGCGGGAAGGGTGATGTGCCAGACCCGCCGGAACCGGCCGGCGCCGTCAATGATGGCGGCCTCGTACTGGTCCTGGTCCACGGTGGAAAGGGCCGCCAGGAAGATGATGGTGCCCCAGCCGGTGTTCTTCCAGATTTCCTGCAGCACGATCAGCGGCCGGAACCAGGCGGGATCGGACAGGAAATCGATGTTGGTGCCCATGACATTGTTCAGGAACTGGAACAGCGGACCGATATCCAGGGCGAACAGCAGGAAGCTCAGGGAGGCCACGATCGTCCAGGACAGGAAGTGCGGGATATAGACCAGGGTCTGAACCGTGCGCTTGAGGATGGACAGCCGGACTTCGTTGAGCAGCAGCGCCAGGATGATGGTCAGCGGGAAGGCCACACCCAGGTTCAGGAAGGCAAGGATCAGGGTGTTGCCCAGCAGCCGGGGAAAGTCCGGGTTGGCGAAGAAATCCTCGAAGTTGCGGAATCCTACCCAGGGGCTGCCGTCCACGCCCAGGAACGGGACATAGTCCTTGAACGCGATGGATACCCCGTACATGGGGGCGTAGCGGAACACCGCGAAATACACCACGCCAGGCAGGAGCAGCAGGTACAGCCATTTGTAGTGTGCGAAATGGACGGAGAACCTGCCCCCGGTCCGGGGAGTGGGCGCGTTCCTGCGCGCCCGCTCCCCGGCGAGGGTGTCAATGACAGGGGCTGCCATTTACTTGTTGTCCTGCCAAAGCTTGTTGATCTCTTCCTTGACCTTGTTGCCGCCGCTCGTGTCCCACAGCTTGATGGCGTCCTTGAGGCCCTGCTCATCGATCTGGCCGGCGAGGTACTTGATCCGGGCATCGGCCACGATGTTGTCCAGCTGGGCACCCTTGGCCACATAGGTCTGGGAGACGTAGGGCGCAGCAGGGTTGTAGACGGCGCTCTTGAGGTCCTCCGCCATGACTTCCGTGCGCTTGTCGAAGACCTGCTGCTCGTAGTCCGAGGCCTGCTTTACGGGGTAGAACTCATTCCCGGCAACGTTCATGCCCAGCTGCGCGTAGCTCTTGATATCGGTGGTGACGGCCTTGCCCTCCGGGGTCTCCGGCTTGATGGTAGCCGCCTTGCCGTTCTCCACCGAGAAGTTCACGCCCTCGATGCCGTTGTTCATCAGGACGGCCACGTCCTTGCCGTTCATGGTGTTCAGGAATTGCAGGACCTTGTCCAGTTCGGCCTCGCTCTTCACGCTGGCCTTGGGAATGGCCAGGAAACCCGAGTAGCCGTCAGTGGGGTGGGCGTGCAGTTTGCCGTCAGGGCCTTCCAGGTCGCCCACGAACCCCACCTTGTTCTGGAAGTTGTTGGGGTCTGCCTGCTTGAAGAGGGTGATCAGGGCGCTGACCCGGGAATCGACGTCGACAATAATGCCGCCCTTGCCGTTGAAGAACGGCTCATTCCATTTGGTGCTGTCGAAGGTGGCGAAGTCGGGGTTGATGAGCTTTTCGTCCACCATCTTCTTGATGAACCGGTCAGCCTCAAGGAATTCGTCCGTTTCGAAACTGGGGACCAGTTTCCCGTCCCGCTCCGTCCAGCGGTTCCCGGCGCCGTACCATTCCTCGATCAGGTCGTAGGGGCTGTTGGTGCCCAGCGCACCCCACTTGGGGATGGTGATGCCCCACGTATCGTTCTGGCCGTTGCCGTCCGGGTCCTGCTCGGTAAAGGCTTTGGCCACCTTGTACAGATCCTCGATGGTCTTGGGCGGCTGCAGGCCCAGCTTGTCCAGCCAGTCCTGCCGGAACATGACCGCGGCACGCATCGGCGCCCGGCCGCGGAAGACGCCATAAACCTTGCCGTTGACGCTGGCGTTCTTTTGGATGTCCGGGAACGTGGTCTTGAGGTTGGGGTACTTGTCCAGCTTGTCCGTGAGGTCCCAGAACGCGCCGGCCTGTGCGTTCTTCACGAAACCGGGCGTCTTGCCCTGGATGACCATGACCTGTGGAATGTCCGAACCCGCCAGCGTGATGTTGGTCTTGTCCTCATAGGAGGCGTTGGGGGCCCAGTTGATCTTGACCTGCTTGCCGGTGATTTCCTCCAGCTTTTTCTGGACTGCGCCGTCCGCTGCGGGCGGTTGGGCCTCGAGGAACGGCGCCATGATGGACACGGAGGTCAGCTCCGCCGCGGCGGGAGTTTCACCCCCGCTGCACGCCGTGAGGGACAGGGCCGTGGCGGTGACGACGGCGGCGGCCAGGGAAAGTTTCCTACGGATCATAGTTTTCCATTCCACTTCGTTGAGGTACTTCGGGCTGGTTGGCCCATGGATTGATACGTTTCATTCATATGCCCGGGCAGGGCGGGCAGCACCGCGGCAAACGCCGCGGTGCCGGGGAGGAATTCAGGCGGTGGAAGCCCCCTGAAGGGCGGAGTGTCCGGCAGCTTCCGGCGCCCCGGCCACGGATTCGTCATTCGCGGTGAAGAAGCGGTCACACAACCAGCCGGTGAGGTACAGCCAGGCTCCAATGCTGAAAAATGGAATCAGGCCGGGAACGCTGCTGCTGGCATAAACCACTGCCGCAGAAACAAAGAGCAGGATCACCGTCCCCGCCAGGTGCCGCACCGCAAACCGGGACGACATCAGCAGATACTGCGGCAGCGCCAGCTCATACCGGGCATACATGGGGAACACGTAGCAGGCGGCACCGGCCAGGAAGATCGCGGCTACGAAGATGCCTACCGCCATGAACTGGGGCAGGACCCCGCCGCCATGTGAAAAGTAGTTCCAGTTCAGGACAAGTGCTGCCGCGACAGCCAGGACCGGGAGGAACAGCAGGTTGGACCTGAAGAAGTTCCGGAAGTACGCGGAGGCGAAGCCGCGCAATGGAGCCGCGTCCCCGGCAGCCCGCTTGCGCACCACGATCTGGGCGGCTGCGGTTGCCGGCCCTGCCCCAAAGGCACCAAGACCCAGCAGGGTAAAGACGATCCACAACAGGTTCAGGCCCGCGATCCACACAAGCGTGTCGAAAAATGAGTAGGCGCGCGCACTGAAGGTTCCGGACAGCATGGCACGGCTCCCTTCTGTTCTCCATCGTTGCAGAGGCGAAGCGGAAAGTGTTCCGC
>DATIMT010000377.1:0-16603 GCA_035475035.1 Arthrobacter sp.
GCCAGGACCAGGCCCATGGGGCGGCCGGGCTTGCGGAAGTACTTGGCTTCCCGCTCAGCGAGTCGTGCTACAAGCGGGATGGCGAAAGCAATGGTTTTACCGGATCCGGTCCGGCCGCGGCCCAGGACGTCACGGCCGGACAGCGTGTCCGGAAGTGTCTTGACCTGGATGGGGAACGGTTCAACGATTCCCTGCGCGGTAAGGGTGTCTGCAAGGGCCTTGGGAGTACCGAGGGCAGCAAAAGTAGTCATGTAGTTTTTTACGGTCTTTCAGGCGGTATCCATGCGGATATCGGCCCCCGATGCCGGTTGGACCAGGGGTTCGCCGAAGAAAAGTCAGGTGATCAACCGTGCCGCTGCAAATTAGGACAGCCGGCAGGGACCAAATGGAACGCGTTCATCGACGCAGGATGTGCCTCTCACATGAAAGAAGCCCACTCCCTGGAAAGGATCTCCAGATCAGGAGCAGGCGGCATCACTGCACATCAAGTTCCTCCAGTCTACCACCCCGAGGCCCTGTCCTGTCCCCGGCATTGCCTTCGGGGACACCGCCGGGCAGTGTTGAGGCATGAGCGAACACCCGGGGCAGCACCAGGACACGCACCAGAATGGAACGCAACAGCACCACACGCACGACGACGGCGGGCCGCCGGAAGCGGTGGGCGGCGGCATAGACCCTGCAGCGGTCTGGGACGAACGGTACCGCAGCAAAGCGCGGCTCTGGAGCGGGAAGGCGAACCCGCAGCTGGTCCGTGAAGCCGGCGGGCTCCGTCCGGGAAAGGCGCTGGAACTGGGCTGCGGCGAAGGTGCCGACGCCATTTGGCTTGCCCAGCAAGGCTGGTCCGTGACCGCCGTCGACGTTTCCGCCGTTGCCCTTGAACGGGCGCATTCCCACGAGCTGGCCGAGCTGGCGAGGGAAAGTGTGCATGCCTCGAACGGGGACATCCGCAGCCGGATCAGCTGGCAGTTGGCGGACCTGACGCAGTGGAAAGCCGAGGGTTCCTACGACCTGGTGACCTCGCAGTTCCTGCATTCCCAGGAGCTCGACTGGCGTGTCCCGCTGCGCACGGCCGCCTCAGCCGTCAAGCCCGGCGGAACCCTGCTGGTGGTAGGCCACCACCCGGACCGGCTGCCGCCCTGGGGCACTGACCACCACACCGACCGGGACATGTTCTATACCGGCGACCAGCTGGTCCGCGAATTGGGGCTTGACGGCCCTGGCTGGCAGATTGAGGTCCTCACCAGCCGGGAGCGGCCGGTAACCGGACCTGAGGGGCAGGAAGCAAGGATTGCCGACGTCGTCCTGCGCGCCACCCGCCTGCCCTAGCTGCCCGGGCCTTCCTTGCGGCTGACCCGTGGCGCCACCAGTGCCGCCGCGACCCCGATCGCCGCAGTGAAGGCGAAGACGCCCGCGAAGGACTGCACCGCCGTCGTAAATGCCGCGAAGACAATCCCGGTGGTGGCCAGCGAAAGTGCCCCGCCAAGGGAGTCGGAGATGGACATGGCGGAGCTGTTGAAGCCCTCGTTCTCCTTGGTGGACAGCGCCAGGGTCATCACGCTCAGGCGCGGGTAGAGCAGGCCCATGCCGCCGCCCGCCACCACCCAGCCGGCTATGGCCACGGCGGCCGGCCAGTGCATCGCCGTGGTGGCCAGGGCCAGGAGCACGGCCGCCAGCACCATCAGCGACCCCGTCTGGACGGCGCGCAGGTCCGGCAGCCGGGAGCCGAGCCGGCCCTGGACCGCCGCGGCACCGGCCCAGGCCAGCGCACCTCCGGTCAGGGTCAGGCCCGCCAGGGTGGGCGGGAACGCGTACCGGTCGATCAGCAGGTAGGGAAGATAAACCTCCGCACCGAAGAACGACGCCGACGCAAGTCCCCGCGCCAGGATCACGCTGGGCAGCCCGCGGCGGGCAACGAGGGTACCAGACGGCACCAGCGGCCGGACGGCCACCAGGGCAAGGACGACGGCGGCGAACGCCAGGAGTGCCGTGGCGGCGGGAAACGCAGGGATGCTGACATCGGCAGAGAGGTTCAGGCCCAGCACCGCGAGCGCGGCCAGAGCCGCCCACCCCAGGCGGCCAAGGGCCCACGGCGGGGCGCTTTTTTCCGGCTGGCCTGTCCCTTCCGGTTCATCGAGACCGCGCAGGACCGGCACGATCATCGCCAGCGCCGGAATGACCAGGCCCACCACGCCCAGGAACACCCAGTGCCAGCTGAAGACCTGGGCCACCACGCCGGCGGCGAAGGGCCCCACCAGTGACGGGACCACCCAGGCCGCCGAGAATGCGGCGAAGATCTTGGGGTGCAGTGGGCCGGGAAAGAACCGCGCCACCAGCACGTAGAGCGCCACGGTGAGGGCGCCCCCGCCGAGCCCCTGCACCAACCGGCCGGCGACGAGCATGGGCATGGAAACCGAGGTGCCCGCGATCAGCAGGCCGGCCACGAAGAGCGCCACGGAGGTGTACAGCGGCATGGCGGGGCCGCGGCGGTCGGACCAGTTTCCGGCCCCCACCATCCCGATCACGCCGGTTGCCATTGGTCCTGCGAAGGCGAGGGCGTAAAGGCTTCCGCCGTTCAGCTCCCGGCTGACCAGCGGCATGATGGTGGTCACGGCAAGGGATTCGAAGGCGGCCAGGAATACCAGGGCGCAGGTGCCGACGGTCACCCAGAAGTACGGGGGCTTGAAGATCCCGGTGGCGGGGTGGGCGGCCGGAAGGGTGGAATCCCGCACAGTGGTCCCTAGCCCACGTACCGGTTGCGGCCGGAGCGGTAGCCGAAGACCGCCGCGAGCAGGCCGACCACCGCGAACAGGATTCCGGCGGGAACGAAGGACCCGGTGGCCTGATGCAGCTGCCCCACCATTAGGGTCCCCGTGGAGCCCACCCCGTAGCCAACACCCTGCATCATGCCGGACAGGTGGGCGGCGGTATGCCCGTCGCGCGTGCGGAGCATGATCAGGGTCAGCGCGGCAGCGGTGAGGCTTCCCTGCCCCAGGCCCAGCAGCCCGGCCCATACCCAGATCAGGTCCAGCGGACCCAGGATACTCAGCACGAATCCCCCGCCGGTCATCAGCGCCACCACCGTGTTGATGGCGCGCTGGTCCCTGAGCCTGGCCGCCAGGGCGGGCGCGAACAGGGAACCAAGCATCTGCAGCACGATGCACACGGCAACGATGAGTCCTGCCGTTGCCCCGTCAACGCCCCGCTCCCGCAGGATGGGTGCCAGCCAGGCGAAGCCGCTGAAGGACATCATGGCCTGCAGCACCATGAAGATGGTCACCTGCCAGGCAACGGGTGAGCGCCACACATTGACCCCGTCCTTGACCGCCTGGTGCCGGACAGTCCCCTGCCGGACAGCGACGGGAAGGAACAGGACAAGGACGACGGCGGCGGGCACCGCCCAGACCCACAGCGCCTTGGTCCACTCCCCCGTTGCCGTGTAGACCGGGTAGGTGAAGCCGGCCCCGAGCGCGGCGGAGGCGCAGATGGCGGTGGTGTAAAGGCCGCCCATAAGCCCCAGGCGGTGCGGGAAGTCGCGCTTTACCAGGCCCGGGAGAAGCACGTTGCACAGTGCGATGGCGGCGCCGCAGGCTGCCGTGCCCATCAGGAGGGCAGGCAAGTGGCCGGCGCCGCCCGCACCGGCGTCCACCGGCCGAAGCAGCAGCCCCGCGGTCAGCAGGGCCATGGCCCCCAGCAGCACCCGCTCCGCACCGAACCGGCGGGCCAGGACCGGCGCGAGCGGCGCGAACACACCCAGCAGCGTCACGGGAACGGTAGTCAGCACCACCACGGACCAGCCGGGCAGCGCCGCCTGGGAAGTCACCTCCGGCAGGACGGCAGAGAGGCTGGAAAAGACGCTGCGCAGGTTCAGGCCGATCAGGACCAGGCACACACCCAGGTAGGCCAGGGCGCGGCGGCTGCCCACCCGGGTGGGTTCCGCTGCCGGCAGCTCATCGATTTCGGCGTCCACCAGGTTGCTGAGGTCCACCACGGTGCTGCCCGACCGGGTCCGCCCGGGGCCTTCCCTTCGCCGCTGCTCCCTTGCCCCGGCATTCATTGCGTCCTTCATCCGCCCATTCTTGCAGGAGAGCGCCGGCCGGGAGTTTTCCACATAGGGACCCCCACCCCTCCCGGCTCCTGGCGCAGCTCCGTAGGTTGAAACAAGCCGCGGACAGCCAATGGCCGCATCTAGCAACTGGAGCACCATGGAAACTACGCCGTCACAGGAACCCCGTCCAGCGCCTCCGGAGGGGGCCTGCCCTGAGAATGCACCCCCGGCCGCGACCGGTCCAGCTCCCAACTTCCGCGGCCACGCTGACCAGCCACCGCCGGGCGTGCCCGGCAACGCAGGTACCCCTACCATCGGCCCCGGCGACAAAGGAGCAACCAGTCTGGTCCTGGCAATCCTTGGCCCTGCAAGCATGTTCCTCACCGGTCCGCTCTCCATGTTCGCCATGTTGTTGACCTACCCTGACCAAGGCCCTTCCCCCTGGCCGTGGGTAACTCCCCTGGTTCTGTTCAGCCTGCCTCTCCTTTTTGCCTCGCTTGGCCTGCGGCTGGCACTGCCTGCCCTGAAGGATTCCCCACGGGGATCAGGCAACTGGTCTGCCGCGGCAGTTTCCCTTTGTATCTGCGGCCTGGTCTTCGCCTTGGCGCTGGGTCCAGCGCTCGACCTCATCGGAGTATTCTGATCGCCCCGACATCGCCCGCCCTAGCGGCGGTATTCTGGAAGGGATGAGCGAATCCCCTGAAAACCCCCAGCAGCCGCATGTCCCCAGGCCTGTCACGCCCGGAACCCAGGCCTCCTTCGGCACCTACGGCGGCCGCCCCGTTAGCTTCGTGCGCCGCGGCACCCGTCTGCAGGGCCGGCGGCAGGCTGCCTGGGCCGAGCACGCTGAGCGCTGGGCCGTCAACGTTCCGCGGCACGTGGCCAACACCTCGGTCCACCCCGACTACACCCTCGACGCCGCCGCCGAGTTCGGCCGCGAAGCCCCGCTCATCGTTGAGATCGGCTCGGGCCTTGGCGACGCCATCTGCCATGCGGCGGAGCAGAACCCGGACACGAACTTCCTGGCCGTGGAGGTCTACACGCCGGGATTGGCCAATACCATCATTAAGATCAACAGCCGGGGCCTGGACAACGTCAGGGTAGTGGAGGCCAATGCCCCGGAAGTACTCGCCACCATGCTGCCCGAAGGCTCGGTCAGCGAACTCTGGGTCTTTTTCCCGGACCCGTGGCACAAGTCGCGGCACCATAAGCGCCGCCTCATCCAGCCTGAGTTCGCCGGGCTGGCGGCACGGGCGCTGAAGCCGGGCGGCCTGTTCCGGATCGCCACCGACTGGTCCAACTATGCGGTCCATGTGCGTGACGTCATGGCGGGCTCGGAGGACTTCGAGAACCTGCATACCGGCGAGCGCCGCGGGCCGGAAAGCCCGCTGACACAGGTGTGGCAGTCAGGGGTCGAATCGGTGGTGGGCGGCGCTCCCGTACGTGAGGGACGCGCACCGGTGAGCACGGAGCACACCGGGCCCAACGAAGGCGTGGACGAAACAGGCGGCTGGGCTCCCCGCTTCGAGGGCAGGATCAGGACCAGCTTCGAGGCGAAGGCCCACGAGGCAGGCCGCCTGATCTTCGATCTCTGCTACCGCCGCCGCTGACTCACCGCGCACGTTTCACCCCGCAACGCAAGACACGGGCAGCAAGACCTGCCGGAAACCCGTTCAGTCGACGCTGATCGAGCCCACAATCTGCTTGAGCATGTCCAGCCGGGGTTCCGCCTCGGGGTTCAGGTAGGGCCAGATAACCACCACGCCGATGAACCGCCCGTTTTCCCACACGCCCACGGTGGCTGCCACCTTGGCCTGCCCGCCGTCGTCGTCATATCCCACAACGACGCCGTAGGCGGCCTTGCCCGGAAGGTTCAGCTCGCCCTCCGCCAGGAGGGTGCCGCCGCGTTCCTCGAGGTAGAAGCCCGACATCAGGTGGGCCCAGCCGTTGGCCTCCGGCGCATCCTGCACGGAGGTGTCGTCCTTGATCACGGTGACCAGGACGCCGCCCAGCAGGCCGTACTGTTCGCTGTTGGGCCCGGCCGTGGAATCCTCCAGGACCTGGGTGTGCTCGGGAAAGTCTGCGGTGAAGCCCAGCGGGGATTCGATGTGCACTGACATAGGTTTCAGAGCCTCTCGAGCTTGGTGTCGTTGGGGACTTTATAGTACGTGGACACGTTGGTGGTGGACTGGTTCTCGGTCTTGAGTTCCACCTCGCCCACCTTCACATCCAACCCGGCCTCGTTCTTTGCAGTGACAACGGAGTTCACCTGGACAGTGGCGGAGCCGGCCTCGTACAGCCGGGCAGCATCGCGCGCGGCACCGGCGTCATTTCCCAGGGCAACGTTGCGGAGGTAGCTGTCGATGACGGGCCGGTTCTCGGGTGAGTAGTCCACGTCGATCTTGACCGTGCCCTGGGTTCCGGCCGTCACGGTGGAATCGAACGTGGCGGCCTCGGACTTCACACCGGAGGTGATGCCCTGGGCCACGGTGCCGTCCATGGACACGGAGACGGAATCGATGTTGTTGCCCTTGTCCATGTTGACCTGCAGCCCGCCCTTGCCGGACGCTTCGAAGACCCGGCCGTCCAGCTTGATCTGGCCCTCGGCCGAGACCTCGCCACTGGCCGTGGACGTACCGTCCGTGAGGTTCCGTTCGTAGGCAAGGTCCAGCTTCGCCCCACCGGACGCGGTGCCTGCTTCACCGGATGCATCAAGGGAGAACGTTCCCTTGGCCTTGTCCGTCTGTCCGGTGGAGCCGTTGTCCTTTGCGGCATCGTTGATGGTGTCCAGGATGTAGCCGGGCGGGTTGCCGGCCACATCCTTGATCTCGCCGATGCTGTCCGGCGGAAGGTCGCGGTACATCTGTTCGCGGGCGGCCATGGCTTCCTCCACGCTGGCGAACGTGAATTCGCGGGAGACCTCTCCGGTCAGGGTGGCTCCCGCCGTTCCGGTGGTGTCATTGACGCCCAGGCCCATATTTCCGTAAACCTTCATGGTGGCCGAGCCATCGGCGTTCTTCACTACCTCGGTCCCCACTTCGGCACCGCCGTGGACCCACGCGACCCGGGCCTCGATGGAGGCCTTGCCTGTCTCCGAGTAAACCGGAATGTCCGCCCTGGCCAGTTCCTGCAGGTGCTGCTTGGCCAACTGCTGTGCCGCCGCGGGGATGCCGCCATCCATGCGCATCAGGTCCTCGGCGAACGGTCCGTCGCTGCCTTCGCCCTCGATCAGGTACGTGCGATCGGCAGCGGAAAGGCCGGCCCACCACTTTGCCTGCTCTTCCGGGCTGCCGTTCAGCATCCGGTCCAGCCCGGATTCCAGCTCACGGCGGTGCTCGGCTGCGGCCCTGGCTGCTTCGGCCTTTTCCTTGAACCACTCCCGGGCCTGTGCGGCCAGCGACGTCAGCCGGTCCCAGGTACTGCTGCCGGAACTGCCGGTGCCGGCAGTGGACGCCTTTTCCTGCTCGTCGGCATGCTTGAGGAGGATTTTTGAGTTCTCCCGCAGGCTGGCCACCACTTTGTCCAGGCTGGGCCGGTGGCTGGCGCTCCATTCCTGGCGGAAGCGTTCGCCGTCACGGCCCTTCCACGGCGCGGACTGGATCTGGCTGTGCAGGGACCCGGCGCGGCTGCTGAGAAGCGACGCTGCCTGGTCCGCCGCCTTGGCCAGTGCCCGCAACTGGCTGATGTCGGCGCCGTAAAAAGTCATGGTTTCCCCCGGAAAAGAGTGCGGTACGTGCCAATCGCTGGTCCTTATGGTTGCACAGCTACCGGAGTCGGGCGATGGGCATCCCTCCCCATCTGACGGGGAGGGAAACAAGTGCCGGGCCGGCGGGCAGCCAGGGCGGCTGCTGTCGCGGGTCCGGCCGGCGTGGGACGATTGCGCAGGTAAGAAGGGCACGCACAGCAGCGCACTACGGCGCCTGTCCAAAGGAAAGACGATCAAAAAAGAACTGAAACAGGTCGTTGACACGGCCGAGGATGTCACGAATTCGCGCATCCTCGAGGTCTTTGCCCGGTCCGGATTCGCGGCCAGCGGCATCCTCCACCTGCTGGTGGGTGCCATTTCCATCCGTCTTGCCATGGGAGGCACGGGCCATGCCGACTTCAGTGGCGCGGTGGCGGAGCTGGCCACCATGCCCGTTGGGCCGTTCCTGCTGTGGGGAAGCTTCGCGGCCTGCGCCGCACTGTCGCTCTGGCAGGCGGGCGATGCCATCTTCGACTTCAACCACCAGGCGACCAAGAAGAAGATCAAAAACAAGGCCAAGGCCGCCCTGCAGGCGATCGTGTACGCCGTCCTCGCCCTGACCCTGTGGCATTTCGCCAATGGCACGGGGACCGGCGGGGACAACCGGCAGGCCGCCAGCGACTTCACCATCTCCATGATGCAGGCCCCGGGCGGGGTGGCATTGCTTGTCCTGATCGGCCTGGCAGTCGCAGTCACCGGCGTGGCGTACGGCATCCGGGGACCGAAGAAATCCTTTGAGAAGCAGCTGCGGATGCCTGCCCCGGGACCGGCCAGGACAGCGGTGACAGCGCTGGGGGTGGCGGGCTACCTGGCCAAGGGAACGGTTTTGCTGCTGGCCGGGCTGCTGATTGCCGTCGCCACACTCAAGGAGCACCCGGAGGATTCCACCGGCCTGGACGGGGGCCTGCGGGCCCTCCGCGACCAGCCGTTGGGGCCCTACCTCCTGGCCGCGGTGGGAGCCGGGCTGGTTTGCTACGGCGCGTACATGATCATGCGCGCGCGGCTGGCCAAAATGACCAGGTAGCCGCTGCCAGCATGGTTAGGTTGAGCCATGCCCCAGGTACGTGCCGAACGCTTCATCCGGATTGATCCCGAGACTGCCTTCGCCTTCTCCCAGACCACCGGAAGCTTCCGGCTGAAGTGGGATCCCTTCATTTCCGCCCAGGGCTTCCTGGACGGGGCGGAGGCGCCTGGAAAAGGCGTCCACACGCGGACCAGGTCGCGGCTTGGCCTGGCCATGGTGAGCCAGTACGTCTCCTATGCGCCGCCGCGGAACGTGGGCATGACCATGGTGTCCGGGCCTTGGTTCTTCACGAACTTTGGCGGTGGCTGGCGGTTCGCGGCGGACGACGGCGGCACCCGGGCCGTCTGGAAGTACACCTTTTCCTGCCGCCCGGCGTTGCTCCGGCCGGTCATGGAGCGGATCGGCACCTGGCTGCTGGGCTACGAGATCGAACGGCGGATCGAGGCCTTTACCCGCGCCTGCGAAAACGAAGCCCTTGTTGCGGAGTTCAGGGCGCTCAAACCCTAGGGAACCGTAATGACCGCCACGGCCCGCTGGGCGCCGTCGCGCAACTCAACGCTGGAGATACTGCCCAGCTGGACGGGTGTGGCCCCGGTGACCTTGACCTTTCCGCTGGGGGTCGCCGTCCAGGCGCAGGCCCGGTCCTCCCCGCCGGCACGGTCCCGCACCCACAGCGAGAGTGTCCCATCCGCCGGCAGGCTGCTGCCGCTCACCGCAAGCTCGGTTCCCCACGTCTTGCGGGCCATGTCGATGTTGACCTGCAGCCCTCCCCCGGACACCAGGGAGTAGGTGGCGTCAGGTTGCGGCGGCCTGACGAGCAGTGGCCCCACCGCCAGGCCCACGGCCAGGCACGCAGCCGCAACGGCACCCGCCAGCGCCGCCCACCGGCGTCGCAATGTCCGGCGACGGTGTGCCAGTTCGTCAAAGAGGCGGGCCGGGACGCTTGCTGCAGCAGTCTCACTATCATCGGGAACAGTTGTGAGCGCCACGGCGTCAGGGACGGGCAGGGCGTCCAGGAGCATCGGCACTTTCTCCAACACCGCCAGTTCCTTCCGGCAGGCGGCGCACCCTTGGAGGTGCGCCTCGAAAAGGGTGAGGTCGGCGGGATCGAGGCCACCGAGCACATAGGCGCCCAGCAGGTGGTGCGGGTTGGTGTTCACCGTTCCACCCCCATTTCGTCCAGGATGGTGCGCAGTGCCCGGAGCGCATAAAAGGCGCGGGATTTGACCGTTCCGCTGGGGACGTTGAGCTGGACGGCTGCCTCGTTGACCGTGAACCGGCGATAATGCAGGGCCACCAGGACATCCCGGTGTTCCCTGCTCAGCCGCAGCAGCGCTTCCTCCATCAGCACCCGGCTGAGCATCCCGTCGACGCGTTCCATCACTTCGGCGGGGTCGGTGAGGCTGCTCCCCAGTGCCTCCGGAGGCCGGCGCTGGCTCCGGCGGTAGTTGTCGATCATGATGTTCCTGGCCGTGCGGTACAGATAACTGCGCAAGCTTCCGTTGACGTCAGGGGCGTGCTGCCAGACGCGGAGCACGGTTTCCTGGACCACGTCCTCCGCCAGTTGCGGATCCCTGGTGGCGCTGAGCACGAAACGGCGCAGGGCACTCCCGTGTTCACGGTAGATGGCCTCCACCACGTCGTCGTCGAGCGGCATCCCACTCCTCCTGTCACAGCGCTGCGTGGAGCGCCGACGGCATCCTGCGCTCCCGGCTGTTACCACGTCCCAAAGCAGGAAACGGTTCAATCGCAGACTCCACCGCACGCCTGTGAACCATTCTTCACCCGGAAGCGTCGTAGGGGTTAGCGGCCGGTGATTCGACGCCGGACGCCCGCCACAAAGCACCGTCCAAGAAATACAACCAAGGAGCACACCATGAACCACCATGTCGGGCCGGGGCTTGCGATCCTGGCCCTGGCGGCCGCCCTTACCGGCTGCGGGAGCAGCACGGGCACCACGCCGGCGAGCAGCAGCCCGGCGACGGCTGCCACCAGCAGTGCCTCCAGTTCTTCGGCCGCGTCCTCTTCCAGCCCCTCATCAACCTCCATGTCGTCGTCCCAGGCGGGCGCCGCCGTCGAACTTAAGACGGCGTCGTCATCGGCAGGCAACATCGTGGTGGACGCGAAGGGAATGAGCCTCTACTTCTTCACGAAAGACACCAAGGACTCCGGTACCAGTGCCTGCACCGGCTCCTGCCTGGTCCAGTGGCCGCCGCTGACCACCACCTCCGGTGCGCCCACGGCAGAGGGCGTAAGCGGGAAACTGGGCACCATTACCAACCCTGACGGCAAGAAGCAGGTCACGCTGAACGGCATGCCCCTCTACTACTTCGCAAAAGACACCAAGCCGGGCGACACCCTGGGCCAGGGCGTCGGCGGCGTCTGGTACCTGTCGGACCCGTCCGGCGGGATGGTCAAGGCAGCCGGCCAGGGCTACTGAAAAACGGTTCGTCCCTATTTCAGCGGGATGTCCGGGGCCTTGCCCGGCAGCGGGATTTCGCTGGGCACCGGAACGGGCAGTTTGGGGCCCTGTTCCAGCCCCTTCCTGACGTCCTCCGGGATATTGGCGGGCAGTGACGGTTCCGCGGGGACCTCCGCGGGCTTCCGGGCGGCCGGGCCATGGCTGGGGGTGTTCCCGGGCCGCACCGGAACGCTCGACGGCGTAACACCGGCGGGTGCCGAAGACGGCGCGGGTGCCACCGGAACGGAGTTCGGGCTGGTGGGTGCCGACGGCCGGGCCGCGGTGGGCAGGGGTGCGGGCACCTGCCCGGTGTCGTGGCCCGTGGGCGCCGCAGCGGACCCTGCCACGAAAGAGGTAACGGCGTGGTTCAGCTGGGCGAAGGATTCCCGGAATCCCTGGTCGGATGCGGCGGCAACAGCGCCACCGGCAGCGAGTGAGGCAGCAACCGACAAAGTGGTGAGTGTGATGCGGCGCTTGGCCTTGCGGCGCGTAGCAAGTTCATCGGCTGGCTGCCCCGGGGGAAGCACGGACGTTGCCGTGGTTTCCGCGGCCGGAAGGACAGTAGTGACGGCGGGGCCGGCAGCGGACGCGCCTGCCATCAGCGCCGCGATGTCGGCGGAGGGTTCCGGGGCCTGTGCCGCCAGGGCGCGCAGGTTGACCAGGGCGTGACGGAGCTGGCCGTCGTCGTCCATTCCTGCCTCCAGCAGGAGCTGGTCGACGGCCCCGTGGTTGCGGGATCCTGCGGTATCACTCATGATTCGCCTGGTTTCTCTTAAGCGTTTGTGCCTTGAGGTTCTGGAGGGCCCGGCGCTGGAGCTGTTTGATGGCTCCTGTGCTCTTGCCCATGATGGCGGCCACCTGGTCGATGGACAGGTCCGCCACCACGCGCAGGGCCAGGACTTCCTGGTGTTCCTCGCTGAGCCCTTCCAGCATCGCCGTGGCTCCGCCTGCCAGGTTGACGGCGTGGTCCTCCGCGGACGGCGAGGTGCGGCCGTCCTGCTGGGGATCGTACGGTGTCAGCTGTGGCCTGCGCTCCAGCCGGCGGTAGTGGTCCACCATGCGGGCGTGGGCGATGGAAAAGATCAATGACTTGGTGCCCTGCAGGCCGCCGGTGAGGTTTCCGATCCGGGGGTAGAAGGCCAGGAAGACGTCGTGGGTGACAGCTTCGGGATCATCCAGTCCCCGTGCCTTGAGGTACCCCTGGACCGGGCCCGCGAAGGTTCGATAGGCAGCAGCGAACAACGCGGCCGGATCGGTTCCGGCTGCGTTGTCGAATATGTCGATCTCTTCTTGGGCCAAAGTGTCTAGCACCAGCGGCTCCTCCATCCCGGGGTCCGGCCTGCGCCTTCTCCCGGTTTCCGGTGCGGACTGCCAGTCCCCGTGGTCTTCCAGCTGCCTCTTTGCGGGTCTTTCAGCGATGGTCCGGCCAGGGTGCGCCCCCGTTGCACTGTCCGGACTGCGGCTCCGGCGTCGCCGCAGCCGCAGTCCAGACTAGCCAATGTGCCTTAGCGGGCCGAAACTGACGGCGCGTGAACGGTGTTGCCGCCTGCAGCGGGGACGGCCGGAACGGCGGGAACGGTGGTTGCGCCGTCGACGCCCGGAACGGCCGGAACCGCAGGGACGGCGGGAGCGGACGGAACGGCCGGGAGCTCAGGCTTTTCAACCTGGACCGACGCCGAACCCTTGGTTTCGGCGCCGGCCTTCGCGGCGGCGTCGGCCTTGGCCACGACGTCGGTGCAGTAGCTCTTGATGTTCGTCTCACCGTGGGCTGCGATGGACAGCGAGGAGAACGCCTTGGAGGAAGCGTCCAGGCCGCCGTGGGTATAGGCGGTGCAGAGGCCCAGGGCGGCAGGACCGGCGGCGTCAACGGCGGTGTTGGCTGCGGCGGAGGCGGTTGCGTCAGCGGTGACCTTGCCGTCAGAGGCAACAGCAGCGGCGGATGCCTTGGCGGCGGCGTCTGCGTCAGTCTCGGCGCCGGCGGTCTTCAGTGCGCCGGCCACAGCTTCGGTGGCCTTGGGGGCCGGGGTGGCCTGGGCATCAGCCGCTGCTTCGGCTGCAAGCTTGGGGGCCGGTGCGCCAAAGATTTCGTGCGCGGTCTGCTGGGCCTGCGTGGGGAGGACGCCGGAGACGGCAGCGGCGCCGGTTCCTCCTACTGCCAGGGTTCCGGCAGCCAGGACTCCGGCGGCAACTTTGCTGGTGGCGAGAACGGTGAACACAGACATTTACTTCTCCAAACCTAGACAACACATCTGAGTGGGGCCCGCCGGGCGGACCCATCACGGACTACATCGCCTGGGGTTGCGGAAAGGTTACGGGTCTCCGGAAATTCTTTTCCCAGGATCAGGACCGGAGGCATCACCGCGGCGGACCGGCGGCCAGGTTCTTGGGTCCGCGCGGGCCGAACTAAGATGGATCAGATAGCCACCCACCGGACCCTGCTCCGCCGTGACCTGCCGAAAGTAGCGCGTACATGCCATCCCAACCGGACGAAAGTGCGGACCTGGCAATACAGACACCCGCCATCAACGACCGCTCCCTGGCGGCCGGGTTGGCGTATGCCATGGCGAGCAGGGTTTCGGGCATATCGTTCGACGCCGGCACGGGGCTGTTGCTGGGAAAGGTCCGGGGCGGCCCGGAGGTTCCCTACTCCACCACAGCCAAGCTGGTCCGGAAGGCAGGGGGCTGGAGCTGCACCGTGGGCGTGTGCAGCTGCCCCGTCCGGAAGGACTGCAAACATGTGGCGGCCCTGCTCTTCGCGGCCGAGGACAACCCGTCCACCCGGGTACAGCTACTGGCACCGTCCACCTCCACGCAGGTGTCCCGCGCACCGTCGGCTGCGCTCTCCGACTGGGAGCAGGCCCTCAGCCCGCTGATCTCCCAGCCCGGTGCCGCCCCTTCCACCAGCGGCGTTCCGCTGGCGCTGCAGTTCGAGGTGGAGGAACCACCACCGCATTTCTCCTACACTGGCCGGCGCGACCCCGTGCGCGGGGTCCGGCAGCTGAAGGTCCGGCCCGTCATCATGGGCACCAAGGGTAAATGGATCCGCGGGGACGTTTCCTGGAACACGCTGAGCTATCTGAACTTCCGCCGCGAATCGAACCAGGCGCACGTGGAATGGCTGCAGGAGTTCCTCGCCGGCCATTCCTCATCCGCCAGCCGGATGCATAACTCCGCTGGCCTGTGGCTGAGCCTGAACGCCTATGCGGGCAGGAACCTGTGGAGCCTCCTGTCCGACGCCCGGAAGATCGGGCTCGCCCTGGTCCACTCGCGCGGCACCGAGCCGGTGCGGTTCGTGGAGGCCCCTGCCGCCGTCGGGCTTTCCCTGAGCCGGTACGGCACGCCCGTGAACGAACCCTCAGCGGCAGATCCAGGCGGAAAGGCCAGGGACGCGGAGTCCGACGGCGGCCTGGAGCTTTCGCCCACCATCACCGTTGACGGCGACGAGGTTGATCCGGCGTCCGTTGGCACCATCGGCCGCCCCGCGCACGGCCTCTTCTTCACCTCCGGCGAGGCCGCCCTGCCCGGGGTCCCCGACCCCAACGGAACCATCACGCTGGCGCCGCTGGAGAACGGCCTGAGCGAAGAGTTGCTGGCCTTCGTCACCGCCGCGAGCACCCTGCACATTCCGGCCAGGGACGAATCACGGTTCCTGACGGGCTTCTACCCGAAACTGAAGCAGACGGCCCGGGTCACGGCGCGGGATGAGTCGGTGGAGCTGCCCGAACTGGCCGTCCCCACCCTGTCGCTGTTGGCCAATTACGGGGCGGACCACCGGGTGCGGCTGCACTGGGAATGGCACTACAAAACCGGAAAACTGGTCACCGCGCAGCCCCTGTGGCGGCACCCCGGCGACCAGGGCTACCGCGACGACACCGCTGAATCCCGCATCCTTGAAGGCATCGGCCAGCCGTGGGACGTGGTTCCGGCACTGGGCGAGTCCGCCACGGGCGGCTGGGGCACTCCCCGGCTTGCGGCCTCCGCCGAACTGACCGGCCTGGACACGCTTGCCTTCACAGAGGAAGTGCTGCCCCGGCTGCGCGAAGCGCGGGACGTGGACGTGGAGACGGTGGGCGACATCGCCGACTACCGCGAGGCCGAGGAAGCGCCGGTGGTCTCCATCTCCACCAAGGCCACCGAACAGCGCGACTGGTTCGACCTTGGCATCCAGATTTCCCTGGAAGGCCAGCCTGTTTCCTTCGCGGCGGTGTTCTCGGCCCTGGCCGCCGGCCAGACCAAGATGCTGCTGCCCAGCGGGGCCTACTTCTCCCTTGACTTGCCGGAGCTGCACCAGCTGCGGGCGCTGATCGAGGAAGCCAGGTCGCTGCAGGACAACAAGGATGCACCGCTGCAGATCAGCCGGTTCCAGGCGGGACTATGGGACGAGCTGGCGCAGCTGGGAATCGTGGACGAGCAGGCCGCGGCCTGGCGGACCGCTGTGGGCGGGCTCCTGGAAGGCGGAGTGGACGGCCTGCCGCTGCCTTCCTCGCTTAATGCCGAGCTGCGCCCCTACCAGCTGGAGGGCTTCAACTGGCTCAGCTTCCTGTACAAGCACGGGCTGGGCGGCGTCCTGGCCGACGACATGGGCCTTGGCAAAACCGTCCAGGCGCTGGCGTTGATGTGTGCGGCGAAGGATCTCGCTCTTTCGTCCGGGGACCAGTCCGGCGCCGGGGCTGCCGCCGGCGCCGGAGGCCAGCCCGCCGCCGTCGCGCCCTTCCTGGTGGTGGCGCCCACCAGCGTGGTGGGCAACTGGGCCGCCGAAGCCGCGCGCTTTGCCCCCGGCCTGGTAGTGCGCACGGTCGGTGAGACCTTTGCCAAGAGTGGCCAGGACGTGGCGGAGGCACTTGGCGGGGCCGACGTCGTCATCACCTCCTATGCCCTGTTCCGGATCGATTACGAGGCCTACGCCTCCCGCACCTGGGCCGGACTGGTGCTGGATGAGGCGCAGTTCGTGAAGAACCACCAGTCCAAGGCCTACCAGTGCGCGCGCAAGCTGCCGGCGGCGTTCAAGCTGGCCATCACGGGCACCCCGCTGGAAAACAACCTGATGGAGTTCTGGGCCTTGACGTCCATCGTGGCGCCGGGCCTTTTCTCCAGTCCAAAGCGCTTTGCGGAGTATTACCAGAAGCCCGTGGAGAAGAACGGCGACAAGGGGCAGCTGGAGAAGCTCCGGCGCCGCGTGCGGCCGCTGATGATGCGCCGCACCAAGGACCAGGTGATCAAGGACCTGCCGCCCAAGCAGGAGCAGATCCTTGAGGTGGTGCTGAATCCGCGGCACCAGAAGGTGTACCAGACGCACCTGCAGCGTGAGCGGCAAAAGATCCTGGGCCT
>DATIMT010000378.1:0-9587 GCA_035475035.1 Arthrobacter sp.
TTCCTGGACATGGGCATCGATGACTGGATGCAGGTCCTGGACACGAACCTCAACGGCGCGTTCGTCTGCCTGCAGGCCGCGGCGCGGCGCATGGTCAAGGCGGACCGTGGAGGCCGGCTGGTGGCGGTGTCCAGCGTCCACGAGTTCCAGCCCCGCGTGGGCTCCTCCGCCTACGACGCGTCAAAGCACGGCCTGGGCGGCCTCATGAAGACGCTGGCGCTGGAGCTGGGCCAGTACGGCATCACCGCCAACACGGTGGCCCCCGGCGAGATCGCCACGCCCATGACCGGGCAGGAGGACCAGGATCCGACGACGATTGAGCGGCCCGGGGTGCCGCTCGGACGGCCCGGGCACGCCAGGGAGATTGCCGACGTCATCGCGTTCCTCGCTTCGCCCGCCTCCAGCTACGTAACCGGTGCGGCCTGGGTGGTTGACGGCGGGATGCTGCAGATGGGCCCGCAAGGGGGATCGCACATCACCAGCAATGACTGGCGCGAGGCCTAACCGGCTCCGGCTGGAGAACCGCTGCTCTCCGGGGAAGGCGGCGGTGCGGGGACGGGGAGTAGTCATACAGGTCCAAATCCCGGATGCAGGCAAGCGCTTTCCGGCAGCTTGCTGGCATGATGGACCGCATGCGCATTCTTATTGCTCCGGACAAGTTCAAGGGGTCACTCACTGCAGCTGAGGCTGCCGCAGCCATCGCCGAGGGCGCCTTGCGGGTGTACCCGGAAGCCGTTGCCACCCAGTTCCCCATCGCCGACGGCGGCGAAGGCACCCTTGAGGCGGCCGTGGCGGCAGGGTACGAAGAGCGGCTGAACGCCGTGGTGGGGCCCATCCTCGCGCCGCTCGGCGCCGCCTGGGCAATCCACAAGGCCGGTGACGGCAAGGTCACGGCAGTGATTGAAACGGCCCAGGCGTCGGGCCTGGCGGACATGGAGCCAACACCGGCCAATGCGCTGCGTGCCCACAGCTACGGCTGCGGCCAGCTCATTGCGGCCGCCCTGGACGCCGGTGCCACCGAGATCGTGCTGGGGCTGGGTGGTTCGGCCATGACCGACGGCGGCAGCGGTGCCCTGCGCGCCCTGGGCTTGAAGCCCCTGGACTCCGCCGGGAACGTGGTGCCCCTGGGCGGCGGTTCGCTGCCTGACATCGTCGCCCTGGACACTAGCGGGCTGGACCCGCGGCTGTCCGCAACCACGTTCCGCATCGCCGTCGACGTCCGCAACCCGCTGTACGGGCCCTCCGGTGCCGCGCACGTTTTCGCCCCGCAAAAGGGTGCGGACCAGGATGCCGTGGAAATGCTCGACGCCGGGCTGCGCAACTGGGCGTCAATGCTGCGGGAAGCCACGGGCCGGGACGTCAACGTCCCGGGCGCCGGCGCCGCTGGCGGCTTCCCGGCGTCGTTCCTTGCCTTCACCGACGCCACGCTGGAAGGCGGCTTTGCGCTCGTGGCCGCGCTGACCGGCCTGGCCGGGCAACTGGACCAGGCAGACCTGGTGATCACCGGTGAAGGATCCATGGACTCGCAGTCGCTCACCGGCAAGGCACCGATCGCGCTGGCGGACGCTGCCCGGGAGCGCGGAATTCCCGTCATTGTGGTGGCCGGGCGGATCCTGGTGACCCCTGAGGATCTCGCCGGACACGGCGTAGTTGCCGCCGCGCAGTTGCTGGATGTCGCCTCAGGCCCCGAAGACGCCGTGGCCAACGCCGGCAAGTACCTGGCCTGGGCAACAAGCCAGGTACTCGAAGGCGCCTAACCTGGCTCAGGGCGCCTAGCCGACGATCGTGGTGTTGCGGCGGCGCCGGAGAATGAGGATCGCAATCACCAGCAGGACCACGATTCCAGCTATCACCCATGGGAAGTAGTTCAGGCGCGTCGACTCATTCTGGGCCGATTCCCCCGTGCCCGGGTTGGCCGGGCCGGTGGACGCGGTATCCCCGGGAGACGGTGTGGGAGAAGTGGCTGCCGCCCACGCCGCACCTGCTGATCCTGAGGCCACCTGTGCCGGGGCTGCGTCAGCCGGGCCCGCCTGGCTGGCGGCGGATTCGGGAGCTGCTGTGGTGACGGCGCCGGCCGGTAGGGCCGGGATGGCCAGGAGCAGCAGTGCCAGCAGGACGGTTCGCACAGACGTTCGCATACAGTTTCTCCTCTTGGTTTTGGGACGTGCTGGGTTGGAGTGGGCCGTCAGGCGCCGGTTTCGTAGTGCGGTTCAGCGACAGGCTTGGATTGCGAGGACCCCTTTTCCCGGAGGTAGACCGAGGCGCCCGCCAGGACTGCCACCACCAGGAACTCGCTCTGCCAGTTCTGGAAGGACTCGAACCAGAAGCGGCTGCTCCCGAGGTACTGAAGAAAGCTGATGGTGGGTTGGCCGTGGCTTTGCTGGTCATTGTTGTAGTCGTCCACACCGCCGGCGGCATGGAGGATAAACGACGCCAGGAATAAGACGAAGAACAGGATCGACAGGGAGTGCTCGTACACCTTGAGCAGTGCCCCGCCGCGGCGAATCGGCCACGGCGTGGCCTGGCTGAGGGTGGCTTGCCGCGGGTCTTCGTCCTGCGGCGCCTGCTTCCCCATGGGCTTGGACTCGGCCGAGCCCTTCTGGAACAGGAGCGCCGTGAGGACCACGTACATGGCCATCTGCAGGAATTCCGATTCCCAGTTCTCAAAGGTGGCCTCCACGAAGGCGCCGGTCCCCAGGAACTCGAGGACTGACACCGCAGGCTGGCCGTGGGCCTGCTGCTCCTCGCTGTAGGACGCCGCACCGGACAGGACCATGCCCACAAAGAACGCGAGGAACAGGCCCGCGTTGGCCAGCAGCAAGCCATGCTCTTTTGCCCATTTGCGCATGCCTTACTCCTTCTCCGCGGGCGTGGGGACCCTCGCGGAAGCCCGTTTGTTCAGGCGAAGCGGAACGAGCACCAGCATGACCACCATGACGCCCAGCAGCGCCCCGCCGGCAGTGACCCCGGCCGACCGTCCGGCGGCAACGTCGAATACCAGGGCGGCCGTTCCGGCACTCAGCAGGGCAATGCCGCCCAGGGCGATTTTGGTGATGGTGTCGGCGCTGGAAACCAGTGTTTCCTTGAGCCGCTTCCGGAAGAGCCTGCGATGCACGCTGACGGGGAGAAGGATGAACGCGGTGGTCAGGGCGGCGATCACCACATTGGTGAGGTAGAGGCCAACCTCCCAGGCATCCAGCTTTTCGAAGCGCTGCTGGAATGGCAGCGTCAGCAGGAAACCGGCCAGGATCTGCACCCCGGTCTGGAGCACGCGGAGCTCCTGCAGGAGTTCCGCCCAGTTGCGGTCCAGCTGCTCCTCACGGGTTTCATTCCGTCCCGTCCGGCCCGTGTAGTCCTCAACGTCGGACATCGGCTCTCCTTCCTCTCCGGCCGCGGCCCAGGCCTTCTTCTGCTCCTCCCGTACCCAGAAATTCGGCTGGCCGTTGCGCCTGCTACAACATTTGATAAGTTTACTGATTATTACCCGCAGTGGTGGACTTGGTCCTCCGCCCGGGATAGCTTCGAAGGGCCGGAGCACGCAGTGCTCTTCCCAACCGACACAGGTCAACCGATACCAGGCAGGCGGACTATGAGCGAGACGGACAAGCAAACGGACCAGCCAAAAGATCCGCGCGGCGGCTACCACTCAGGCCCGTTCCCAGAGCAGGAACAAAAGCAGCCCGGGCTCACGGCGCCCATGGATCCGAAGCCGGACCACGGCGAGCTCAGCTACGAAGGGCACGGCAAGCTCGAAGGCAAGGCAGCGCTCATCACCGGCGGAGACTCCGGCATCGGCAAGGCCGCCGCCATCGCCTTCGCCCGGGAAGGGGCCGACGTCGCCATCTCCTACCTGCCAGAGGAGGAAGACGACGCCCAGGACACCGCTGAGTGGATCCGGAAGGCCGGCCGCCGCGCGCTCCTGTTTCCCGGTGACGGACGCGAAGAGGAATTCAGTACCCGGATCGTGGAGGAGACCGTCTCCGAATTCGGCCGCCTCGATGTCCTGGTGCTGAACGCCGCGTACCAGAAGAACCGCGAGAGCCTGGAGACGCTTCCCACCGAGGAGTTTGACCGGGTCTTCCGCACCAATCTCTACTCGCTGCTGTGGTCCGCACGGGCGGCCGTACCGCACCTGAAGGCCGGGGCCTCGATTATCACCACGGCCTCAATCCAGGCCTTCAACCCATCGCCAGGGCTGATCGACTACGCCATGACCAAGGCCGCGCAGGTAGCGTTCACGAAAGCCCTGGCCCAAGAACTCGGGCCCAAGGGGATCCGAGTCAACGCTGTGGCCCCCGGCCCTATCTGGACGCCCCTGATCCCCGCCACCGAGTGGCCGGAAAAGCTCCCCTCTTTCGGGCAGGACACACCGCTGGAGCGCGCGGGGCAGCCAGCGGAACTCGCCGCGGCCTATGTCCTGCTCGCATCGGAGGACGGTTCCTACATTTCCGGCGCGGTCCTGCCGGTTACCGGCGGCAAAGGCCTCTAAGCCGGATCCTAGCCGGCATCAGCGCGCACGCAAGTATTACCAGACCAGCATTATCGGCAACGCACAACAGGAGGAAGCATGACGCAGGAAAACCAGCAGGCTGAACCCGAGACGGCCCCGGGCGGCTACGGCACCCCCACGGCTGAGCAGGAGGCTGGAAGCCAGGGCGGCCAGGGCCAGCAGACCAGTGGCGGCACGTCGCCGGCTGGCGCGGAGACCAACGAGCCGCAGTCGGGAACGGACCAGGATCCGGTTCCGCATGATGTGGACCTCCCCTCCAGTGCCGCCGAGATCGATGAGTCCAACGACGATTCCCAGGGCTCGGCGCCGGTCTCATCGGAGTCCGGCCAGGAGGCCACGGGTATTCCGGACGGCAGCGGAAACGACCTTCCGCAGGAGGAATCGCCAAACGACGACGACGAAAGTTTCGACGCCGGATAACGTAGCCCTGATCCAGGTACACCCTGATCCAGAGGCACGTTGATCCACAGGCCCCCGTTCCCGCTGCCCGTCCGGCAGCGGAAGCGGGGGCTTTTGCCGTCCCGCCCGGGTGGCGCCGCGAATACATCCCGTCCGGCTGGGTACGGAACACGCGGAACCTAGTTCGCCGGCAGGCAGCGGCACGCTCTGCCGCCCGCCGGCGCCATCTCAACGCCAGGAAGGTGGACTGTGGGCACGAGATCTTCGGAGCAGTGGGCGCGGCAACAGGACCGGCCGGACAAGGTGGCGGTGGACGTCCTCGTGCCGACCTGCAACCGTCCGGCCGAACTCGCCGTCACCCTCGCGGGACTTGCCGCACAGGCTGAACCCGCGTTCGCCGTCGTCATCAGCGACCAGTCAGCGGGGCAGCCCGCCTGGGAACACCCCGCAGCCGCCGCCATGGTGCGGGTGCTCGAGGCGCAGGGCCGGCCCGTCACGCTGCTGCGCCACCTGCCACGCCGCGGACTGGCCGAACACCGCCAGTTCCTGCTGGACCAGGCCACGGCGGATCAATGCCTCTTCCTGGACGACGACGTCTGGCTGGAGCGGGGTGCCCTGGAACGGCTGACCCAGGCCCTGGACAAGCTTCAGTGCGGTTTTGTGGGCATGGCGCCGCAGGGGCTCTCCTTCCTGGACGACCGCAGGCCGGAGCAGACGGCCACCTTCAAGGCCTGGGAGGGGCCCGTAACCCCTGAGCGCATCCGTCCGGATGCCCCGGGTTTCGAACGCTGGCCGCTGCACAGCGCCGCCAACCTCAGCCACCTCAGCGCGGATCTGTCACTGCAGCCCGGCGAATGGTTGCCCTACCACGTGGCATGGCTGGGCGGCTGTGTCCTGTACCGCAGGGAAGCGCTGAACGACGCCGGCGGCTTCGGTTTCTGGACCAGCCTCCCGGCCGATCACGCGGGCGAGGACGTAGTGGCGCAGTGGCAGGTGATGGAACGGTATGGCGGGGCGGGTATCCTGCCCTCCGGCGCGGTCCACCTGGAGTCTCCCACCACGGTGACGGACCGGCGGGTGGAGGCGTACGACGTCGTCCTGAAGGAAGAGCCGGCGTAGGGCACGTCGGGTCCTGCCGCGGGTTCTCCCTAGTCCTTGCTGCTGAAGGCGGCGTCGAAGCTGGTTTGGGAGGCGGGGAAGTCGTATTTCTTGAGGGCGGCGAGGGCTTCGGGGGCGCCGTGGAGGCGGTCCATGCCCGCGTCTTCCCATTCCACCGAGATGGGGCCGTCGTAGCCGATGGCGGACAGGGCGCGGAACGCTGATTCCCAGGGGACGTCGCCGCGGCCGGCGGAGACGAAGTCCCACCCGCGGCGGGGGTCGCCCCAGGGCAGGTGGGAGCCCAGGACGGTGTTGCGGCCGGTCTGGCGGACCTTGGTGTCCTTGCAGTCCACGTGGTAGATCCGGTCCTTGAAGTCCCAGATGAAGGAGACGGGGTCGATGCCCTGCCACATCATGTGGGACGGGTCCCAGTTCAGGCCGAACGCTTCGCGGTGGCCGATGGCTTCCAGGGTCCGGACGGTGGTCCAGTAGTCGTACGCGATCTCGGAAGGGTGGACTTCGTGGGCGAAGCGGACCCCGCATTCGTCGAAGACGTCCAGGATGGGGTTCCAGCGGTCGGCGAAGTCCTGGTAGCCGGCGTCGATGACTTTGGCGGGGACGGGCGGGAACATGGCGACGTACTGCCAGATGGAGGAGCCGGTGAACCCGACGACGGTGTCCACGCCGAGTGCCTTGGCGAGCCGTGCGGTGTGTTTCATTTCCTCGGCCGCGCGCTGGCGGACGCCTTCGGGGTCGCCGTCGCCCCAGACCTTGGAACCCACGATGGCTTCGTGGCGGAAGTCGATGGGGTCATCGCACACGGCCTGGCCCTTGAGGTGGTTGGAGATGGCCCAGACCTTGAGGTTGTACTTGGTGAGGATCTCGAGTTTGGAGTCGACGTAGCCGGGTTCGTCCCACCGCCACGCGTCCAAGTGGTCGCCTGAGACGGCGATTTCCAGGCCGTCGTAGCCCCAGCCGGAGGCAAGGCGCGCGACTTCCTCGAAGGGAAGATCGGCCCACTGGCCGGTGAACAGGGTGAACGGGCGGGGCATGGTCAGGCTCCTTCAGTAGTGCTGGTAGTGCTGCTTGTGCCGGCTGCCGTGGCAGAGCCGGAGAGTTGAATCAGTGCGCTTTTGGCCGCGGCGGATTCCTCCACAGCGCTGAGGATGTACTGGACGTTCAGTCCCTCTTCGAACGACGGCGAGGGCTCGGTGCCGTCCTGGATGGCGAGCAGGAAGTCGCGGACCTGGTGGGTGAAGGTGTGTTCCCACCCGATGATGTGGCCCTGCGGCCACCATGCACCCAAGTAGGGGTGAACGGGCTCGTTGACCAGGATCCGGCGGAAGCCCTGCTCGCGGACGGGCACGGTGGCGTCCAGGAAACCGAGTTCGTTGAGGTTCTCCAGGTCGAAGAGGATGGTGCCTTTCTCGCCGTAGACCTCGATCTGGAGGGAATTCTTCCTGCCCGTGGCCACCCGGGATACCTCCACTGACGCCACGGCCCCGGAGGTGAGGGACAGCGTGGCCCAGGCGGCGTCGTCGACCGTTACATCCTCGAGCCCGCTTGCCGGACCACTTGTGCCGGGCCGCCGGGGGACGAAGGTGTGGAGCCGGCCGCTGACCTCGGTGACCTGGTCACCGAGGAGGAACAGGACCTGGTCGATCGCGTGGGACGCGATGTCACCCAGCGCCCCGGAGCCGGCCGTTTCCTTGCGCAGCCGCCACGTCATGGGGGCCTGGGCATCGGAGAGCCAGTCCTGGAGGTAGGCGGCCCGGACGTGCCGGACGGTGCCCAGCCGGCCTTCGGCGATCAGTTCCTTCGCGAGGGCCAGCGCCGGGACGCGGCGGTAGTTGAAGCCGACCATCGATTTCACGCCGTTGGCACGTGCTTTGGCTGCCGCGGCCGTCATGAGTTCGGCCTCGGCCAGGGTGTTGGCCAGTGGTTTTTCCACCAGGACGTGCTTGCCCGCTTCCAGGGCGGCGACCGCGATCTCGGCGTGCATCCAGCCCGGGGCGCAGATGTCCACGATGTCGATGTCATCGCGGGTGATCACCGTGCGCCAGTCCGTGGCTGACTCGGCCCAGCCGTACTTGGCGGCGGCGTCGGCCACGGCGGCGGCGTCCCGGCCAACCAGGACCTTCTGCTCAAAGGCCGGGACGTCGAAGAAGCTGGCCACGTTCCGCCACGCGTTGGAGTGGGCCTTGCCCATGAAGGCGTAACCGATGGCGGCCACCCCCAACGGGCGGGAGGCCTCCGGGTCGGCCGGGGGTTCGGACGGGTGTGCGGGTGTGGTCATGATGCGTTCCTGCGTGCTTCCTGCTTGCTGGCCTACGTGCTGGGGATGGCGTGTGCTGGTTCAGAGGCTGGCGGTTTCCGGCGCCCAGTCCTCGGGGAGGGCCGGGGATGCCGGGGCCGAGCTTTCGACGTTGACGAACGTGCCGGAGTCGATGGACTCCGAAATGGAGACCATCGTATCCAGGACGTGGTAGGCCAGCTCCCCGGTGGCGCGGTGCGGGACCCCGGCCCGGATGGAGCGTGCCATGTCCAGGACGCCCATGCCGCGGCCGTTGGCGGGCCCGGTGGCAGGAACGGTGGTCCAGTCCTTGTCCCCCGCACGCCAGAGCTTGATGTCGCCGGTGAAGTAGTTGGGGTCCGGCAGTGAGATGGTGGCTTCGGTGCCGGTGATCTCCACGAAACCCATACGCGTCCGGGGGGACTCGAAGGAAAAAACGCTGTGCGAGGACGCGCCGGACTCGAACTGGGCCATCGCGGAGACGTGGGTGGGCACCTCGACGGTGAACTCCTCGCCCGCCTTGGGCCCCGAGCCGATGACCCGCACGTCCTTGGCCTTGGACCCGACGGCGGCCACCTTGCGGATGGAGCCGAAGGCCTGGACCAGGGTGGTGAGGTAGTACGGGCCCATGTCGAACAGCGGACCGGCACCATGCTGGAAGAGGAAGGCCGGATTGGGGTGCCAGGACTCCGGCCCGGGGGTCTGGAACGTGGTCATCGCTGTCAGCGGGGTGCCGATGTCGCCGCGCTGGATCAACCGCAGGGCGGTTTGGATCCCGGCCCCAAGGAAGGTGTCCGGCGCGCAGCCCAGGCGGATGCCGGCGGCGTCGGCGGTCTTGAGCAGGCCCAGCCCGGATTCACGGTCCAGTGAGAACGGCTTTTCCGTCCAGACGTGCTTCCCGGCGTTGACGGCGGCGGTGGCCACCTCCACGTGGGCGGCGGGGATAGTGAGGTTGACGATGATTTCGACATCAGGGTGGTTCAGGGCCTTGTCCACCCCGCCCCACTCGGGGATGCCGTACTCCTTGGCGCGGGCCTCGGCGGCGTCCTCGAAGAGGTCCGCGATGACATGGACTTTCACGTCCGGAAACGCGGTGAGGTTGTCCAGGTACTGCTTGCTGATGACGCCGGCGCCGATGACGCCGACGCCTACCGGGCCCTTGCGGGAAGCTGTGGTGCTCATGCCTTCACTCCTTCGCCTGCAGCGTTGAGGAACGACAGGCTCTCGCTGATTCCCTCGAAGATGTCACCTGAATAGTCGTCGAATTCCACCACTCCCACCTCCAGT
>DATIMT010000379.1:0-6768 GCA_035475035.1 Arthrobacter sp.
CCGGCCGCCGTGACCACCGCGTCCAGGCCGCCCAGGGTCTCCGCGGCTTCACGCACCGCGTGCTCCACGGCTGCGCGGTCGGCGACGTCCACTTCGAACGCCTTCACGCCGGAGACGCTGCTGATGTCGCGGTCCAGGACCACCGGGGTGCCACCTGAGCGGAGGACGGCGTCGACGACAGCCGCGCCCAGTCCGGAGGCACCTCCGGTAACCAGGACACGGCCGGGAGTGGTGGATGCAGTTGCAGTTGTTTCTGCAGTCATGGTGTTCCTTTCAATGGGAAAAACAAGTTCAATGGCGGTCAGGTTCAGCTGACCTTGGCGAGTGCGTCGGCCAGGCCGGTGGTGGAGCGGGCAGGGTGGAAGGGGACGGTAAGGCAGCGGCCGCCCCAGCTTTCCACCAGGTCCGCCTCGGGCAGGCGGGCTCCCTTGTAGTCGCCGCCCTTGACCCAGATATCGGGCCGGAGCCGGTCCAGTGCGGCTTCGGGGGTGTCCTCGTCGAAGACCATCACCGCGTCCACGCATTCCATGGCCAGGAGCAGTTCCGCCCTGTCATGCTGGCCGATGATGGGACGCTCCGGCCCTTTGAGCCGCCGCACCGAGTCGTCCGAGTTGAGGCACACGATCAGGCAGTCCCCCAGCTCCCGGGCTGCAGCTAGGGACCGGATGTGGCCGGCATGGATCAGGTCGAAGCAGCCACCGGTGGCCACCACCTTTCCGCCGCTTTCGCGCACCGAGCGGGCCAACAGCAGCGGTTCGGTGGTACGGCGGCCGGACACCGGGGCCGGCCTGGGAGTTCCACCGGCAGGACCGGCCTCTACCGCGTCCGGCAGTGCCGACACTCCGCCGGCAGCCAGGAAATCTGCTGCATCGTGCACGGCCAAAGCCGCCGCTTCGGGGAGCCCGCGGCCGGCCAGGAGGTGCACTGCCAGGCTGGCCGCCAGGCGGTCGCCTGCCCCGCAGGGGTCACCGGCCTCCACCCTCGGCGCGGGAACTGCCTGGGAGGAGGCATCGCCCTGCCGCAGCAGGACGGCACCTTCTTCGCCCTTGGTCACCAGCACCGCCTGGCTGCGCCAGCGCTTCAGCAGGATTTCCGCCACGGCGCCAGCGGAGTCCACCGCGCCGGAAACTCCGCCGGCGCCGGACTGCACGGCCTTGGTGGCCTCGGCAATGTTCGGGGTCGCCACGGCCACCCCGGGCACCGGGTCCGGGCCCGCCGGGTGCGGGTCCCAGATGATGGGAACATGCTCGGCGAGCCGGGTCAGGAGATCCCGCAGCTGCGGGTTCGCGGCCAGCCCCCTGCCGTAATCGGCAACGATCACCACGCCGGCTTTTTCCACGGCGCGGAGCATGGCGGGGCTGACGTCCGGGATCGGCGTTTTTTCACAGCCCTGGTCGAACCGGACCACCGGATGGGCTCCGGCCCGGACCCGCGTCTTGACCGGCGAGGGGTAGCTGCTGGTCCCCGCCACGAGCCGCACCCCGGCGAGGTGCGTGCGGAGCTGGCTGCCGGCGTCGTCATTCCCCAGGACGGTCACCAGGGTCACGGGCCACCCGTCCTGGGCCAGCATGCGCGCCACCAGTCCTGCACCGCCTGCGCGGCGGCGGACGCCGGAAACGTCCACCACGGGAACGGGGGCGTCCGGGCTGAGCCGGGTAGCCTCACCGGACAGGTCGACGTCGAGCATCACGTCTCCCACGACGACGATCCTCATGGCCGGCCTCCTTTCGCCAGTCCCGGGACGATGGACGGGGTGCGCCGGGCAACCTCAAGGTCGAAGGCGCGGCAGACTGCGTGCAGGGCGATCAGGTGCCCTTCCTGGGCGTTGGCGTTCAGGGCGTCGATCATGACGGCCTCGTCGCAGGCGTCCGCCAGCGGATTGGGTCCGGCGCCGGTGAGCGCCCAGGTGGTCACGTTGAGCCGGGACGCCGCTTCCGCCGCCCGCAACAGGTTGGGGCTCTTGCCGCTGGTGGACAGCAGCATCAGCACGTCTCCGGAGCGGCCATGCGCCCGGACCTGCCGGGCGAAGACATCGTCGTAGCCATAGTCATTGGCGATCGCGGTGACCGCCGATGTTTCGGCATGCAGGGAGATGGCAGAGAACGGGATGCGCTCGCAATCGAACCGGCCCACCAGTTCGGCGGTCAGGTGTTGCGCCTCCGCGGCCGAGCCGCCGTTGCCTGCCGCCAGCAGCCGCTGCCCGCGCAGCAGGCGCTGCGCCAGTTCCACGCCCCAGGCTGCGAGCCGGCCGGACTGGCTGCGCAGTGATTCCAGGGCCGGAACCACGTTGTCCAGATGGGTGCGGACGGCGTCGGCACTGGCCGGATCCACGAACGCGCCGCCGGGGATTACCGCAGGCAGCGCCGGCGGTGCGGTCAGGGTGCGCAGGTCTGCTTCGCGCAGGGACCATTCAGCAGTCACAGTGCGGCTCCTTCCATCGGTACAGCGCCGGCCGGGGCGCCGGCCACGGCCAGCTGGTACGCCTTTTCGGTTTCGGCTGCCACCCGGTCCCAGGAGTACCGGGTGCGGGCGCGCCGCTCCCCGGCCTGGCCGAGCTTTGTCCGGAGGGCGGGGTTTTCCAGCAGCAGTGACAGGGCCGAGGCAATGGCCTCCGGGTCCCGCGGCGGGACGTGCAAGCCGGTGGTGTGGTCCACCACCGTGTCCCGGAGTCCGCCCACCGCGGCTGCCACCACTGGAACCCCGCATGCCATGGCCTCCAGCGGAACGATGCCGAACGGTTCGTACCAGGGTGCGCACACCACGGCGTCCGCACTGCGGAAAATGCCTGGCATCTCGGCTCGGGACACCTGCCCCTGAAGTGTCACCTGTTCGGACACCCCGAGCCCGGCGGCAAGGTCCAGCAGGCGCCGGATTTCGGGGTCGGTGTGCATGACGCTCGAGTCGCCGCCGCCGCCCACGATCAGGAGTTCGACGTCGTCGAATCCTGCCGCCTTGAGGTACGGCAGGGCACGGATCACAAGGTCCACGCCTTTGCGTGGCACCAGCCGCCCCACCGAGAGGATGCGGTAGCGGCGCTTCCTGGCAGCCACCGGACCCTCCGGGGAGAAGAAGCCGAGGTCCACGCCGCACGGCGCAACGGAGATCTTGCCGGTGGCAATGCCCATGGCCTTGAGCTCGAAGACCTCATCGGAACACGTGGCGATGATCCGGTCCGCAGAGCGGCCCACCCCTGGTTCCAGCCAGCGGCGTGCCTCGGGGCTGGTGTCCTCTACGCCCTGGTGCCTGCGCTTGACGGTACCCAGCGCGTGGAACGTCTGCAGCATCGGCACGCGGTATCCGGTCTCGGGCCGCCGGGCGGCGTCCAGGGCCGCCAGGCCGGACATCCAAAAGTGTCCGTGCACGACATCCGGCGGCCGCTGCCCCCAATCCCTGGCCACGCCGTCCGCGAGTTCGCCCATGTAGGGCAGCAGCTCGTCCTTGGGCACATGGCGGGCCGGCCCGGCGTCGACGTGGACCACCTCGAGGCGGCGGCCAACCCTGACCCGTTCGGGGAGCTCCGCTGCGTCCCTGCGGGTATAGACCGTGACGCGGTGGCCCCGCTTGGCAAGCGCTTCGGACAGTGCGGCCACGTGAACGTTCTGGCCGCCGGCGTCCACCCCGCCCAGTGCCGCCAGCGGGCTGGCGTGTTCGGAAATCATGGCGATCTTCATGGGGTCTTCCTCTCCCGCGCCGGAACGAGGATCTTCTCGTCCGGCCGCTCGTTGACGGGGTGCCGGGGCCGGTTCCGCAGGTCCGCCAGGAGCTCATCCCAGCGGTCCTGGAACTTCCCCAGGCCGTAACGCTCAAGCGCCGCCTCCCGCGCGGCGACTCCCCGCCGTCGGGCTTCATCCGGGTTCGCGACCAGCCGCGCCGCGCAGCGGAGCAGTTCGTCGACGTCGGCGGAGACCACGCCGGCTTCCTGCGGCACCGCCCGGGGAGCCTCCGTGGTGGCCAGGACCACCACTGGCATGCCCAGGTGCATGGCTTCCAGGAGGGACAGCCCCAGCGAGGTCCAGCGCATTGGATGGACGTAAACCCGGCAGCGTGCAAGTTCCCGGTGCAGGTCCCGGGTCTTCAGGTCACCCCGCGACGTCAGGCGCGAAGCGTCGATTCCCGTGGCGTCGGCCAGCCCGTCCGTCTTCATGCCGAACACCTGCAGCGGCGCGACGGACGCGAAGGCAGGCAGCAGGTCCGTTCCTGTCACCCGGCCACGCCGCACCGGTTCGTTGACCACCACCCCGAGTTCCGGCAGCTCACCGGTGTAGAGCTGCCCGGGATCGGGGATTCCGTGCTCGATCACCGTGCTGGGAGCCGAGCCGTTGTCCCAGGCCAGCCGGTTGAAGTGCGTTACGTGGACAACCGGAATGCGGTTTTGGTCCGCGAGCGGGTGCCTGGTGTTCGGGAAATTGCCTTTGGGTGTGTTGTGCTCCACGAACACGGCAGGAAGGTCGACGCCGGGCATCCGCCCCAGGGTGCGGACCACTTCATCGATCTCTTCCGGGCGTTGGAGTACGACGGCGTCCACGGCCTCGGCGTCGAGCGTCGCCAGATCGACCTCCCGCACTGACTCCGGCCAGTCCCTGCCGGCGCGGCCCAGTCCCCACGCTCCACCTCCGGGCAGGACGGGAAGCAGGTACTCATGACGGCCGCGGACAAAGGCGTCCGTCCAGGAACCGTGGACATGCCAGAGCAGGATTCTCATCTGTTGCGGGCCTTTCTACGGGTGCTGACGTGGGTGCTGAAGGAACTCACTCCGCTGATCAGGCGTTCCACCGCCGCCACCACTTCCTCCGGCGAGACCGAGTCGAGGCAGGGGTGGCCCGGGACGGGGCAAATCCGGGCGCGGGACATGCGGCAGGGCGCGTTCTGGTCACCGAGGAGTTCCAGGGGCACGCCATACGGGGCCCAGCGGATCGCCGGGACCACGGGGGAAAACAGGCACGCCACGGGAGTGCCCACCGCAGCCGCCAGGTGGGCCGGTCCGGTGTTGCCGCTGACCACTGCATCGGCTCCCGCCATAACGGCGGCCATCGTTGGAAGGTCGGTGCGCCCACCGAGGTCCAGTGCCGAGGGGCCGGCCACGGTGGCGGTCAGAGACTTCTCGCCGGGACCGCCGGTCACCACAACCCGGTATCCCGCACCTTGGAGGAGTTCGACGGCGGCGGCATGGTGCAGCGGAGGCCAGGCCCTGGCCGGAACGGCCGCCCCGGGGTGGACCACAACATATGGTTCTCCCCCCACCAGGTGAGTTATGTCCGGAACGGATCTGACCCGCAGCTTTCCATCGTCGCCGGCGGGAAGGTGGAAGCCTGCTGCCTCGGCGATTCCCAGGGCCCGCTCCGCCTCAGGCTGGTCTTCCGGGAAGTCCTCGCCCGGTTTGAGGCGCACGTCCAGCAAGGAGCCGGCGTAATCAGTTGAGGCCCCCGTGATGCGCTCCACTCCTGCCAGCCTCAACAACAGGGCCAGCGGCAGCGGTGACTGGTGGAAGGACGTGAGGATGACGGCTTCGGTAATCCGGGAGTTGCGGACATATTCGATCAGCCTGTCGGCGTGCGGGCCCGTCAGCCTGGGCGCCGGGTTCATGATCCAGGGGCTGTCCCAGCTGTAGACCTCAGCCACGCCCGGGAGCATCGCGGCCGCCGCTTCACCCTGCCTGCCGCACAGCATGACCACATGGTTGGTGCTGCCGCCGTGCTGGGCCCGGCCGTTCGCTACCGCACGGACAGCCGGACCTGCCAGCAGGACATCACCCATGCTGTCCAACCGGGCCACCAGGACGCGGCCCATCAGGGCGTTCCCTGCAGCAGCCCGACTGCGGACGCCAGGTCGGAGGCGACCAACCGCGCCGCGGCCACCTCTTCGGCACGGGTGACGGGCGTGGGAACCAGGACTCCTGTGGCACCCGCTGCTTCGGCGGCCCCCACGTCGGCGCCGATGTCCCCGATCAGGGCGGCCTCCGATGCGTGGATGCCCAGTTTCCGGCACGCGCTGTTGACCATCCCGGGGGCAGGTTTGCGGCAGGCACATCCGTCCTGCTCAGCGTGGGGGCAGATTTCCCACACGTCAAAAGGTCCCAGCAGTTCTTCCACCCGGGCATTGACTTTTGCCACGTCGTCGGCGGTGATCAGCCCGCGGGCAATGCCCGACTGGTTGCTGATCACGCCAGTGGCGATTCCTTCAGCCCGCAGGCTGTCCAGCACTGCCTTGGCGCCAGCCATCGGACGTACTTTGCCGGGGTCGCCGTTGTAGGGCACGTCGACCACCAGGGTCCCGTCCCGGTCGAACAGGACAGCCCGGAGCTTGGAGGTTTCAGAGCTTCCCATAAACAAACTGTTCCCTCCTGCTGCTGCTCCTAAACAGGGCCGGGGGCTTTTTCAGCCGCAGGAGCGGGTTCTTTTGCCCGGTTGAACAGGCAAGATAGGAAGTCGATTGCTGCTGGCGCTCCTTCCGGGGGCCTCCCCGGGCCCTTTTTCAAGGCCCCCGACGACGTCCCTGGCGCCGCCGTTCGCCGCGTCCGGTGGACAGTGGAGGGCTGGGTTCAGTGCCGCTTTTACCGGCTCGTACCACCCAGGCGGCGGCCGCCACCCGTGCCGGCAGTGCCCGCGTGACCGTTCCTGGCCTGGCGGAACGGCGCAACGTGGCTGTCCGTCCGGCCTGGCCGCAGATCCCGGGGCGGCATGCCATTGCCTGCTGCACCCTCCGGCCCACCGAACTGGGCGCTTGCCTCCAGCCGCCGCTGCAATTCCACCAACACCTTGGCAAGGCGGC
>DATIMT010000380.1:0-13345 GCA_035475035.1 Arthrobacter sp.
CGCCTCATACAGCTCGGCGTTCTTCTGCCGGAACCGCTCCCCCACCTCGCGCTGCCGGCCGAACACCTTCACCAGCGCGTGCCCGGTATAGGTCTCCTCGATCTGCCCGTTCAGCTCACCGGTGTTCTTCCACTGCTGCACAAACAGTTTCTGCGAGCGCTTGGCGATCAGCGCGGTGATGCCCAGTGTCAGCGGAATGGTCACCAGCGCGATCAGCGCCAGCGTGGGCGAGAGGATGAACATCATCACCAGCACGCCCACCACGGACAGCACCGAGGTCACCGCCTGGCTGATGGACTGCTGCAGGCTCTGCGAAATGTTGTCCACATCGTTGGTCACCCGGCTCAGCAGCTCACCGCGCTGGATGGAGTCGAAGTACCGCAACGGCAGCCGGTTGATCTTCGCCTCGATCTGCTCACGCAGCCCGAACACCGTCCGCTGCACCACGCCGTTGAGCACATACGCCTGCCCCCACATAAACGCCGACGCCAGCACATACAGCACCAGCGCCCACGTCAGCACGCTGCCCAGCGCCGCGAAGTCGATCCCCGCGCCGGGCGTCAGCGTCATGGCGCTGAGCATGTCCGCCTTCTGGTTCTCCCCCGCCGCCCGCAGCTGCGCAATCAGCTGCGCCTGCGTCACGCCCGGCGGCAGCTGCTTGGACACCACGCCGGAAAAGATCAGGTTGGTGCCCTCGCCCAGTAGCCGCGGCCCGATTACCTGCAGCACCACGCCCGCCACCGCCATGAACAGCACCAATACCAGCCAGCGCCGTTCCGGCCGCAGGGTGGCCAGCAGCCGCTTGGCTGAGCCACTGAAGTTCATGGCCTTTTCGGCCGGAACGTTCATCCCGGCAAAGGGTCCGCCCCTTCCCGGTCCGCCGGCCGGGCGCGGGATGCGTGCGACGTCGGCCTGGCCGCCTTTGCCGCCGGCTGCGGTTCCAGCGGCCCCACCGCCGCCCGGGTTGGCTCCGGCGGGACGCGTTCCTGGGTGCCGGGTGCTCATACCGTTTCCTCCGCTGCCAGCTGGGACGAGACGATTTCGCGGTACGTCCCGGAAGTCTCCAGCAACTCGTGGTGCGTGCCGTTCGCAACGATCCTGCCGTCGTCGAGCACCAATATCTGGTCCGCATCCACGATGCTGGACACGCGCTGGGCGATGATCACCATAGTGGCCCCGGCGGTGCTCCGCTTCAGCGCCTGGCGCAGCCGTGCGTCGGTGCCGGTGTCCAGGGACGAGAATGAATCGTCAAAAATGTAGAGCTCCGGCCGTTTCACCAGGGCCCTGGCGATGGCCAACCGCTGCCGCTGCCCGCCGGAGACATTCGTGCCGCCCTGTGAGATCGGCGCATCCAGGCCCTCCTCCATCTGCTCCACGAAGTCGCGGGCCTGTGCGATCTCCAGCGCGTCCCACAGTTCATCCTCGGTGGCGTCAGGGTTGCCGTACAGCAGGTTGCTGCGGACAGTCCCGGAGAACAGGTAGGGCCGCTGCGGCACCAGGCCGATGTGACCCCAGAGCAGGTCCGGGTGGAGGTCGCGGATGTCCACGCCGTCGATCAGCACGGCGCCCGAGGTGACGTCGAAGAGGCGCGGCATCAGGTTCACCAGGGTGGTTTTGCCCGAGCCGGTGCTCCCGATGATTGCCGTCGTCTTGCCCGCATAAGCGGTGAAGCTGATGCCGGACAGGACCGGCTGGTCGGCACCCGGGTAGGCAAATCCGACGTCGCGCATTTCCAGCTCGCCGCGCCGGACCGCGCTGGTGACAGGATTTTCGGGTGGAACGACGCTGGAGCTGGTCCCCAGCACCTCGCCGATCCGGTCCGCGGACACCGACGCTCGCGGGATCATCACGGCCATGAAGGTGGCCATCATGACGGACATCAGGATCTGCATCAGGTAGCTCAGGAATGCGATCAGGGTGCCCACCTGCATGGACCCGTCCTCGATCCTGAACGACCCGAACCAGATCACGGCCACGCTGGAGATGTTTAGGACCAGCATGACCACGGGGAACATGAGGGCCATCAGGCGCCCGGCGCGCAGGGCAACGTCGGTGACGTCGGTGTTGGCCCGGGCGAATCGGGCCGTCTCCATATCCTCGCGCACGAAAGCCCGTACCACGCGGATGCCGGTCAGCTGCTCGCGCAGCACGCGGTTCACGGTGTCGATCCGGGCCTGCATCTTGCGGAACAGCGGCACCATGCGGGTGACGATCAGCCCGACGGCGATCAGCAGTACCGGGACACACACGGCAATCAGCCAGGACAGCTGGGCGTCCTGCCGGATGGCCATGATCACCCCGCCGATGCTGAGCATGGGCGCGGCCACCATCAGCGTGGCGGACATCAGCACCAGCTGCTGGACCTGCTGGACGTCGTTGGTGGAGCGGGTGATGAGGCTGGGGGCGCCGAAGCGGGTGACCTCCTGCTCGGAGAACTCCCCCACCCGCTCGAAAATGGCGCCGCGCAGGTCACGGCCCAGGCCCATCGCCGCTTTGGCACCGAAGTACACGGCCACCACGGCGCACGCTATCTGTGCCAGCGTAATCAGGAGCATGACGCTGCCCGTGGACATGATGTAGCCGGTGTCGCCCCGGGCCACCCCTTGGTCGATGATGTCCGCATTCAGGGTGGGCAGGTACAGCGACGCGATTGACTGCGCCAGCTGGAAAACCACGACGGCGGCCAGCAGCGGCCGGTGCGGCCGCAGGTATTCAACGAGCAATTTCCAGAGCATCCAGGCTCCCACCTGACGGAGTGTCCACAAACGTGGTGCGAAGGTCAGTGTACGTCCGGTGGCTGGGGTTTAACCGTGCCGCTTTCGGGGAAACCTGAAGGTTCGCTTGAGGCGTAGGAGGCTCCTGTGATGTCAGCCGCGCGTGGTCAAATAGGAGGGTTGCACCGGCTTCCCGAGTCCAACCGCGGCCTCGGCCCAACGGAAGGAAAAAGCACACATGACCGAACGCCAAGACCATCCTCCGGTTCCCACTCCCGGGAGCGCCCAAGGCCTGGACCAGAAGGCTGAGGGCGGGTGCCCGGTGGCACATGGCAGCGCCACGGCCCAGGGCAGTGAGAGTGAAAACCCGGCGATCGATTCGCCGCAGCCCAAGGGTACCCGGCCACGGACCCTCCAGGATTGGTGGCCCAACCAGCTGGACCTCTCCGTGCTGCACGCGCACAGCCAGGCAGGCAACCCGCTCGGCCCCGGTTTCAGCTATCGGGAGGAATTCCAGAAGCTCGACGTCGAGGCCCTCAAGCAGGACATCACCGAGGTCCTGACCACGTCGCAGGACTGGTGGCCAGCGGACTTCGGCCACTACGGCGGCCTGATGATCCGCATGAGCTGGCACGCGGCCGGTACCTACCGCGTCCATGACGGCCGCGGCGGAGCGGGTGACGGCGGCCAACGGTTCGCGCCGCTCAACAGCTGGCCGGACAACGCCAACCTGGACAAGGCCCGCCGGCTGCTGTGGCCGGTCAAGCAGAAGTACGGCCAGAAGCTCTCCTGGGCGGACCTGCTGGTCCTTGCGGGGAACGTGGCCCTGGAGTCGATGGGCTTCAAGACCTTCGGGTTCGCGTTCGGCCGCGAGGACGTGTGGGAGCCGGAGGAGATCTTTTGGGGTCCCGAGGACGCCTGGCTGGGCGACGAGCGCTACGTCGGCGAAGGCCAGATGTCGGAGGAGGTCGGCTCCACTGAGATGGGCCTGATCTACGTCAACCCGGAAGGCCCCATGGGCAACCCGGACCCGCTGGCCGCCGCGGCATTCATCCGCGAGACCTTCAAGCGGATGGCCATGAATGACGAGGAGACCGTGGCGCTGATCGCCGGCGGGCACACCTTCGGCAAGACGCACGGAGCGGGCGACGCCGGCGCGCACGTTGGTCCCGAACCTGAAGGTGCCAATTTGGAGGCACAGGGCCTGGGCTGGCTGAGCACGTACGGTTCCGGCAAGGGGGCGGACACCATCACCTCCGGCCTTGAGGTCACCTGGACGGACAAGCCCACGCAGTGGAGCAACCGTTTCTTCGAGATCCTGTTCGGGCATGAGTGGGAACTGGTGGAGAGCCCCGCGGGCGCCAAGCAGTGGGTGGCCAAGGACGCCGAGAAGATCATCCCGGACGCCCATGACCCGGAGAAGAAGCACCGCCCCACCATGCTCACCACGGATCTCTCCCTGCGGGTGGACCCAGCGTACGGGAAGATTTCCCGCCGCTTCCTGGAGAACCCCGACGAATTTGCCCTCGCGTTCGCCAAGGCCTGGTACAAGCTGCTGCACCGCGACATGGGCCCTGTTGGCCCGCACCTGCTGGGCCCGTGGGTGCCCGAGGCGCAGTTGTGGCAGGACCCTGTCCCGGCGGTGGACCACGAACTGATCGACGAGCAGGACATCGCTTCCCTGAAGGGCAAGCTGCTGGATTCCGGCCTGACCATCCCGCAGCTCGCCGGGACGGCCTGGGCTTCGGCTGCCACCTACAGGAAGACGGACCGTCGCGGCGGTGCCAACGGAGCACGGATCCGGTTGGAGCCGCAGCGCAGCTGGGAGGCCAACGAGCCTGAGCAGCTGGCCACAGTGCTTCCGGTGCTCGAACGCGTGCAGGAGGAGTTCAACTCCGCACAGGGCGGCGGCAAGAAGGTCTCGCTCGCGGACCTGATCGTCCTTGGCGGTGCCGCTGCCGTGGAAAAGGCCGCAGCCGACGCCGGGTTCCCCGTCACTGTGCCCTTCCGTCCCGGCCGTACCGATGCCACCCAGGAGCAGACCGACGTCGAATCCTTCGGCTATCTGAAGCCGCGGGCCGACGGGTTCCGTAACTACCTCCGGCCAGGCCTGAAGCTCCAGCCGGAAACCCTCCTGCTGGACAAGGCCTACATGCTGGATCTCTCCGCGCCGGAGATGACGGCTCTCCTAGGCGGCATGCGTGCCCTGGGCACCAACGTGGGCGGTTCGAGCCACGGCGTGCTCACGGACAAGCCGCAGGTCCTGACGAACGACTTCTTCGTCAACCTGCTCTCGCCGGGCACCAAGTGGAAGGCCTCCGAATCCGAGGAGAACGTCTACGAGATCACTGACGTCGCCACCGGTGACGTCAAGTGGACGGCCACCCCGGTGGACCTGGTCTTTGGCTCCAACTCGCAGCTGCGCGCCCTTGCCGAGGTCTACGCCAGCGAGGACGCCAAGGAGAAGTTCGTCAACGACTTCGTGGCCGCCTGGGCCAAGGTCATGGAGCTGGACCGCTTCGACCTGACCTGACCTTAACGCTGTTTCCGGGCCGGCTGCCAATGTGGCCGGCCCGGAAACGGGTAGGACGGGTGGAGGGGACGTGTTCACGGGCATTATCTGCAAGACTTGCCCGGTGATTACCGAACATGCGCTGCTTCCCGTCACACCGGGGCGGGAAGAGGAATTCGAGGCCGCTTTCGGCCAGGCCCGCCCCATCATCGCCGCTATGCAGGGTTTCGTCTCACTATCGCTGTCGCGTTCGGTCGAGTCCCCCAACATGTACCTGCTGCTGGTGGAGTGGGAGACGCTGGAGGACCACACAGCTGGCTTCCGCGGCTCGCCCGAATACCAGCAGTGGCGCGCCATGCTCCACCATTTCTATGAGCCGTTTCCGGTGGTGGAACACTTCGCGCCCGTGCACCCTGCATTCAGCTGAAAACAGCTCTGGCTTTGGGGGGAAGCCCCCGCGCGAGTCTGGCTCCAGCGCAGGGGCTTCCGGTGCTTCCTGCCGGGGAACTGACATGGAAGCACTTATAAATTACCGGTCAGTAGCTTGCCGTTTCGCCAAAAACAGCAGCTTCGGCCAATCTTGAGCCAACCTTGAGCAGCGCTCAAAGGACCTTAATCAGCTGGCTCCGCCGTCGCATCCGGGTCCTCTTCCGGTTCAAAGGTGTTGGGCTCGGCGCCGTCGGAAATCCCCACGCCGTCCTTACCGCCGGGGATCCCGCCGTCGGCATTGCCTTTGCCGGCCGGCCCGCCATCCTGCGGCTCATCCTCGGGCAGTGAATCAGGTGAATTGATGGACATCGCTCCTCCTTCTGTGGCTGGGCCTCCACGCTAACAGCCCGCAAAGCAAAAGGCGCATGGAAAAGGGCACCACTTTTTGCAGGCAATCACGACGGGCCGCGTGCGGCACCACGGCTTCGAATCTCGGTGCCTCGCCCCGCCGTCGGCCTTTCCGGTCCTTCTAGCCGCGGAGCTCCGCGGCGCGCTGCTGCCGCAGGATGTACCGTTGCAGCTTCCCTGACGGGGTTTTGGGAAGGTCGTCAACGAAATGTATCCGACGGGGGTAGGCGTGTGCGGCGAACTGGGTCTTGACCATGTTTTGAAGTTCAGCCACCAACTCATCACTGGCGGTACGCCCGGATCCCAACACGACGTACGCTTCCAGGACTTCTCCCCGAAGTTCGTCAGGCGCGCCCACCACCGCACTCTCAAGGACCGCTGGGTGGGTAGCCAGGACGCTCTCAACTTCAAAAGGCCCAATCCGGTATCCGGCCATGATGATCACGTCATCATCGCGGGATGAAAAGAAGTAGTAGCCGTCCCCGTCAACCATGCCCGCGTCACCCGTAAGGTACCAACGCCCGTCCTGGCTGAATCTTTCGGCCGTCTTTTCAGGGGCATCCTTGTACCCTTTGAACCACATCATGGGGCTTTCCGCGACGTTGACCGCTACCCGCCCCATTTCGCCCGGCGCCGCCGGTTCGTCGGCGTTGTCCTTGAGGACCGCACAGCTCCACCCGGGCAACGGGCGGCCCATGGAACCCGGCCGGAGTTCGGTTCTGACATCGTCATGCCAGGCGTTGATGATCATCATGCCGTGTTCTGTTTGGCCGTAGTGGTCCCGTACCGGAACACCGAACACGTCCTGGGCCCAGCTGATCACCTCAGGTGTCAGCGGCTCGCCCGCCGAGGATGCGCGCCGCAGCCGGAAAGGACCCGTTCCGGCCACGGACTTGGCACGCATGGTCCTGTAGACAGTGGGAGCAGCCGCGAAGTTGGTAACTGAAAAAGCTTGCAGCACTTTGAAGCTGAGCTCCGGGGAGAATCCCGGGCGCAGCAGGAGGTTCCGCCGTCCCGCCGCCATGGGACCGAGGATCCCGTAATACAGCCCGTAGGCCCAGCCGGGGTCAGCAGCGTTCCAGAAGACGTCGTCCTGGCTGACATCCAATCCGAGTTCGACATACTGCCGGAAAGCGGCCAAGGCCCTGACGGGCACCGGGACGCCTTTGGGGGCACCCGTGGTTCCGGAGGTGAAGATCAGCACCAGGGCGCCGTCACCTCCCACAGCTTCTGCCGCGATTCCCGGTTGCTGTGCCGCCAAGAGGGGCGTCAGCGCCAGGTCCGGCTGGGAGGCTTCTCCACCAACGACGACGACGGAGGCCGCGGTTTCCTGGATCTTCGCCCGCTGGTCGGCATCGGTGATCACAGCCTTTGCGCCGGACGCTGTGAGTCGGAGTTCGATGGCCGGCCACGCGAAGGCCGTAAACAGTGGCACATGGACAGCCCCGCGCCGCCAAATGGCCAGGAGCATGACCACAAGGTCTGCCGACTTTCCCATCAGTGTGGCCACCGCGTCTCCGGGACCGATCCCCAGCTCCGCCAAGGCAGCGGCTCCCCGCTCCGAGCGCTCCCGGAGCTCGCCGTAGGTGATGTCCTCTGCGGAGAGGTCGGCTGCAACCACCGTGAAGGCAACGGTGTTGGGATCATGGCTGTCGCACAGGAGCCAGGCTGCACACGCGTTGGCAGCACCGTAGGTGGCTAGCAGGGCATCAACGGCTGGAACCGGACGTGACATTCATTCTCCTTTGAACAACGGCACCTGGAAACGCAGTGGAATAAACGTACTGCACTGGATGGCCGGAGGCGGCAGAGTGCCGCGCCCGCCGTCGTCCAGCCCAGCCTGCTCCCCTACCCCACGTGATGGATGGTGAATGCCGTGAGGAAGCCCACGGACGCCGTCAGCCCGGTCAGGTTGTGGTGCTCCTCGAAGGCCTCGGGAATCATGGTGTCCGCCAGCATGGCCAGGATGGCGCCGGCAGCCACCGCGGTTATGAACGCCACCAGCTCATCCGGCGCGCCTTCCAGGGCCACGTATCCCAGCAGTGCAGCCACCCCGCTGAGGAGGGCAATGCCGCCCCAGAGCCCAAACACATACCCCGCACTTCGGCCGGCTTTCTTCATGCCGGCGGTCCCCGAGAGCCCTTCGGGCACATTGGAAATGAAGACGGCGGCCAGCATGGCCGGGCTGATTGCACCGCCGGCCAGCAGCCCGACGCCCAACACCACCGATTCCGGGACGCCGTCCAGCAGCGCGCCCACGGCAATGGCCGTTCCGCTGCCGGGACTGTCCTTCTCTGAGGGCTGTTGGTCCCCGGACCGCTTCCGGTGCTTGGCTCCGGCCCTGGCCAGGAGCATGTTGACGCTGACATAAACTACGGCCCCCGCCAGGAACCCTGCCACCGTCGGCCAGAGGCCGCCGCCCTTGACCGCCTCATCCACCAATTCAAACGCAAGGGCCGAGATCAGCACGCCCGCGCCGAAGGACATGATGGTGGAGACGAATTTGGACGGCATGGACCACCGCCAGGACACGGCAGCTCCCAGGACCAGGGCCGCTCCCGCCCCGGTGCCCCATACAAGTGACATTAACCAAGTAGGCATATCCCATCCGTCCCCAGCTCCGCAGAGATGAAACAAAGACCAAGCCGCAGGCGCCGCCAGAGAATTGATGGAAACTTGAGGCAAACCTTGCGATCCCTGTACTAAACGGGTCCACGCTGGAGTTATCAGAGCAAACCAGCTTGTGGGGAGCAAGAAGTCATGGGAAGCAGAACAGGGTTGGACAACGAAGTCACAACCGTTGGGGGCGTACTGACAGACCAGCATCCGCTGGACTTTTACACGTTGGGGCTGGCCGGGTGCATTGACCGGCTGACCGCACCGCTGCGCCAACGGGGGACCGCGGTCCACTGGGATACTCCGCACTGGGGCATCGAGATCCCGGCGGACTCCGCGTCCCTCCTCTACCAGTCAGCCCGCGAGGCCCTCAGCAACGCGTTCAAATTCTCCGGCGCGTCCACCCTTACGGTGCAGCTGCTGGCGGTTGATCACGGCATCCGACTGGTAGTGGCCGACGACGGCACAGGCTTTGACAGCGACCTCGCCACCTGCGGGCGGCACCACGGGTACGGGCTGCGGCTCATGGCGGTGGCCGTGCAGGAGGCAGGGGGTGCACTGGACATCAGCTCCAGTCCCGGCCACGGCACCAGCGTGACGGTGACCCTGCCGCTGGACTGAAACTCCGGACAGCGCCCCCGCTCGGATAACGCCGGCTCGAACATCGCCCGGCTCAATAGACTCGGATGCCCGCCGTCGCTGGGACGGCGGGCATCCGTATGCCTTGTGGGGAATCTTCGCGTGGAGCTAGCGGGAAAGCTTGGCGTTGTCCGGCTCCAAGTCGCCAATGTGGCCGGGCGCGTTGGCGGCCAGGACCCTGGCAACGAAGGCCGCATATTCCTCCATGTAGTGGCCCAGGAACTTTGCCGTGGACGCATCCTTGACCTCCCCGTCGTCGCCAAAGACCCCAGCCTTGTAGGTGATGTAGGCCTCCGGGGCGTTCAGCTGCGGGGCGTCGAGGAAGCTCAGGACGCTGCGCATGGAGGACTGCATCACGGCAGTGCCGATGCTGCCCGGTGACGCACCGATGATGCCGGTTGGCTTGCGGGCGAACGAGTTGGTTCCCCAGGGGCGGGAACCCCAGTCGATGGCGTTCTTGAGGGCGCCCGGGATGGAGCGGTTGTATTCGGGGGACACAAAGAGGATGCCGTCAGCGGCCTCGATGGCTTCCTTGAGGGCGCGGCCTTCCGGTGGGAAGTCAGCGTCATAGTCGTAGCTGTACAGCGGGAGGTCCTTGATGGGAATCTCGGTGAATTCCAACTCCTCCGGCGCGAGTTTGATCAAGGCCTTGGCCAGGACCCGGTTGATGGAGCCGCTCGCCAGGCTGCCTACGAAGTATCCGATCTTGTACGTTGCCATGAGTTGTCCTTTCCAACAGCCGGTCCGGGCCGGCTGGCTGAGTTTGGCTGGAAACGTTGCCGTTCCACCGACGGGGACGGGGAACGGCGGTTGGTGCTCACTGCCTCATCAGTCCAGCACAGCATGCCCGGGCACGGCCAGGGGGCGTGGATGGTCCTTGACAGGTCAGGCAGCCCGGCGCTGAATGAGGGGTACCGCGAACCATCGCCACCAAGGAGCAGTCATGACTGAAAATCCAGCAAACGATGACGACGACCGGGTCCACAACCAGGCGCCTGCCGAAGGCGACCCGGACGCTGATCCCCAGGACCTCCGCGTGCATACCCAGGACCCCGCCGAAGGGCCCGACGACGACGGGGACGGCGCCAAGAAGTAGTCAGCTGCCCTGTTTCACCCGCCTGTCCATGGTGCTCCCTGTCCCGGCTGACAGATACCCCTTGCCTGCACGCCGTCGTTCTACTACGTTGTAGGTTCGACCGAGAAAGCGCTTTCCGGCAAGCGGCCGGACATCGAGGCGCAGCAATCACCAGTGGAATTGGATCACATGAAGGACAGCACCCTCATCAGGTGGATTGACGGACAGGCCCCGGCAGAAATCAGCAGCGGAACCACGTGGGGAATGCCCTTCCCGCGGGGCACAGTGCCTGGCGCGGAGGCGGTGTCAGTCACAGACGGGACCGGGACGCCCGTCCCCAGCCAGGCCTGGCCACTGGCAACCTGGCCGGACGGATCCTTGAAGTGGGCGGGCATTGCCCTGCCGGCCCTTGACACCCCGTCGGGCACCTACCAGGTAACGGCCGACGGCGATGCGGCCACCGGCGCCAGCCAGCCGGCGTCGGGCGGCGCCTCAGTCACCGTCACCGAAGGCGCCGATTCACTCAGCGTGGACACCGGCGTCCTGCAGATGGTGATCAACCAAAGTGGGCCAGCCCTGTTCAGCAGCCTCATGCGGGACGGACGGGAGGTGGCCCGGGACGCGCGGCTGGTCAGCCTGGTGCAGGGTCACATTCCGGAAGGCGCCGGAACCGTTGGCCGGGACGCCTTCACCGGCGAGGTCACCGCCGTCGTCCTGGAACAAAGTGGCCCCGTCCGCGCCGTGGTGCGGCTGGAAGGCCGCCACCGTCCAGACGCACCGGGACGTCCAGGCGTACCGGGAAGCGGAAACCGGGACTGGCTGCCATTCGTGGTGCGGTTCTACTTCTACGCCAACGCCCGCAGCGTGCGTATGGTGCACTCCTTTATCTGGGACGGGGACGCGGAGCAGGACTTCCTGGCCGGTCTCGGCGTCCGCTTCACGGTGCCACTGGAGGACGAGCTGCACAACCGGCACATCCGCATCGCCGGAGCGGACGGCGGATTCCTCACCGAGGCAGTTCGCGGCCTCACTGGACTCCGCCGCGACCCGGGAGCGGAAGTGCGGGAGGCACAGATCACCGGCCGCCCCACTCCTCCGCCTGAAACCTGGAACCCGGAAGTCTCGGGCCGCCTCCACCTGATCCCAACCTGGGGTGATTACACACTCACCCAGCTCAGCGCTGACGGATTTGAGCTGCGCAAGCGCACCGCCGCCGGCCATGGCTGGGTGGGGATCTCCGGTGGAACCCGTGCGGCCGGCTTCTGCTCCCTCAGTGACACCAGCGGCGGATTCGGCGTGGGGGTAAAGGACTTCTGGCAGTCCCATCCCGGCCAGCTGGACATCCGCGGCGCAGCCACCGGCGAGGCCTCGCTGACGGCGTGGCTCTACTCACCCGAAGCCCAGCCCATGGACCTGCGTTTTTACCATGACGGCCTGGGCCAGGACACCTTCGAGGAACAGCTCGAGGGCCTGGAAATCACGTACGAGGACTACGAGCAGGGTTTCGGCAACCCAACGGGGATTGCCCGCACGCATGAGTTAACTCTTTTCGCCTATGACGCCACCCCATCCACCGAAAGCCTCGCAGCCGACGCCTCCTCCGCCTCCACCCCCGCCTTGCTGCAGGCCACCCCGGAGTACCTGCACTCGGTGGGCGTGTTCGGCGACTGGGACCCGGTGGACCGCAGCACTCCCGCGCGCGCCCGGCTGGAGGACCGGCTGGATTTCCTGTTCGATTTCTACGCCGGCCAGGTGGAGCAGCGCCGCTGGTACGGGTTCTGGAACTACGGCGACGTCATGCACACCTATGACTTCGACCGGCACGTGTGGCGCTATGACGTGGGCGGCTACGCGTGGGACAACTCCGAGCTCTCCCCCGACCTGTGGCTGTGGTACTCCTACCTGCGCTCCGGCCGGGCCGACATCTTCCGCTTCGCGGAGGCGATGACCCGGCATACGGGCGAGGTGGACGTCTACCACCTGGGTCCGTGGAAAGGCCTGGGCTCCCGGCACAACGTCCAGCACTGGGGCTGCAGCGCCAAGCAGCTGCGGATCAGCACCCCCGCCTACCGCCGCTTCTACTACTACCTCACGGCGGACGAGCGCACAGGAGACCTGCTAACCGAACTGGTGGACAGCGACCAGAATTTCCTGGGCCTGGACCCGGTCCGCAAAGTGCGCCCGGACGCCGCCACCTACCGCCCCAACCGCGGCGCGCTGGGCGTGGGGCTTGGGACGGACTGGGGTTCACTGGCCGCCACTTGGCTGACCGATTGGGAGCGCACGGGCAACCCGCGTTCCCGGGACCGGCTGCTGGGCACCATGGCGGACATTGGCACACTCAAATACGGTTTCCTCACCGGCGAAGCGCTGTATGACCTGGACAAGGGCCGGTTCGATACCGGCCGTGAGCAGATCCAGGTCTCCCACCTCAGCGCCGTCTTCGGACTCGTGGAAATCTGCAGTGAACTGGTGGACCTGGTGCCGGATCCGGAGTTTGAGCGGGCCTGGCTGCAGTACTGCCGCCTCTTCCTGGCCACCAAGGCGGAACAGGTGGAAGCCGTGGGACAACCGCTCGAGGGCATCTACCTCACGCAGGCGCACAGCCGGCTCACTGCCTACGCGGCGGCAAAGTTGCAGGACCGTGACCTCGCAGCCCGGGCCTGGGACAGCTTTGCGGAGGGCGGGGAGCACCTGAACCACCAATCAGCGTTCACGCTGCGGAAGATCGAGCCGCCGCATGTACTGCTTCCGGTGGATGAGGCACCTACCGTCTCCACCAATGACACCGCCCAGTTCGGGCTCGCCGTCATCCAGAACCTGGCGCTGGTGGGCCGGTACCTGGACTGACGCGCCGCTTGGAACATGACCGCGACGGCGGCACCCGGCCGGGTGCCGCCGTCGCGGTCATGTTCCAAGCGGCGCGTCAGTCCAGGTACCGGCCCACCAGCG
>DATIMT010000381.1:0-10682 GCA_035475035.1 Arthrobacter sp.
CCGGGTGACCGGGAAGGCTAGGTAAACCCCACCCGGAGCAAGGCCAGACAGGACACGTTCGAGGGCTGCCCGCCCGAGTGTCCGGGTAGGCCGCTGGAGGGTGCCGGCAACGGTACTCGTAGATGGATGGCCGTCGCTCCCCCGCCGGTAACGGCAGGGGGGAACAGAACCCGGCGTACCGGCTGTCCCATCCACCCATTCCGGTTTGACCTTGGAAGCTGTGTTGGGGATGCTGAACCGTGCCTGCTGATACTGATGGACAATCCGCTCCGAAAACCGCTGGGCGGCCTGCCGGCCCAATCGGCAGGCAACTTCTTGCCCTCGTCGGTTTCCTGGCCCTTTCCTACGCCGTCTGCCTGCTGGCCGCCGTCCCGATCACCCTGCACATGAACGGCTGGTTTGCTACCTCAGCCAAAGCGCCCTGGATGCCGGCGGCCTGGATGTTCAGGAGCGTGTGGATGGCGCTCTATGCCTGCATCGGAGTGACCGGATGGCTGCTCTGGCGCAGGGGAGCCCTCACCGGCAGCGCCCTGCGGTGGTACGGGCTGCAGCTTCTGTTGAACCTGGCGTGGCCATTCGCTTTCTTCGCCATGTACCCCATGCTCGGGCCCGTCGCCCTCTGGTTGGCCCTCGCCGTCATCTGCGCACTGGCTGCTGTGCTGGTCCTGCTGATCCTCGATGTTGGCCCGGTCCACACCGTGGCGGGCCTACTGGTGCTGCCCTACTTCTCGTGGGTGGTGTTCTCCGCCAGCCTGAACCTCTATTCCGCCATCCACGACTGAACCCGCACAATGCAAGCGCTGCCGGCGCAGCTGCCATGTGAGTGATTTCACGCAGTGCAAACGTGTTCCCGGCTGCGTCCCAAATTAGACTGGATACCGGACGCAGGAGTTCTACCGCCGAAAGTTGCGTTCGCAGCCGGCGGTTTTTCTTTGCACGCGATCCAGGCGCCTGGGGGCCATCCCTGCAGGTGCCGGTGCCCCTGGACACCATCAGGTGGCCGACAACCGTGTACGAGGACGTACGCGGCTGAACCGAGGAAGGTATTTCTGTGAGCCAGACGTCAGATTCTTGTCTTGATACGTGGATGGGCCGGGAGGCCCTCGCCGAGGCCATGATTCCGGTGATCGGCCGGCTGTACCGCGAAAACAACGTGGTGACCAGCATCCACGGCCGGAGCCTGATCAACAAGTCCACCATGAACATCCTCAAGGCACACCGCTTTGCGCGCAGGATGAGCAAGGACGAGCTGCTCCTGGAGGACACGGCACCGCTGCTGAACACGCTGGCCGGACTCGACCTCGGCGCTGCCGCGATCGACATCGCCCGCCTGAACCAGAAGTTCAAGGAGGAAGGCAACGGCGCCACCCTGGAGGAATTCCTCCGCAGCGAGCTCGCCGAAATCGTGGGCAAGCGCGGCGGCGATGACCGTACCAGCACCGACGTCGTACTCTATGGGTTTGGCCGCATCGGACGGCTCCTGGCACGCATCCTCATCGAAAAGGCCGGTGGCGGCCACGGGCTGCGGCTGCGCGCCATCGTGGTGCGCCGCGGCTCCGACAACGACCTTTCCAAGCGTGCCAGCCTGCTGCGCCGCGACTCCGTCCACGGATCCTTCGAAGGCACCATCCGGATCGACGAGGACGCCAACACCATTACCGCCAACGGCGTACAGATCCAGGTCATCTACTCGAACGACCCCGCAACCATCGACTACACCGTCTATGGCATCAACAACGCCCTGGTGGTGGACAACACCGGCCGCTGGCGGGACGCCGAAGGACTTTCCCAGCACCTGCAGAGCAAGGGCGTGGCACGGGTCCTGCTGACCGCACCGGGCAAGGGTGAACTGAAGAACATCGTCCACGGCATCAACCACCGCGACATCACCGATTCTGACCGGATCGTCTCCGCGGCTTCCTGCACCACCAACGCCATTACCCCCGTCCTGAAGGCCATCAACGACAAGTTCGGCGTAGTGCACGGGCACGTGGAGACCGTCCACTCCTTCACAAACGACCAGAACCTGATCGACAACTTCCACAAGGGCGACCGCCGCGGCCGTTCCGCAGCGCTGAACATGGTCATCACCGAAACCGGTGCCGCCAAAGCAGTGGCCAAAGCCCTGCCGGAATTGCTCGGCAAGCTGACCGGCAGCTCCATCCGCGTCCCCACCCCGGACGTATCGCTGGCCATCCTGAACCTCAGCCTTGAAAACGGCACCACCAAGGACGAGGTCAACGACTACCTGCGCGAGATGTCGCTGCACTCGGATCTCCGCAAGCAGATCGACTACATCGACTCACCCGAGGTTGTCTCCACGGACTTCGTCGGCTCCCGGCGCGCCGGCATCGTCGATGGACTCGCCACGGTCTCCACCGACAAGAACCTGGTCCTCTACGTCTGGTACGACAACGAATTTGGCTACAGCTGCCAGGTGGTGCGCGTCATGGAGGAAATGGCCGGCGTGAACCCGCCGTCGTTCCCCGCCAAGGAAAGCGCTGCCGCACTGGCCGCCATCGCCGTCTGACCACATCCGCCACGTCCGGCGAATTCCCGGCTGGTTCTCTGGAATCAGCCGGGAAACGGGACCACACTGGTGGCATGGATAACGAATCGACACTTGAACACGAAACCACCCTCGAACACGCCCTGGATGTGGCCAAAGCCAACCACAAGGAAGCCATTCGGCTGCTGGAGCGCGCCCGCGCCGCACATAAGACCGGCGATGTCAGCGAGGACCGCCTTCGCCAGCTCGAGGGGCTGCTGGCCATCGCCGAAGAAGACCTTCGAAGGGTCACCAGGGAGCAGTAGCCCAACGGAAACCGAGCGACGATGTGAGACATCACTCGTCCTCCACAGTGTGGATATCAGCAGCCGGGGGCGCCCTGTGTCCTAGGCTCTTGGGGTGCCTGACTTTCCCCTCCCGGCGTCCACCCCGTGACCATCAGCTGGTCTGCCTACCGCCGCGCACGCCGCCGTTCCCGGCAGGCGTGGGCCCTGCTCGTTACCGCTGCCATTGCCCTCCCCGCCGCCCTGTTCTGGTTCTTCACCGCCGGCCAGTTCGCGGCAGCCGGGCCCGCGACGGAAGGGCCCACGGAGGCGCCGGTCTTCGACTCAGCCTGGATGAAGCCGGTCCAGGAACCCAACCCGGTACCGGCCGGCAGCGCCCTTTCAGCGCTTGAGGTCCTTGCCGTAAAAGGCCGGGCGCCGAACACGGGCTACAGCCGGGAGGCCTTCGGCCAGGCGTGGATGGATGTTGACCGGAACGGCTGCGATACACGCAACGACATCCTTCGCAGGGACCTGGCCGGCGTCGTCTTCTCCGAGGGATCGACGTGCAAGGTAACGGCAGGGCACTTCCGGGAACCGTATACAGGCCAGGACGTGGACTTCCGCCGCGGTTCCGACAGCAGCCGTGCCGTACAGATCGACCATGTGGTGGCACTGGGTGACGCCTGGCAAAAGGGAGCCCAGGGCCTGGGGCCGAAGGAACGCCAGAGCCTGGCCAACGATCCGCTGAACCTTGTTGCGGCGGATGGCGCAGCGAACCAGCAGAAGAGCGCGGGGGACGCTGCCACCTGGCTGCCAAAAAACACCGCGATTCGCTGCCATTACGTGGCGCGCCAGATCTCCGTCAAGGCCGCGTACGGACTCTGGGTGACGGCAGCGGAGAAGGACGCCATGAAGCGGGTCCTCGTATCCTGCCCGCAGCAGCAGACGATCAGCGTGCCGGAGAACACCACTCCCCGCTGACGGAGTCCGCCCGGAACAATTCAGTGACCGAACGGGTCCGGGTCGACGCCGGGCATCCAGGTGAGCCCCGGTACGCCCCACCCGTTCTTCCTCGCCTGCTTCAGGGCCTTGCGGGAGTAGCGGTGCATCAGCCGGTTCACATACAGCTTGCCGTCCAGGTGGTCGTATTCGTGCTGGATCACCCTGGCGAACCAGCCCGTGGCCTCGAACTTCACCGGTTCTCCAAAGCCGTCAAACCCTTCGACCCGTGCCCACTCGGCCCGCTTAAGCGGATACTGCTCGCCCGGAAAGGACAGGCAGCCCTCTTCCTCCTCGTCCGGGTCCGGGGCAGCACCTGAAATCTTGGACAGGGTCAGGACGGGGTTCACCAGCACGCCGGTTGGGGGAGCGCCATCGTCGTTGGCGTACTTGTAGACGAAGATCCGCTTGCCCACACCGATTTGGGGGGCCGCCAGGCCAACGCCGTTGGCGGCGTCGTTCGTTTCGAACATATCGGCAATCAGGGTGCGGAGTTCGTCGTCGAATACTTCCACTTCGGATGCCCTGCGGTGCAGCACGGGCTCTCCCCAGATGGTGATTGGCAGAACAGTCATCTCGCGGTCCTTTGGCGGTGTCTCGTGCAACAGCAGTAGGGGAAAACAAAGGAGGCCGTACCGGATATCCGGTACGGCCTCCTTGCTGGACGGCTGCAATACCATCCCGTGAGGGTGAGCTACGGGGGTTGAACCCGCGACCTCCTGGACCACAACCAGGCGCTCTGCCAACTGAGCTAAGCCCACCATGCGCCCTGCAGATTTACCGGCTTGCCGGCCCTCTGGAAAGGCAACTCAAATAGCTTACCTGCTCTTCAGGCGTGCTTTGTCCACTTTCGGCCTTTTCGGGGAAAATTCCTGCAAACGTGGCGCAGATTACTCCCGGGGCTGCCCGTCCGCTCCGGAGGTGATACCCCGGGCGATCTTCTGGGCTGTGGCACTGTCCGGTCCCGGCGCAGGCACGAACACTGCTTCCCGGTAGTACCGCAGTTCATCAATGGAGTCCTTGATGTCCCCCAGGGCCCGGTGGCCGCCTTTCTTGGCCGGTGACTGGAAGTAGGCGCGGGCGTACCAGCGCCGTGACAGTTCCTTGATGGTGCTGACATCGATGACGCGGTAGTGGAGGTGCTCCACCACGGCCGGCATGTCCCGGGACAGGAATACACGGTCCGTCCCGACCGAGTTGCCGCCCAGCGGTGCCTTGCGCGGATCCGGGACCCAAGCGGAGATGTACTCCATCACTGCGGCCTCGGCTTCTTCCATCGTCCTGCCGTGTGGAAGTTCCGCCAGCAGCCCGGACTTGGTGTGCATGTCACGGACGAAGTCTGACATCTGGGCCACGGCGGCGTCGTCGGGTTTGATGACCACATCGACGCCATCGCCCAGGATGTTCAGTTCCGAATCTGTGACCAGGGCTGCCACCTCGATGAGGGCATCGTTTTTGATGTCCAGGCCGGTCATTTCGCAGTCGATCCAGACGATTCGTTCGTTAGATATAGGCACCGGACCAGCCTACCGTTACACTCCCGGACACCCGGCCGATGCTAGGATTTCGGGTACGCGGCGGGTCGCCCTTCCGCCCTTGACTATTGTCCCGGCCAGCCCGCGTGGCCCCCCGGGCGAACCGCGGAAACACAAGACGATTGGACGATCCTGAGATGACGGCGCCTGTGCCCGCAACGGGGGAGATGGCGGCGGCCGGCACTGCCGGAGCGGGCAGTGCCGAGGTGGACAATCCACGCTCACCACTGCTTACCGGTTTCCTGGGCTCCATGTTCATGTTTATTGGTTCCATCGGCGTGGGCTGGCTGGCACCTGTTTCGGAACTGCGCCGCACACCCCTCTTCATCTGGATGCGCACGGAAGCTCCCGGCGTCGCCCTGTCCATTGTCCTGGTGGCCGTGGGGGGCATGCTGCTGGTGCGCGCCTGGCTCCGGCTGGGCCAGAAAGTGCGCGTGTGGGGCGAGGAGGCGCGGCGGGCAACCCTGGCAGCGGTTGTGGCGTGGGGGCTTCCCATGATGTTCAGCGTGCCGCTGTTCAGCCGGGACGTTTATGCCTACATCGGCCAGGGGCGCCTGATGGTGGAGGGGTTCAACCCTTACGAACACGGCATTTCCGCGTTGTCCAACTACTTCCAGCTCGGCGCCGACAAGTTGTGGACTGAAGCCCCGGTTCCCTATGGCCAGCTGTTCCTGTGGATCGAGCAGTTCGTCGTCTGGTTCACCAATGTCCAGCCGGAAGCCAGCGTCATGCTGTTCCGGCTGGTGGCGCTGGCCGGCGTGGTGCTGTGCGTCATCTATGTGCCCCGGCTCGCCGAACTGCACGGCGTCAACCCGCACCGGGCCCTCTGGCTGACCGTGGCAAACCCGCTCTTCCTGACCAACTTCATCGCCAGCGTCCACAATGATTCCCTGATGATCGGGCTTGCCCTGGCAGGACTGTATTACTCCGCCACCCGCCGCGAGGTCCGGGGGGTCCTGCTGGTGACCCTGTCCATCGCCGTGAAGCCTATTACCATCGTCTTCCTGCCGTTCATCGGCCTCCTCTGGGCGGGGAAAGGCGCCGGATGGTTGCGGAAGATTGCCTTCTGGGCGCTGACGGCGGGCATCAGCCTTGCACTGCTGACCGCGATGAGCCTGGTCAACGGGTTCGGCTTCGGCTGGATCAACGGGCTGTCCGCTCCGGGCAGCATCTCCATCTGGTACGCGCCTGTGGGGTTGATCGGCATGGTGGTGGGGTCCCTGGCCAATGCCGTCGGCCTGGACGGGTCGGTGCCCGCGGGCTGGGTTTTCGACGCCGGGAAGCTGCTTGCCGTGGGTATCGTCGCCTGGCAGATCTTCAGGGGGGACTACGACCGGCTGATGCGCCGGCTTGCCCTTGGCTTCGCCGCTGTGGTGCTGTTGGCTCCCATCATCCAGTCCTGGTACGTCGTCTGGCTGATACCGCTTTTCGCGGTGACCGGGATCCGGAACGACTGGCAGGTCAAGGCACTGTACTTCGTGGTGTCGTTCTTCATGATTTACGCCATTTCAGACCAGCTTGACGTCTTCCCCTATCTCCAGACCCAGGATCTGGGCTTCGCCCTTGCGCTGGCCCGGGTTGCCGCAGCGTTGACGGCCCTCCTGTTTGCGCTCTACCTGATCTTCTGGGACCCAGGCACCCGCCGGCTGTTCCGGAAAACGCACGAGCCCGTCGTCGAACGTCCTGTAATCTAACCGTCGGCTGGTCCGGCAGGCGCATCGCCTTCCGGATGAAGAATTCCGGGTCGGCAAGGTTGGCCTCAAGGACGGCGGCGAGCAGTGCGGTGTCGGTGGTTTTCTTCGCTCGCAGCTGCGAGGTGATGGAGGCCCTGCGGATCCAAAGATCGGGGTCCCGGCTCCACTGCCTGAGCGTTGCAGACATCAGGCCGGGGTGCGCCTGCAGCAGCCCACAATGAGTTCCTGATCGGCGGCCGTGTCCATGGGCCAACTTTAGCCATGAGCCAGGGCTGCAGGTGGGGTACGCTGGTGAGCGCTAACACAACTCAAGATGAGGGAACCCATGCCCGGAACAGACGTCCACCTCGCCCACGGACCGTACACCGCCGTCGTCACCCGGCGCGGTGGCGCGCTCCGCGAACTGCGCCATGGGGACCGGGACCTGGTGGTGGGCTTTGGGCCCGAAGGCGCTGTTCCGGATTACCGGGGCGTCATCTGCGCGCCCTGGCCCAACAGGCTGGCCGACGGCACCTACGCTTACGCTGGCAAGTCCTATGCTGCTGACATCAATGAACCGGAACGCGGCGCCGCGCTGCATGGCCTGGCCATCCATCAGCCGTGGGAAGTTCTGGAGGTGGACGCGGACCGGGCCGTGCTGGGCTGCAGCATTCCCTCCGGCCCGGAGTATCCCGGGACGCTGGAGCTCAGCGTCACCTATACGCTTTCGGACGATGGGCTCCGCGGCACGGTCCGCGCCGTGAACACCGGCTCCGGGGCCGTACCCTACGGGGTGTGCCCGCATCCCTACCTGGTGGCCGGTCCATCCCCGTTGGATGACTGGTCGCTGGAACTTCCCGCCGACGCATACCTGGAGGTCACGCCGGACCGGCTGCTTCCCGTGGACATGCGGCAGGTGGACGGTGGCGCCTTTGACTTCCGCTCGCCCCGCCGCCTGGGTGGCGTGAAGATCGACCACGCGTTCACGGACATGTCGCGGGACGGCGCCGGCATGGCACGGGTCCGGGTGCTGGATCCGTCGGGAACGGGAGTGGAACTGGAATGGGGTGCGGAGTGGCCCTGGGTCCAGGTGCACACGGGGGACAAGCCTGTTGGCCCGGACCGCCTTGGCTTGGCCGTGGAACCCATGACCTGCCCGCCGGATGCACTGCATTCAGGCACTGACCTGGTCCACCTCCAGCCCGGTGCGTCCCACTCGGCGGGCTGGACCATCCGGGCGCTGCGCTAACCACCCCACCGGCAGGCCAATCCGCGAAGTTGCGGCGGGGTTTGTGTCAGTTCGCTGCCGCTGTTTCGGCGTGGGAGTTTGCCCACCCGGCGCGCTGCAGCCACGCCGCGCACAGTGATGTCCATTGCCCGGGTCCGGGCTCGCCGGCTGCAAGCCCCAGCCCGTGCCGCCCCTGCGGGAACACGTGCAGTTCGGCCGGAACGCCGGCGGCAAACAGCGCCCTGGCGTAGTTCAGGCTGTTGCTGACCGGAACGGCCTCGTCGTCGGCCGTGTGCCAGAGGAACGCCGGCGGTGTGCGGGGCGTGACGTTCAGCTCCGCCGAGAGCGCCGTGAGGAGGGCCGACGGCGGCGCATCGCCGAGGAGGTTGGCCACCGATCCCTGGTGCGTTTCGTGGGTCAGTGACGCCACGGGGTAGCACAGCACCGAAAGATCCGGCACTGCTGCGGGAATGTCCAGGTCCACGTTCCCCGTGGCCGCTGCAGTGCTCAGCGTGGCCGCCAGGTGGCCGCCGGCCGAGAACCCCAGGACGCCTACGCGCCCAGGGTCCACGTCCAGTCCGTGCTGCCCCTCGCGGATATGGAGCATGGCCTCCTTGGCGTCTTCCAGGGGGCCCGGGTGCCGGTCGGGGGCCACCCGGTAACGGAGCACAAAGGCGTGGATGCCCAACGACGCGAGCCATTCCGCCACCGGCTCCGCTTCATGGTCGGCCTGGCGCGCATAGCCCCCGCCCGGCAGGACCAGGATTGCGGGACGAGCGCCGGCGGCTTTCGGGCTTGCGGGCACCACTGTCAATCCGCGCGGCGCCATCAGGCTGCCGCTTCCGTGCTGCGCCGCAGGGTGACCTCGCCTGTGACGTCAGCGGGAGCACCGTCCGCCTCTTCGCCGTTCGGCTGCCGGCCGGTTGACCGGGTGGCAAAGCGGCCGATGTCCTCCAGCGGGAGGCGGACCGTGGAAAGGGCCGGCCGGAAGTCGCGGAGGGTTTCAATGTCGTCAAAGCCGGCGATGGCGGCGTCGCGGGGGATGCGCAGCCCCTCGGAGCGCATTGCTGCTGCTGCGCCAATGGCCATGACATCGTTGACGGCGAAAATACACAGCCTGGGCGCTGCCGTGTCCGCGGACTGGGCTGCCTTGATCCTGGCGGCCAGTTGAAGCCCGGCTTCATATCCACCGGACCGGTTGAAAGCACTCCGGAGCACCTCTGCCGACCGCCGCCCGGCCCGCTCCAGTCCTTCCTGGAAGCCACGGACCCGGTCATCCGAGGTCAGAAGGCCCTCGGGGCCGCCGACAATGACGAAGTCCCCGTCCCAGCCCGCCGCAAGCTCGGTGGCGAGCTGGCCGGCGAGCTCCTGGTTGGGGACTTTGACGACGTGGTACCCCTCAGGGGCGGTTGCGCCCACGACGGGATGTCCCACCACGGCAACCCGGCCGCCGTTGCGGCAGTAGCGGTCAAGTTCGGCGGCCAGTTCGGCGTTGCCGTCCCGGTCCTCTTCCCGGCAGGAACGGGAGCCGGCAATCACAATGGAGTCTGCGCGGCGCGCCGCGAACGCCGCCACCGCTTCCTTCTCTTCCGCGGGTCCGCCGCCGGTAGTGGCCAGCAGCACCATTTTGCGTTGTTCCCTGGCGGCGTCCTGCACACCCCTGGCGATCGCGGCGAAGTACGGGTCGGCGATGTCATGGACGATCAGGCCGATCAGGCCGGAACTGGATTTCGCCAGGCCCTGGGCCTGCGCGTTGGGAATGTAGCCCAACGAATCGGCCGCCTGCCGGACGCGGTCGGCGATGTCCTTCCCCGGTTTACGGGCGGAGCCGTTCAGCACGCGGGAAGCGGTGGCGGGGGAGACGCCGGCAAGGCGTGCCACCTCGGTAAGGGTACTAGCGGCCACTGCATCTCCTGGTGCTTGGGAACTGGCTCGAAGGCTACGCACATTATGACAGTTCAAACTACTTCCGGAAAGCGCTTGCCAACTGCAGGCGCGCAGGGCATGATTGAAGCAGCGGGAACGCGCTTTCCCGATTAGCTTGAGTACATTGCTCACTCACCGTGGAGGACACATGGGCTTCGAAACCAAAACCATCCGTATCGCCATGAACGGGATCACCGGCCGGATGGGGTACCGCCAGCACCTGCTGCGCTCCATCCTGCCCATCCGCGATGCCGGTGGCTTTACCCTTGAGGACGGCACCCGGGTCCAGGTTGAACCCATCCTGGTAGGCCGCAACGAGGCCAAGATCCGCGAGCTGGCCGAAAAGCACAAGGTTTCCGAATGGACTACCGACCTGGACGCCGTGATCAACGACCCCACCGTCGACGTCGTTTTCGATGCCTCCATGACCAGCCTCCGTGCCGCCACCCTGAAGAAGGCCATGCTGGCAGGCAAGCACATCTTCACGGAGAAGCCCACGGCGGAAACGCTGGAAGAGGCCATCGAACTGGCCCGGATCGGCAAGGA
>DATIMT010000382.1:0-2949 GCA_035475035.1 Arthrobacter sp.
GAACCCGGAAGCTAAGACCCACAGCGCCGATGGTACTGCACCCGGGAGGGTGTGGGAGAGTAGGTCACCGCCGGACAACCATTAGGTCGAGGCCCCAACCACACGGTTGGGGCCTCCCACATTTAACACACCACCACCAAACACCAGCCGGCAACACACGAACCCGCGTCCCACGAAACCCCACGACAAGTGAGCGGGCGTTCTCCAACGGTGAAATATGGCCCCGGAATCGGTGATTAACCTCAAAAAGTCGCGGAAACACGCGGAATTTGCGGACCGACAGCCGCCAAGCTGGTAAGTTTTCGGACAGTGGCTTGTGCGCATGCCGCGTACAGGCTCCAGAATCAGAATCGTCCAGGAGGACATCAATGGCTAAGAACCGTAGTGAACTTGTTGCAGAGGTAGCAGGCAAGGCCGGCACCAGCCAGGCTGCCGTCAACTCCGTCCTCGATGCACTGTTCGAGGTTTTCGAGACTTCTGTCGCCGCGGGCGAGAAGATCACCATCCCGGGCTGGCTCGCCGTCGAGCGCACTGACCGTGCAGCACGCACCGGCCGCAACCCGCAGACGGGTGAAACCATCCAGATCGCGGCAGGCCACAGCGTCAAGCTGACCGCCGGTTCCAAGCTGAAGGCTGCGGTCTCCAAGAAGTAGATCTTGTTCCTGCCGGCGTACAGCCGGCTGGAAAAGGAGCGGTAACCCATCGGGTTGCCGCTCCTTTGCATTTAACTGCTACCGGCTTTTGACTGCTGGGCGGGCATTCAAGCATGGATTCGCGGCGCGGGCAGGCGTAGCGGACAATGGAATGGTGTCTTCCGCCGCAAAACCCCGTTCCACCCCGCCCCGGTCCGATCCTGGCAAGGGAGCCGCGGTCCGGGACGCCGGAATACGGGGGATTCCGGTCGCTTGGCAGCTTGCGGGCTTGGCAGCACTCTTTTTGGGCCTTGCGGCAGCGCTGATCTTTTCCGGCGCTGCAGCGGCCCGGAGCGTAGCTGACCCCGGTGCCCTGGTCCGTTGGGGCCTGCCCATCAGCAAGGCCATCCATAACGTGTCCCTGGCGACGGTCGTCGGGGGCCTGGTCTTCGCCGTCGGCATTCTTCCCAAAAACCTCAACGCGCGGAACCACAGCGTCCGTGGCCGGGACCGGGAAACGCCTGCAGACGGCGGTGCGCCCGAACACCCCGCCTTCACCCGTACACTCGCCGTCGCGGCTGTTGCCGGCGCCGTCTGGACACTGTCCGCCATCGCCGTCCTGGTACTCACCTACGCCGACGTCGCGGGGCAGGGCCTGTCGGGCGACCCTGCCTTCACGCAGGCCCTGGTGTATTTCATGACGGACATCGAGACGGGCCGGGCATGGCTTGCCGTCACCATCATTGCCGCAGTAGTGACCACCGCGCTGTTCGGCGTCAGGTCCCTGGGGGGCCTGGCCCTGACCCTCATCCTGGCCCTCATCGGCTTGGTGCCCACGGCGCTGATTGGGCACTCATCGAGCTCGTCGGACCACGAGGGCGCCATCAACTCCCTCGGCCTGCACCTGGTGGGCGTGAGCACCTGGGTGGGCGGCATCATTATCCTGGCCCTGCTGTCCGGGATCCTGACCGGATCCAAGGCCGGGGCAGCCACCGATATCACCGAACCCACGCTGCGGCGGTTCTCCACCCTGGCCGGCTTCGCGTTCGTGCTGGTCTTTGCCTCGGGCATCATCAACGCCAGTATCCGCGTCACCAGCTGGTCTGATCTTTTCGGCTCCGCCTACGGCCAGCTGATCCTGGCCAAGAGTGCGGGCGCGGTGGTGCTGGGCGGCATTGGGTTCATGCACCGGCAGTGGGTCATCCCGCAGTTGGGCCGTAAGGGCTCCACCATGTCCTCGCGGCGGGTGCTCTGGCAGCTGGTGCTGGCCGAGCTGCTGGTCATGGGCGCCACCTCCGGGATCGCCGTGGCCCTGGGTCGCTCAGCCCCGCCGCAGCCCACCGAACTGGCGCCCAATGCCTCGCCTGCCTTCATCCTCAGCGGCTACGAGCTGCCCCCGGAGCTGACGCCGGGGCGCTGGCTGACGGAGTGGCGCCTGGACTGGATCTGGGTTGGCGTAGCCCTCTTCGGGCTGGTGACCTACTTCATGGGCGTGGCCAAGGTCCGCCGCCGGGGTGACTCCTGGCAGTGGTTCCGGTCCCTGAACTGGGTGATCGGCCTGGTGGTGCTGACTTACATTACGTCCGGGCCGCCGTCGGTCTATGGCCGCGTCCTGTTCTCCGCGCACATGGTGGACCACATGGCCCTGACCATGGTCGCCCCGATCTTCCTGGTGCTGGGGGCCCCGGTGACCCTGGCCCTGCGTGCCCTGCCCGCCCGCGGCGACGGCTCACGGGGGACGCGCGAATGGCTCCTGGTCTTCGTGCATTCGAGGTTCTCGCAGCTGGTCACCCATCCGCTGTTCGCGGCGGCCAACTTCGCCGGCTCAATTGTTTTGTTCTACTACTCGGACCTGTTCGGCTACGCGATGCGCGAGCACGTGGGCCATGAACTGATGATCCTGCACTTCCTCCTCACCGGATACATTTTCGTGCTGAGTATGATCGGCACGGACCCGCTGCCGCTCCGTGCGCCGTACCCCATGCGGCTGCTCCTGCTGCTGGCTACTATGGGCTTCCATGCCTTCTTCGGCGTTTCCATCATGGGCGGGACAGGCCTGCTGGCCGCCGACTACTTCGGCAACCTGGGCCGCGCCTGGGGACCCTCTGCCCTCCTTGACCAGCAGGCCGGCGGCGCGGTGGCCTGGGGCATCGGTGAGGTGCCCACCCTCCTGGTGGCGATCGGCGTCGCCATCATGTGGTCCCGGTCCGACCAACGGGAGACCAAACGCGTGGACCGCGCGGCGGACAGGAATAACGACGCCGATCTGACCGCTTACAACGATATGTTTGCCAAATTGGCCGAACGCGACGCCAAG
>DATIMT010000383.1:0-2272 GCA_035475035.1 Arthrobacter sp.
GTTCCAGGGCACGCACATGTGCGTAGTCCGCGCTGATGTCGCGCTGGTGGAACCTGCGGCGCGGGTTGGCCCTCCGGCTCAGGTCCGCCTCTCCGACGGCCTTGCGCACGCCGCGGGCGGCATCCGCCAGCCGTTCGTTACGCTTGGACCACTCGTCGTGGTCGGGTGGCCAGGGTTCCACGATGGCGGCCGCCATGTCCTCCAGCTGTCCGGCCAGTTCCATTCGGTCCTGCTCCAGGCTGGTGGCTGCGGCATTGAAGTGCAGCGGCGGAAAGATCAGCAGGTTCACGCCCAGGCCGATCAGTACGCCCACCCCGGTCTGCATCAGGTAGCCGGTCGAGAAGGACTCTGCGTTGGTTCCTCCGATCACCAGGACGAACAGCGCAGCCATCGGGATCCAGTCCTTACCCCCGCCGATCCGGGGTATCCCGGAAAGGATGATCCCGACGCCGATCACCACCGCGACGGTCAATGGGTTCGGCCTGCCCAGGGCAACCAGCGAAAAGGCCAGTCCGATGCCCACGGCCAGACCCACCAGGCTTTGCAGGCCCTGCCTGGCGGAGCTCGCCACGGTGGGATACATGCTGATCAGTGCGCCAAAGGGTGCGTAATAGGGGTAATGGGCCGCGGGACCGGGGATGAGGGGTGCCACAGCCCATGCGATTCCGGCGGCGAGGGCAGCCTTACCGGCAAGCTGCAGGCGGGCCGGGGAGAGCACCGAGCGGGCCACGCCGGACAACCGCACGCGCCATGTGGGCCCGGTTGTGCCCGTCACGGAGCTCCAGGCGGGGGCGCCTCCACCAGATGTTTGCGGAAGAATGCCTCGATCCGGCGCCATGCGTCGGCCGCGGCCTTGGGGTCCGGCCCTGCGCCCGAGATCAGTTTGAGGACCGGCTGCAGCAATGCCGGTCCGGTGGGGGCCTCGTTCAGGAAGCCGTGCCCGGCGTCCGGATAGACCTTCACATCATGGTCAATGCCATGCTCCTCCAGCACCGACTCCAGCCGGGGCACGGCACGGGCCATCCGGTCCTTCCCGCCGTAGCTGCCGACGATGGGGCAGGCGCCCCGGAGCACCTCTGAGACGTCCTTGGGGACCGGCCCGTAGTTCACCGACGCCGCGTCGAAGCCGCGTGAGGCAGCCACCAGGGCGAAGCCGCCGCCCATACAGAAGCCCAGGTCGCCCACCGCGCCGGAGCTGTCGGCACGCTCCAGCAGCCACTGCCGGGCGGCCTCGATGTCGTCGAAGGCCGTACCTTGGCGGGCGGCGAGCGAACGGAAGGTGGCAGCAAGGCAGCGCCGGGGGCCGCCGGCGCTGAACAGGTCCGGCATCAGGGCCAGGTATCCCGCCTGTGCCATCCGTTCCACCTGCCGCAGCATCACCGCGTCGATGGCGAAGGCCTCATGGATCATCACGACGGCGGGCCAGGGACCCGTGCCGGCAGGGACCGCAAGGAATCCGCGCAGCCGCTCGGTGCGCCCGGGAACCGGCGTATCAATCGTCACCTGATGCAGTGAGAGGGCACCGGCCGGTCCGACGCTGGCCGCCGCAACGTCTGCCCCGGCGGCCGCCGGATCGTTGCCGGAGCCGCGTACCACGTCCAGACCGCCACCCATCGCACCGGCAGTGCCGCCGTCGTCGTCCGCCAGCGCGTAGTCCGCCAGCGCCTCGTCCTTGAGCCTGCCGCCGCCGTCGGCAACGAGTGAATGCGTGCCGTCGAGCCGGGACCGTTCCATCCGCGCCCGCGCCTCCTCCATCGCCTCTGTGCTGACCACATAGGCGACCCCCAGCGAAGCGTCCCGGGCCACGCCTTTCAGCCAGATCTCCGTTGGCGCGCTGACCCGGTGCCGGGCCATCGCCGCGCGCAGCATCTCTACAATCTCATCGGTGCTCGCCCCGTCCGCCTGCGCGGCCACCTCCAGGATGGCCAGCTGGCGCCGGATATTACGCTGCTCCTGCGATGGGGCCTCCATGGCGCCCTCCTTTCCCAATCAGCCGACGCGGTATTTTTCGCTGTCTGCGGTGCGCAGCTCCAGGCCGTTCCCGGCGGCACTGGCATCAGGTGTCAGGCTACCCCCGGAGGGATCCAGGGTGCCATCAAAGAACATCCGCTCGATCCGGACATGGTCATGGAACCATTCCAGGTGCCGGAAGTTCTCCGTCGCGGCGGCGGCGTGCACACTCAGGTGCGGTGCGCAGTGGCCGGAAACCTGCAGTCCGTGCGCGGCCACGAGCGCGGCGATGCGCTGCCACTGCGTGATGCCGCCGCAGCGG
>DATIMT010000384.1:0-9323 GCA_035475035.1 Arthrobacter sp.
GTGCGGAACCGGTGTCCCTAGGCTACAAATTTTCCCGCCCCAATGCCAATTGACGCGTTGCCCATCCGCATTGAAGGCGAAGAAGCCCTGCGCGGCCCTACGCCCGGCGGCGCTGAAGAACGTCGTCGAGGTTGCTCAGGGCGCTTTGTGCCTTGGACAACTGTTGGGCGCTCAACTGCTGCGCCTCGGTGCTTTCTGCTGCCGGTGCCCCGGCAGCCCCCTTCTTCAGGGACGGCTTGCCCGCCGCTTTGGGCGACTCGGGAAGTTCAAGCGGCTCGGGCTCAGGGCGCTTCGCCTTGGCTGCCTCCACGTAAACGGGCTTGGGGACTTCCACCGGCTCCCATGGGGTACCGGCGGGAGCGGTCAGCACCGCCGTTGCAGCGCTGGTATCACCGGCAGCTACGGCGACGGCGAGGGCGGCCTCACGAAGTTCCACAGCCGTCAGCCGCTTGATCTTCGTTTCGCTTGCCTCAGCGTCGAAGAGCGGGCTTTCCGGCCGCATCGGGGCCGCCTCAGGCTTGGGAGGTATGGCTTCGGCCGGGTCCGGGCGGCGTCGTTCCGGCGCACTCATGGCGGAGCGGAATGCCGCATCGACTTTTGCCTTGCGGTCGCGGACTGCGAGGAAACGCAGCAACGCTATGGACGAAACCGTCAGTCCGGTGCACAGGAGCGGAAGAGCAGGGGAACCGACGCCGAACGCAACCAGGACACCCGAGATGAATGCAGTGACCAGGGAGAGCAGCCCCACAAGGGCCAAAGCTGTCCGCCCGTAGCGGATGCGGAACTGTGCCGGAGGTGGGGTGGTGGCAGTGCCGGCAGCGGATGCCGGACCTTTCCTGGGTTCCATGGCTTTCTCCTGCTGGGCGGCGACGTTCAAGACCAGGCCGGCGTACGGATCCGGCCCCTCATCGGCGGGGGCGCCTGCCGGGAAGTCGCCGGCGGGCTGAAACTGGTGCCTGCGGTTCCGGAGGACGTAAGGGGCAACCCATACAATCCAGAGCGCGACGGCAACCACAAGGATCACTGAGCTGCTAAGGGGGAAGTCCACACTCAAAACCGTATGAGCATCATGCCTGCTCAGGCCGCATTACCAAGGGTGTGTCGTGCCCCCGCCGGCAAACGGATGGATTTATGACCGGCGCTTCGCCAGCCAAGGCCCCAGCAGGCCTTCCGGGACTTCTTCCGACGTGAGGGCGAACGAGCGGTGGTCAGCCCATTTGCCGTTGATGTGGAGGAAGCGGGGCCGGTACCCCTCGTCCCGGAACCCCAGCTTCTCCACCACCCGCAGGCTGGGTCCGTTCTCGGGCCGGATGTTGATTTCCATCCGGTGCAGGCCAAGGGTCCGGAAGCAGTGGTCGGTTACCAGGGCCACGGAGGTCGGGGCTATCCCCCGCCCGGCCCGCGCCTGGTCCACCCAGTACCCAAGGGTGGCCATCATGGCCGAACCCCAGACAATGGAAGACACCGTCAGTTGGCCCACAATGGCGGGACTCTTGAGGCCCGGCCTCCACTCGGTAATGAGAAAGGGCAGTGCCGTGGCCTGGGCAGCCTGCACTTTGAGTGACCGGACCATGTGCCGGTAATCGGGCAACCCGCCGGCCGGATCCGGGTTGGAGGCCTCCCACGGCTGCAGCCACTCGCTGTTCCGCGACCGCACTTCCATCCATTCCCCTTTGTCGCGGTACCGGATGGGCCGTAGGACCAGGTCGCCACATTCCAGGGTGGCGGGCCAGATGGGACCGCTGCGCATGGCGCTACCGGGAAAGGTCCGCGGTGAAACCCGGCAGCCATTCGCGCAGGCCCGGGCCCAGGTCATCGCTGTCGATGGCCAGCTGGATGCAGGCCTTGAGGTAGCTGAGCTTGTCCCCGGTATCGTAGCGGCGTCCACGGAACACGACGCCGTACACGCCGTGCCCCTCGGCGTCGCCCGTGGCAAGTTCCTGGAGGGCATCTGTCAGCTGGATCTCGCCGCCGCGCCCCGGCGCTGTGTGCTCGAGGACGCCGAACACGGCCGGGTGCAGGACATACCGCCCGATCACGGCCAAGTTGGACGGCGCTTCTTCCGGGGATGGCTTCTCAACCAACCGGTTGACGCGCACGTAGTCTTCCCCGTCAACCTCCTGGATGTCTGCGCAGCCGTAGGCGCTGATCTGCGAGGGTTCCACTTCAATGAGGGCGACGACGGAACCTCCGGTCTTCGCCTGAACGTCAATCATCGTGCTGAGCAGTTCATCGCGGGCGTCAATCAGGTCATCGCCCAGCAGCACAGCGAAGGCTTCCTCACCCACATGCTGCTTTGCGCGGAGCACCGCATGGCCAAGACCATGGGGGTCGCCCTGCCGGACGTAGTGGATGTCACCCAGTTGGCTGGCCGCCTGGATGGACGCAAGTTTCTCGGTGTCCCCTTTGTCCTCGAGGGTGGACTCAAGGGACGGTACCCGGTCAAAGTGGTCTTCCAGGGCCCGTTTGTTGCGGCCGGTAATCATCAGGAGGTCGTTGAGGCCCACATGGACTGCTTCCTCCACCACATACTGGATGGCAGGCTTGTCCACGACCGGAAGCATTTCCTTGGGCATCGCCTTGGTGGCGGGCAGGAACCTGGTTCCCAGGCCCGCGGCGGGAATGACGGCTTTGCGGACTCTGGGGTTACTGGTGTTCACCGGACTAATCTAACGTCAGTCAAGCATTTCAGTAACCACCGGCGCGGCAGGGCCGCACCTGAGGCTTGAAAAGTCCCCGGAACACAGGGCAATTCAGGAAGGAAACCATGCTGCAGGAGACGAACGCGGTCAAGGAGGACATCCGGGCCGCCCACCGGCGGCGGCGGGCAGCGCTGACGCCGGCACAACTGGAAGCGGCAGGCGCAGCCCTGGCCGTCCATGGGGAAGCGTGGGCAGGAACGGTGGCTGGCGACCGCCCCGGGACAGCCTGCGTATACCTGGGCGTGGGACATGAACCGCCCACTGTGCCCCTGATGACCGCGCTGCACGGGAGCGGGCACAAGGTGCTGCTTCCGGTGTGCGAGCCCGGCCGGGAATTGAGCTGGGTGTTCTGGACGCCGGACACCGGCTTCGAGCGCAGCCAATATGCACCAATCCTGGAGCCCACCGGGCCCCGGCATGGACCGGAGACGGCAGGCGGCGCAGCAGTGCTTTTCATTCCGGCGACGGCGGTGGACATGGCTGGCAACCGGATCGGCCAAGGCGGCGGGTACTACGACAAATTCCTGGGACACCTTGCCACCGCAGGGAAGGAAATTCCACTGGCCGCTGTTATCTACGACGAAGAATTGCTGCCCGCAGGCCGGATTCCGGCTGAGGAGTTCGACAGGCCGGTAGCGGCCGTCCTGACTCCGTCCGGATACCGGCCCCTGGCGGGCGGCGACTGGGCCCGGGCTATCCGGGCGCAGTGATAGAATTAGCACTCAGGCCCTGCGACTGCTAATGGTTTACCGGACGGCAGCACGGGACCTCTCGTTTGCCCAAGAGGAGGAGCACCAGTGCCAACATATGCTTACGCCTGCAAGGATTGCGGCCACGCCTTCGATATTGTCCAGTCGTTCTCGGACAGCAGCCTGACGTCCTGCCCTGAATGCGAGGGCACGTTGCGCAAGAAGTTCAACAGCGTCGGCGTGGTCTTCAAGGGCTCTGGTTTCTACCGCACAGACTCCCGCGATTCGAAGGGCAGTTCCGTCTCCCCCGCAGCGGCCGCCGCTCCTGCTGCGCCCGCTGCTGCCCCTGCCGCTTCGGCGCCGGCAGCTGCGGCCAGCTAAACAGCCCAGGTCATTACGACGGCGGCCGGCGCCTTCCAGCGTTCGGCTGCCTTTGTCCACATAGCGGTAATCCTGGCTCCCCAGCCGCACCGGCCCTGATTAGCGTGGGCGCATGCCCATCCTTCCCCGCCGCCGCGACGCTCTCCGGTTTCCCACGAACTCCCGAAGTGCGCACAGGCCCCGCACCATGGGCCGCCGCCCCGGAAACCGCCCCCTCCACTCCCGGTTTGCCGGCTGGTTGAGCCGCAACCGCCGCCTCGCCGCTGCATTGCTCTTATGCGCAGCTGCAGCCATCGCTGTCCAGCAGCTCACGCCTGCCCCGATCTCCACTGCCACCGCACTGGCTGCTGCCCGGGATCTGCCGGCCGGCACCGCGGTGACGGAAGCGGATCTGGCCCCGGTGCAAGTGCCGCCCGGGATGGTGGCCGATGGGTTTCTCCGGGAAGGCGGCGCAGCCACGGGCAAGCAGCTCGCCGCGCCACTGCGGAAGGGCCAGCTCCTCACGGACGCCCAATTGCTGGGCCCCGGGCTCCTGGCGGGCACACCTCCCGGGTCAGCCGCGGTTCCACTGCGGATGGCCGATGCCTCATCCATCCAGTTGGTCTCCCCCGGCCAGCTGATCAATGTAGTGCTGACATCGGCCAACGGGTTCGACCATCAGGGTCCCTCCGAGGTGCTGGCGTCCGCCGTCCCCGTCCTCTGGACCTCGAACAAAGGCGGCCAGGGCGGACAATGGCTGGGTACCACGGAGACGGATGGACTGATCGTGGTGGCAGCCAACGCGGAGCAGTCATCACGCCTGGCCGGTGCCTCCACGCAGGGCAGGCTGTTCTTCGTCCTGGTAGGGTCGCCGTAATCAGGGGCACACGTTAGGGCACCATGTCTGGTGCACTAGGCTTCAGCGCAATAACTACGGGGGCAGGCCGGTCCCTAACCGGTGGCGGTCAGCCCCAGTGCGGCGGCTTCTGTTCCTTCAACCAGGCGTCGTGGTCCTCGTCCCGCTCACCCCAACTGCGGGCGTCGTCTTCCGCCGCCTTGCTGGGGAGGACCTCTTCGGCGCCTCCCGTTACTGCCCGGGCAGCCGGGGACGGTGCAGCGGAACCCGCACGAGCTGCCGCATCCGTTCCCTGTTCCAGCGTCCGGTTCTTGTCCTCGTCCCTGTTTCCGTTCAGGTGCATGTCTTCCTCGGCTCCTTCTTCGAAAGGCCTGTTTTCCGTCGTCATGGGAACCGCCTCCTTGGTGTCCTTTTCCACCGCACGCCTGCCCCGGCCTCCGCCGGCCTCGCTGGGCAGGTAGGAAACACCGGCAGACGGCGCGCCGTCCATCCCATGGAGGGCGTGGTTGAAGTCGTCGTCCAGGAATCCGCCGGATGACGTGGCCCTGGCCGGCAGCACCATTTTCTCAAGTCCCAGATAGCCGGCAATGCGGTCGGCACAGGATGAGGGGTCGGTGAAGACCTCGATAGTCCACAGCGGCATGTACCGCCATCCCAGGCGTTCAAGCAGTTGCGGACGGAGCCGGCTGCGTTCACGCACGCTCATGATGCGGTACTGGGCCGTGCCGTCGGACTCGATGGCCACCGGCCGCGGCAGGTCCATGTCGTCCTGGCCCATGGTGTTCAAGGGGTCGGCCGCGGCAACAACGTCGATGGCGCCGTCGTATTGGTGCCACACCCTGGCGCCGCGGGCGCGCAGCCGGTCTCCCAGGTCGGCCACCAGGGGGTCCGCTCCCAATGCCTGTTCGCTGGCTGCGGCACGGGATGCGGGAGTCCCAAGATCGGTGTTTCCGGCAATTTCCCGGTCCAGCAGCGTGTAGAGATCCACCGCTCCGTGCGTGAGCCGGGTATGGTCAAGGTCCTCGGGCCGGAAGCAGGTGAGCACGTGCAGGGAGCGCCGGGCCCGGGTCATCGCCAGAGCAAACTTTTCCCGGCCGCCCTCTGCAGACAGCGGCCCGAAGTTGTGAAGCGCCCGGCCGTGCGGGGTCCGCCCGAATCCCGGGGAGAAAATGACATGATCGCGCACCAGGCCCTGGGCGCGTTCCAGGTCCACCACCCGGAACGACTCGGGGCCGGCGCCGAAGAAACCGGCCAGGCCCGGCTGGTTGGACAGCTGGAGCCTGATCGATTCACCAATCCTGGCGGCATGCCGCAGGCTGGCGGTGACCACCGCCAGTGAAGTGCGCGGACGCAGGCGGGCGTGCTCGAAGACCAGTTCCACCACGCGGTTGACCTCGGCAACGACGGACTCAACCCCCTCGTGGTCGGCGCTGGGAAGGCCGGTGCCGTCCGGCAGGTACTCCACCAGCAGGGACCGGTCCAGCCCCGTTGCGGACTGGCCTTCGGGCAGCCGGCGCAGGCCGCCGTCGTAAAAGTTTTTGCTGAGCTGAAGCACCAGGTCCTCGTCCACGGCGCGGTACACCATGTTGAGCCGCCATACCGGAAGCACACCGGCAAGCGCGGTGAAGGCGCTCTCCACGCGGTGGTGCGCCGATTCCCCCGGGGCCAGGCGTTCCACGCCCACGGTGAACGTCCGCGGCGTGGCGATGGACGAATCACCGAAGGCAATAACCTGCCGGGCGCGGGCGATTGACGGCAGGACAGCCTGGAGCGATGTGGCTTCGGCGTCAAGGATCACGACGGCGTCGAAGTGCTGTTCCGCCGGAAGCAGGCCCGTCATCAGGTACGGGCTGACTGACCAGACGGGAACCAGCGTGCCAATCAGGTCCGGAGCCTGCGCGGTCAGGGCCGGCAGGGAGACCCGGCCGTCTTTGAGCAGGCTTCGCAGGAGGTCGGCCTGGCGCGGCTGGGCAGCGATGGCTGTGCGCCACCGCTCCGCCAGGTCCCACCGCAGGCGGGCGGCGCCGCTGGCGACGTGTGCGTTGTCCGCCAACCGGTATTCGGCTTCAAGCTGGCGCAAGGCGTCGCCGTCGGACATGGCCAGGTAGTCATCACCGCTGATCATTGCCTCAAGCGCGGACTGCCACCAGGCCAGTTCCAGTTCGGCGGCAACCGATCCCTCCGGGACTTCCCGCTCGGCGAGATCGGCAAGGAGCTCACCCAGGCCGTGTTCGCGCATGTTCTCGATGAGGAGTGTGCGTTCGGGCAGGGTTTTGAGCGTATCGGTGTCCGCCACAAGGCGCTCCAGGCGTCCCATCAGCTGCGCGTAGGGAACGGTTGAGAGCGAACCGCCGTCTTCCGTGTGCCGCAGCGCGTCACCCAACTGCGCGAGTTCACGGTCAAGGGACCGGTACATGGCATTCATCTCGGCGAGGCCGGATGGCACGGCGGGGTGCCGCTGCGTAGTGGCATAGCCTGCCCACAGGGCGCGCTGCTCCTGGACCAGCACCAGGGATGAGTGCAGGTCCGCGATGTGAACGCCAGGGCGCACGTATTCCTTGGCTACCCGGCGCAACCTGGAGCGCTGCATGGAAGTCATTTCGATGCCGCGCTCACGCCGCCAGGCAGACGGCGCCGTGGCGGAAATCAGGTCCGTCACGGGCCGGTCAAAGATGTCCGGGGTGAATTTGTCCAGGCTGCCGCGGACGGCAACCAGGAGATCCAGCTGATCGCCCCACTCGGCAAACGATTCGCCAAGACGGATTTCGGCGTGCTCCGCAACGGCGTCCATGCGGTCGCGCAGGACCGGAAGGCTCTTGGCCACGGACCGGACCAGATCCTGGGCTTCCTCGGTTTCCTTGCGGGTCAACAACCGGGCCCCGTGCCAGGGGCTGGTGGTGGATGATTTGCTGAAGCTGCCCAGTTCCGCGGCGCGGCGGAGCCTGCCAGCCAGTTCCTCCCGGTCCCGGATGCTGTCCAGGACACTCCGCTTGAGCCTGACCGTGGTGGCGGGCGCCGGGTGGATGGACGTTAGCTCGGCCAGTGACTGCATGGCCTGGTACGGCGAGCAGCCCCAACGCTCGCGGACGTTGTGGAGCGACGCCACGTGGTCCATGAGCGCGTGCCGGTGTTCGATCAGGGTGTTGTGGAGGTTTCCGAGCTGGGGTTCCAGCGACTTCTCGTTGCGTACGATTGCCCGGACCAGCTGGCCTTTGAGCTGCTGGGCGGTCACATTTCCCGAGAGCTGGAACAGGATGGACTCCAGCCCCAGCAACTCGAGGTGCCCGGAGACCTCGTTCAGGCTGGCGCGCCGGTCGCCCACCACCAGCACCGTCTTGCCGGCGTCCACCAGGGCGCCGATGGTGTTGATGGCGGTCTGGGTCTGGCCGGTGCCGGGCGGGCTGCTGACCACCAGGGAGTCTCCGGCGCGGGCCGCGTCGACGACGTACTGCTGGTCGGTGTCCGCATCCAGCAGCAGTTCGTCTTCCGGATGCCTGTTGTCGAGATGGGGGAAGCGGGACGGATCCGGCCGCTCAACGTCCACCACTTCCCCGCCGGCGGCTGTGGCCAGCGCGGACACGATGGGGTGGGAGTCGTTGATCCAGGGGTCGTCCAGGTTGCCGGAAAGATCTGCAAAGGTGGAAACGAGCAGGTTGTGCTGGGTTTCCGCTCCGTGGATGGGCCGGATAAGGGTCGCCAGCCGGTCCAGCACCGGCTGGGGGTCGAACCGGGCCGTGCTGTAGGCGAGGCGCGTCACCGCATTGACGTCGAACACGATGCCGTGGATGTTCTTCAAGTGCCGGACCAAAGCCGGGTTGATGTGCGCCTGCTCTGTGAGTTGCAGCTCGAAGTCGTCCTCGCCCGGCCGCACCGTAAGGGAGATGGCCGTCAACATGACCGGGGCGGACACCCGCTGGGGCTTCCCCCCGACGGCGGACGTCCACACCACGGTGCCCGCGGACAGGTACCCGGCATCGATGCCGCGGTCGTTCGCAAGCTCAAAAATCTTGGACCGGATGTTGCGCGAAGCGCGGGCTGCCACCACATACTGCTGCCTGTCGCGGATCAGCGTGGACAGGCGTGTGCGGCGCCCGGCCATGAGCTGGGCCAGGCCTGAAGGATGTGCCGAGGTCAGGTCGATGGAACCTTCCGGCGTCTTGGTGAAGCGCAGCATTGTGTCCGCACCGGTAACGGGTTTAAGCCCGGACAGCCATTTACGAAGCTCTTCCGAGCCCTCCGGGTGGCCTTGACCAACTGACACTTCTGCCTTCTTTTCTGCGTTTGCACGTGACGTCCTGGACCATACCGGCATAGATTCGAGAGTAGCCGCTTCGGCGCCGGACTTGAGAGACCGCAACACTGGAGCAGGGAAATTGCGGCGGATTCCTCCCGGAAAAGCAGTGGCCGGCCCCCGCGTGCGGAGGCCGGCCACTTAGGATGCTATTCCCATTCGATGGTTCCCGGCGGCTTGCTGGTAACGTCCAGCACCACGCGGTTGACGCCTTCCACCTCGTTGGTGATCCGGCTGGAAATCCTGGCCAGGAGGTCGTAGGGAAGGCGCGACCAGTCCGCCGTCATGGCGTCCTCGGAGGAGACGGGACGAAGCACGATCGGGTGGCCGTACGTGCGGCCGTCGCCCATGACGCCGACGCTGCGGACGTCCGCGAGCAGGACCACCGGCATCTGCCATACCTCGTTGTCCAGGCCGGCGGCGGT
>DATIMT010000385.1:0-7574 GCA_035475035.1 Arthrobacter sp.
CAAAGCCGAGGCCGTGGCGGCGCTGCCCGCGGCGGAGGGCTCCCTGGTGCTGGGCTGCGACTCCGTCTTCGAGTTCGACGGCGAGGCGCACGGCAAGCCCTACACCGCCGAGGTGGCCCGCGAGCGGATGTCGCGGATGAGCGGCAGCGCCGGCGTGCTGCACACGGGGCACTGGCTGGTGGACTGCAGGGACACGGACGACGACGGCAGCGGCGGCCGCGGCTCGGGCGCCACGCTCGGGGCGGTCGCCTCCGCCGAGGTCTCCTTCCTGGAGATGGAACCGGAGGAAATCGACGCCTACATCGCCACCGGGGAACCGCTCCACTGCGCGGGCTCCTTCACCATCGACGGCCTGGGCGGGGCCTTCATCAGGAAGGTCGACGGCGACCCGCACGCCGTCGTCGGCCTTTCCGTCTCCACCCTGCGCGGCCTGCTCGCTGCCGCCAGCGTGCGCATCACTGACCTCTGGCCCCCGCGGTAGAGCACTCCGTTTTCGTACTGCTTGTAGCTTCCCTACAAAGGAAGCCCGGTTTACACGCGGATTCCGCAAGTAATATCGGCGGAACCCTCAAAACCGCGCTAGGCTCCCTGAAGGAAAGAAGGAGACGCCTTGTCAGCAAATTTGGAGCAGTCCGCAGGTACCACGCAGCCGAGCCTCACAAAGGTGCTGATCGCCAACCGCGGCGAAATCGCCGTGCGCATCATCCGGGCGGCCCGGGACGAGGGGATCGCCTCCGTAGCCGTCTACGCCGATCCGGACCGGGACGCGCTGCACGTGAGGTTGGCTGACGAGGCCTATTCCCTGGGCGGCACTACCGCCGCCGAGTCCTACCTGGTCATGGACAAGATCATCGACGCCGCCCGCCAGTCCGGCGCCGACGCCATCCACCCCGGCTACGGCTTCCTGGCGGAAAATGCCCAGTTCGCCGCCCGCGTGATCGAAGCCGGCATCACCTGGATCGGCCCCTCCCCGGAGGCGATCTCCGCACTGGGCGACAAAGTCCAGGCCCGGCACATCGCCGAGAAGGTGGGCGCTCCACTGGTCCCCGGCACCGCCGACCCCGTCGAATCCGCGGATGAAGTCCTGGACTTCGTGGACCGGCACGGCCTCCCCGTGGCCATCAAGGCTGCCTTCGGCGGCGGCGGACGCGGCATCAAGGTGGCCCGCACCCGGGAAGAAATCCCCGAACTCTACGAATCCGCCGTCCGCGAGGCCACTGCAGCGTTCGGCCGCGGCGAATGCTTTATCGAGCGCTTCCTGGACGCACCGCGGCACGTGGAAACCCAGTGCCTGGCCGACGCCTACGGCAATGTTGTGGTGGTATCGACCCGTGACTGCTCGCTGCAGCGGCGCAACCAGAAACTCGTGGAGGAAGCCCCGGCACCGTTCCTCACCGAGGACCAGAACCGGCGTCTCTACGAATCCTCCAAGGCGATCCTGAAGGAGGCCGGCTACCTCGGCGCCGGAACCTGCGAGTTCCTGGTGGGCCAGGACGGCACCATTTCCTTCCTTGAAGTCAACACCCGCCTGCAGGTGGAGCACTGCGTCTCCGAGGAAGTCACTGGTATCGACCTGGTCCGCGAGCAGTTCCGGCTGGCCCGGGGCGAGGAACTCGGCTACGGTGATCCCGAGGTGCGCGGACACTCCATCGAGTTCCGCATCACCGGGGAGGACCCCGGCCGGAACTTCCTGCCCGCCCCGGGCACGCTCCGTGTCCTGAAGAACCCCACCGGCCCCGGCGTGCGCGTGGACTCCGGGGTGGAACAGGGCGATGTGATCAGCGGGAACTTCGACTCCATGCTCTCCAAGCTCATCGTCACCGGTGCCAGCCGGCCGCAGGCGCTGCAGCGCGCCCGCCGCGCACTGCAGGAAATGGTGGTGGAGGGCATCCCCACCGTTATCCCGTTCGACCTGGCAGTCGTCTCCGACCCCGCATTCGCGCCGGCCGAGGGCCCGTTCACGGTCCACACCCGCTGGATCGAAACCGAATTCACCAACAATCTTCCCGCGTGGACACCTGACGGCCCCGCCGATGCCGATGGCACCGCCGAGGACCGCCAGCGCGTGGTGGTTGAGGTGGGCGGCAAGCGCCTCGAGGTGGTCCTCCCCGCGTCACTGGGAACTCCGGGCACCACGGCAGCAGCCGGAAAACCGGGCAAGTCAAAGAAGCGGACCCGTTCCACCGGGCCCGCGGCCGCCACCGGCAACGCGCTCACCTCGCCCATGCAGGGAACCATCGTGAAGGTTGCCGTGTCCCACGGGGACGTGGTGTCCGAAGGTGACCTGGTGGTGGTCCTGGAAGCCATGAAGATGGAGCAGCCGCTCACCGCACACCGGTCCGGCACCATCACCGGCCTGACGGCAACAGCGGGCGAGACGGTGCCCGCTGGGGCGATCATCGCCACCATCGAAGACTAGAAAGCGGACCAGGCAGCCATGCTCGCACCAAGCTTCCAGGAAGAAGTGGACCGCTACCACCAGGCGGTACCGGAGATCACCAGGGGCAACCCGGCCCCGGTCAAGGAGCTTTACTCGCGCCTTGACGACGTCACCCTGGCCAATCCGTTCGGCGGCATCGCCCGCGGCTGGGCGCAGGTGGAGGCCCGGCTGGACCAGGCGGCACGGCAGTTCCGCGACGGCGAGATGCTGGGCTTCGATACCGTCACCTCCTACACCGCCCGGGACACCGCCTACCTGCTGGAGACCGAGCACTTCCGGGCCCGGCTGGACGGGGCCGCCGCCACCGAGGAGTTCGCACTCCGTGTGACCAGCATCTTCCGGCGCGAGGAAGGCTTCTGGAAGCTGGTGCACCGCCATGCGGACCCCGCTGCCCGGCCGCAGTCCCGCCGGTCCCTGACCCAGCCCCCAGCCAGCTGACACTCGCGGGCGGAAAGGGCAGACTTAGCTCATGCTGCCTTTCCTGCTCCTCGCCTCCCGCGCGGAAGACGCCGCCGCGGAGGACGAATACGCCGCGTACCTGAGGTACGGCGGGCTTGAGGAACGGGAGCTGCGCCGGGTCAGGCTCGAAGCCGCTCCCCTGCCCGCCCTGGACCTTTCGCAGTTCTCCGGCGTCATCGTGGGCGGCAGCCCGTTCACCTCCAGCGACCCGCCTGGCGAGAAAAGCGCGGTCCAGCATCGGGTGGAGCGGGAGTTGTCCGCCCTCCTGGACCAGCTGGTGGACCGCGACTTCCCGTTCCTGGGTGCCTGTTACGGGGTGGGGACGCTTGGCAGGCACCAGGGCGCGGTGATTGACCGGACCTACGGCGAGCCGCTGGGCGCGGTGGAGGTGGAACTGACCGATGCCGGACTGCAGGACCCGGTCCTGCAGGGAATGCCCCGCACCTTCACGGCCCTGACCGGCCACAAGGAGGCCGTCAGTTCGCTGCCCCCTCACGCGGTGCTGCTGGCTCGGGCCGCCTCCTGCCCCGTCCACATGTTCCGGATCAAGACCAACCTGTACGCCACCCAGTTCCATCCGGAACTGGACAGCGACGGCCTGGTGACGCGGATCGACATCTACCGGCATGCCGGCTACTTTCCGCCCGAATCGGCCGAAGAGCTGATGGACAACGCCCGGAAGTTCACCGTCACCGAACCCATGACCGTGCTGAAGAACTTCGTGGCGCGCTACGCCCGCTGAGCCGCGGCAGCCCGCCGTCGTACGTTCCTGCCCGGTTACTTCCGGCACGCAACGCAAATGCCCGGCACCGTCCCTGTCATTGCAGGGGCGGTGCCGGGCATGCCGGCCACTAACCGGGCAGGAACGCGCGGTTAGCGTCAGGCCACGTTGTTCTCGTAGTCCACGTCGCGGGTTTCGCGGGTGAGGAACAGCGCGATCAGGGTGAGCACGGCCATTGCCGTCAGGTACACGCCCACCAGGACGGGGCTGCCCTTGGCCATTTCCCACAGGGCGACGGCGATGAACGGTGCCACGGCTGCGCCCAGGATGCTGGAGAAGTTGTAGCTGATGGCCGAGCCGGTGTAGCGGACGTTCGTGGGGAACAGTTCCGGCAGCAGCGCTCCCATGGGGCCGAAGGTGAGGCCCATGAGGGAGAACCCGAGGATCAGCAGGCCCATGGTGCCCGCGAAGCCGCCGCTGAACAGCGGAACGAACAGCAGGCCGAAGACGAAGATGCCCGCGGTGACGGCCAGGAGCATCTTGCGGCGGCCGTATTTCTCGGCCAGGGGTCCGGAGACCAGGGTGAAGATGCCGAAGAACACGACGCCGGCAATCAGCATCCAGAGGAAGTCGTTGCGGGTGTAGCCCAGGCCCGGAACGAACGCGGCTGCAGCAGCTTCACTCATGGGCTTGCCGGCCTTTTCGGCCGCGGCCTTGGCACCCTCCAGGGTGGGCTTGGTGCCGTAGGTGAGCGTGAACGTGGTCATCAGGTAGAACAGCACGTAGGTGGCCAGCATGATGAAGGTGCCCAGGATCAGCTGGCGCCAGCTGTTCTTGAAGACGCGGCCGAGCGGCAGCTTGGCCACCTCCTTTGATTCCACCACCTTGGTGAAGGCGGGGGTTTCGATCAGCTTGAGCCGGACGTAGAGGCCCAGGATCACCATGAGGGCACTGAGCAGGAACGGTACGCGCCAGCCCCACGCCTGGAATGCCTCGGGCGTCAGGGTGTAGCTCGCCACCAGGAAGATGACGTTGGCGATGATGAAACCGATCGGGGCGCCGAGCTGCGGGAAGGTGCCGTAGATGGCGCGCTTGTTGGCGGGGGCGTTCTCGGTGGCCAGCAGCGCGGCCCCGCTCCATTCGCCGCCGAGGGCCAGGCCCTGGGCGAAGCGCATGACCACCAGCAGGGTGGGCGCCCAGAACTCCCAGCCCGGATTCTGCGCCGTGGGGAGGCAGCCGATGAGGAAGGTGGCGATACCCATGGTCAACAGCGAAGCCACCAGAGTGCCCTTGCGGCCGAACTTGTCGCCGAAGTGTCCAAAGACGATCGAGCCGAGCGGGCGGGCAATGAAGGCCACGCCGAAGACAGCAAAAGAGCTCAGCAGCTGGGTGGTTTCGTTCGCGCCCGGGAAGAAAAGCTTCGGGAAGACGAGCACGGCGGCGGTGGCGTAGACGTAGAAGTCGTAGAACTCCACTGTGGTGCCGATCAGGCTTGCCACGATGACGCGGCCGCGGGAGTTCACCGGCTGGTGCGAACCAGGCACCGTGGTGGTATCGGTGGATGACATAGGTAAACGCTTTCGTGAGACCGGCCGGGCACAGGCAGGGATGCCTCCCGGCTCGAATAGTTAGAGTTCGATCTTACTTGCCCCCGTCCAGTCAATGGACGAAACGTCCACCATGCGGACGGGCGTTGTGCATCTCACACTGCGGTACGGCAGCAAGGCCGCACGCAACGCCTCACTCCGCCCGGCCGGGCCGGATAGGCAAAAGTCACAGCGCGTTAACAGAGCGCGACCGTCCACGAAATGCGCCGTCCCTACCTTGGGAGGAACAAACATCCCCTGAAGGAGGTAACCCGTGACTGTTGACCGCACCGTCGATGCCGGCGTACAGCCCGGCACTGCCCGCACCACAGAAACCCCTGCCCTTGAGTTCCGCCCCGGCCGCTGGATCGCCAACTGGGATGCCGAGAACAAGGAACAATGGGAAACTGCCGGCCGGGCCATCGCCCGCCGCAACCTCAACTGGTCCATCTTCGCCGAGTTCCTCGGCTTCGTTGTCTGGCAGCTGTGGTCCATCGTGGTGGTCCAGCTTCCCGCCGCCGGCTTCACCTTCTCCACCTCGGAAATCTTCTGGCTCATCTCAATGCCCAGCCTCGTGGGAGCCACCCTCCGCATCCCCTACACCTTCATGGTCCCCCGCTTCGGCGGCCGCAACTGGACCATCGTCTCGGCCCTGCTGCTGCTGATCCCCTCAACCGGGCTGGCCCTCTGCGTCTCCAATCCCGGCACACCCTTCGGCGTCATGCTCCTGGTGGCTGCCCTGGCCGGCTTCGGCGGTGGAAACTTCGCCAGCTCCATGGCGAACATCACCTTCTTCTACCCCGCCAGGGAAAAGGGCTGGGCGCTGGGCCTGAACGCCGCCGGCGGAAACCTGGGCGCCGCCGTCGCACAGCTTGCCGTTCCCATCGTGATCACCCTGCTGGCCGCCGGCACCGTCAACCTTCCCATGGCCGGCTGGATGTGGGTTCCCTTCATCCTGCTGGCCGCGTTCGGCGCCTTCAAGTACATGAACAACCTCACCAGCGCCAAGGGCGACGTGGCCGGCTCGGTGGCAGCGCTAAAGGAACCGCACCTGTGGATCATGGCGCTGCTGTACATCGGCACCTTTGGCTCCTTCATCGGCTTTGCCGGCGTGTTCCCCAAACTGATCAAGGACTACTTCCCCGCGTTCTCCTCCATCGGGCTGGGCACCGTGGCGCTGTCGCTGGCCTTCCTCGGACCGCTGGTCGGTTCCCTGGCCCGGCCCTACGGCGGACGCATGGCGGACCGCTTGGGTGGTGCCCGGATGACCGTGGCCGCCTTTGCTTCCATGGCCGTGATCACCCTGACCATGATCTGGACCCTGCCGCTGAAGAACTTCTGGCTCTTCCTGGTCCTGTTCCTGATGCTGTTCACCGCCAGCGGCTTCGGAAACGGCGCCACCTACCGGATGATCCCCGTCATCTTCGCCACCTCCAGCCGGGCCGCACGGAACGGTGCAAGCCCGGTGGCCACCCAGCGGCTGGCATCCTCGGCCCTCGGCCTGGTCTCCGCGATCGGCGCCTACGGCGGCTTCGTGATCCCCCAGGTCCTGAACGCATCCAGCGGCGCCAGCGGCTCCTACACCCCGGCCTTCTACGGATTCGTCGGAGCCTACATCCTGATGCTCACCGTCTGCTGGGCCTGCTACATCCGCAACGCCGGCCGGAACGCGATGGGACACGTCTGACATGGCCACAAGCGCCGACACGCACTGCCCCTACTGCGCCCTGCAGTGCGCCATGACGCTCACGTCCCCGGCGGACCAGGCCCCGGCTGCCCAGCCGGGGCCGGGCCCTGAACTGAACACCGCTTCTGGACTGAACCCCACTTCTGGACTGAACCCCGCGCCTGCGCTGGAGGTTGCAGGCCGGGACTTCCCTACCAACCGCGGCGGCCTCTGCCGCAAAGGCTGGACCTCCCCCACGCTCCTGAACCATGCGGGCCGGATCACCGAACCGCTCCTGAAAGGTCCCGACGGCGTGCACCGGCCCATCAGCTGGGACCGGGCCCTGGACCTCGCCGCCCAGGCAGTCCGTGACGCCCGCGCCCGCCACGGCGCAGACGCCGTCGGAGTTTTCGGCGGTGGTGGCCTTACCAATGAGAAGGCCTACATGCTGGGCAAGTTCGCCCGGCTGGCCCTGGGCACCTCACGCATCGACTACAACGGCAGGTTCTGCATGTCATCCGCAGCTGCCGCCGGGATGCGCGCGTTTGGCGTGGACCGCGGCCTGCCGTTCCCGCTCGAGGCCCTGGACACCGCCAGCACCATCCTGATGCTCGGCTCAAACGTTGCCGAGACCATGCCGCCGTTCGTGCAGCACCTGCGCGGAGCCCGCGACGCCGGCGGGCTGGTGGTGGTGGATCCGCG
>DATIMT010000386.1:0-31232 GCA_035475035.1 Arthrobacter sp.
AGTGGAACTCGCCGTCGCGCCGGACGCCATCCCGGCGCCGTACAGCGTGTCTGAGGCCGAAGGGGCACTGGAGAAGCTGCGGCACCTGCTGGAGTCGTCACAGCCCGGCTGACAGGCCCGGGAGGGCGTCCGCAGGGCTACACCGGCGAAAGCCCCACAACGTTCCCGAAAAGCATGCACGTACGACGGCGGGCCCCACCGTTTGGTGGGGCCCGCCGTCGTTTTTAGTTCTCCTGGTGCCCGCGGCTAGTGCGCGTGGTCACCGCGGCTGTATTCGTATACCCAGCCGACCAGCGCAACGACCGCCAGGCCGGCTGCAATGAAGGTGATCCAGAACCCCACGGCCAGGCCGAGGAACCCGGTGGCGCAGGAGATGCCAAGGACCAGGGGCCACCAGCTCCAGGGGCTGAAGTGCCCCTGCTCGCCGGCGCCTTCGTGGATCTCAGCATCGCTGCGGTCCTCGGGCCGCAGGCCGACCCGCTTGCCCGTGAAGCCGAGGTAGGCGCCGATCATGCCGGCCAGGCCGCCGACAAGGAGGATGCCCAGGATACCGACCCACTCGCCCCAGTTGGTCAGGAAACCGTAGACCAGAGCGACAGGGACGAAGAAGAAGACTCCAGAGCCAAAGATCCAGGATTCGATTTTCACTGTGCGGTGTCCTTCTGGTCGGCGTTGCCGAGAATCCCTGCGGGAGCCGGCGACTCAACGGTGTGGACCTGGCGAAGTTCCGGGTGGTGCAGGTCCAGTGCGGGACGCTCCGAACGGATCCGGGGCAGGGACGTGAAGTTGTGGCGCGGCGGCGGGCACGATGTGGCCCACTCCAGCGAAGCACCAAAGCCCCACGGATCATCAACCTGGACCTTTTCAGCATTGCGCCAGGTGATGTAGACGTTCCAGAAGAACGGGATCAGGGACGCACCGAGCACGAACGACGACACGGTGGAGAACTGGTTCATCCACGTGAAGTTGTCGTCCGGCAGGTAGTCCGCGTAGCGGCGGGGCATGCCCATAACGCCCAACCAGTGCTGGATCAGGAACGTGCCATGGAAGCCCAGGAACAGCAGCCAGAAGTGGATCTTGCCCAGGCGCTCGTTGAGCATCTTGCCGGTCCACTTGGGCCACCAGAAGTAGAACCCGGCGAACATGGCGAACACCACGGTGCCGAACACCACGTAGTGGAAATGGGCCACCACGAAGTACGAGTCAGAAACGTGGAAGTCCAGCGGCGGCGAGGCCAGGATGATGCCGGTGAGGCCGCCGAACAGGAACGTGATCAGGAAGCCGATGCTCCAGAGCATGGGGGTCTCGAAGGTCAACGAGCCGCGCCACATGGTGCCGATCCAGTTGAAGAACTTCACGCCGGTGGGCACCGCAATAAGCATGGTCATGAACGAGAAGAACGGCAGCAGGACGGCACCGGTGACGTACATGTGGTGCGCCCATACCGTCACCGACAGGGCTGCAATGGCGATGGTGGCGTAGACCAGGCCCTTGTAGCCGAAGATCGGCTTGCGGCTGAAGACCGGGAAGATCTCCGAGACGATGCCGAAGAACGGCAGCGCGATGATGTACACCTCTGGGTGGCCGAAGAACCAGAACAGGTGCTGCCACAGAACAGCGCCGCCGTTGGCGGGATCGAAGATGTGCGCACCGAACTTCCTGTCCGCGCCCAGCGCGAACAATGCGGCGGCCAGCGGCGGGAACGCCATCAGCACCAGGATGGCGGTGATCAGCGTGTTCCAGGTGAAGATCGGCATCCGCCACATGGTCATGCCCGGGGCGCGCATGCAGATGATGGTGGTGATGAAGTTGACCGCACCGAGGATGGTGCCGAAGCCGGAGAGCGCCAGGCCAAAGACCCACATGTCACCGCCGATGCCCGGGGTAAACGTTGTGTCGGACAGCGGGGCATAGGCGAACCAGCCGAACGAGGCCGCACCTTGCGGGGTGATGAACCCGGACACGGCAATGGTGGAACCGAACAGGAAGAACCAGAACGCCAGCGCGTTCAGGCGGGGGAACGCCACGTCGGGGGCGCCGATCTGCAGCGGCATGATCACGTTGGCGAACCCCGCAAACAGCGGGGTGGCGAACATCAGCAGCATGACGGTGCCGTGCATGGTGAACAGCTGGTTGTACTGCTCTTTGGTCTGCAGGATCTGCATTCCGGGCTCGAACAGCTCGGCGCGGATCAGCAGCGCCATCACGCCGCCCAGGCAGAAGAACACAAAGGACGCGATCAGGTACATGTACCCGATGGTCTTGTGGTCGGTGGAGGTGATCCAGTTGACGACGATGCGCCCCTTGGATTTTGGTACCACGGGAGCCGACAGGACTCCCGCAGGTGCGGATTGGGTGTACGTAGCCACGTCGCTCCCCTTATTTGGTTTCGTTCAGGTTCGGGTTGCGGTCGTACTCCACGCCGAGCAGGCCGGTGTTGCCTTCAGCCTTGAGCTGGTCCATGTGGGCCCGGAATTCGGATTCCGACACCACCTTGACGCGGAACAGCATTTCGGAGTGGTACTCGCCGCAGAGTTCGGCACACTTGCCGTCGTAGGTGCCCTCTTTAGTGGGGGTGAACCGGATGTAGTTGGTCTTGCCGGGGATCATGTCACGCTTCTGCAGGAAGGCGGGAACCCAGAAGGAGTGGATGACATCGCGGGAGTTGAGTTCGAGGTCAACGGACTTGTTCACCGGCAAGTACAGGGTGGGGAGCTGTTCCTTGTCGATGTTGTTGCCGGTGAGGTGCGCCTGGACGCCGGCCTCATGCAGGTCTTCCTGGATGACGTCGCCGGATTTGTAGTTGAAGTCCCAGGCCCACTGCTTGCCGCGGACATCCACGACGACGTCGGCCGGCTGCGAACGGTCATCGATCGCCTGCTGGTCGCGGTCCGTGAAGTAGAAGAACACCAGCACCATGAAGATCGGGATGGTGAGGTAGAAGACTTCCAGGGGAAGGTTGAAGCTGGTCTGCCGCGGGAAGCCGACAGTTCCCTTGCGGCGGCGGTAGGCGACCAGGCACCAAATGATCAGGCCCCACGTAATGGTGCCGACCACGAGCGCAGCAATCCATGAGTTGACCCAGAGGTCCATGATGCGGTCGGTGTTGCTGGTGGTGCCCCGTTCAGTGGGCATCCACCCTTTCTCTACCTCTGGCGAACATCCGGTCAAAACCAACGCGCCGGCAATCGCCAAGCTTGAGATCGTGGTGATCGTTTTGCGTCGGCTGCCGGTTCGGTTCTGCGAACTCACAGACGGCCCTTCCTACTTGTTGCTGTCGTCCGGGCAGCCATCGGCGCTCCGGGCACAAAAAAGTTTTACTACTCGGTGTAGAGCTTACCGCTCCGCCGGGCGTTTCGCCCACATGTCGGCGCCGAGCCCCCATGCCGTTTTGGACGGCAGGAAGCCCGGCGCGGACATCAGGCGAAATAACCGGCTTAGTGGAATGAATCGCCGCAGGCGCAGGAGCCACCGGCGTTCGGATTGTCGATGGTAAAGCCCTGCTTCGAGATGGTGTCTTCGAAGTCAATGCTGGCGCCGCTCAGGTACGGCACGCTCATCTTGTCGACGACGACCTCGACGCCGTCGTAGTCGCGGACGGCGTCACCATCAAGGAGCCGTTCGTCGAAGTAGAGCTGGTAAATCAACCCTGAGCATCCACCTGGCTGCACAGCCACGCGAAGGCGAAGGTCCGTGCGGCCCTCCTGCTCCAGGAGGCTGCGTACCTTCCCCGCAGCGACATCGGTCAGGTTGACCTCGTGAACGGGCAGTTCGTCGCTGGCCACGCTGGTGGCGGCGGTGCTGTTTTCGTTGGTTGCAGTGCTCATTGGCCTACCTTCTTAGGACGGTCTGGCGGCGTCGCCGTAACGGCGCCTGCCCCTACAAATACGGTATGGGCTATAGCTACATGCTACGCGCGGCAGTCCTGTAGCTCTAACTCCTGTGCCAACCGTGAAAGCACGCCGGTTGTTCCCTGCAAAGCCGGGCGTGCCCGCTGCCGGACGGACTGCACGGCGGAAAGCCGTCAGTCCCCGGCGGAGAGGCCTTCGTTGTTCAGCCGTGCGAGCATGAGGGCCTCGGCCAGAATGGCCTTGCGGAAGTCCCCGATGTGAAGGGACTCGTTCGCGCTGTGGGCCCGGGAATCAGGGTCCTCAACGCCCGTCACCAGGATCTGCGCTTGCGGATACAGCTCTGTCAGGTCGGCAATGAAGGGGATCGAACCGCCGATTCCGGTTTCCACGGCAGGGACCCCCCAGGCCTCTCCCAGGGCCCACATGGCTACCGTCGCTGCGGCGGAGGAGGTGTCGGTCCGGAAAGGGTTGCCCGCCTCCCCCGGGGTGAAAACGACCTTTGCGCCAAATGGTGCATTGGCCAACACGTGCCGGCGAACGGCATCCATGGCCTCCGCGGGAACCTGCCCGGGCGCCAGCCGCAAGCTGAACTTTGCCCGCGCGCGCGGCAGCAGGGTGTTGGAGGCCACCTCCACCGCAGGCGCGTCAAAGCCGATGATCGACAAGGCCGGTTTGGTCCACAGCCGCGAGGCAATGCTGCCCGTGCCGGCGAGGCGGACGCCGTCGAGCACCGACGCGTCGGCGCGGTAGTCCGCCTCCGGCATGTCGACCGCGGCCGTGTCGCTGGATACGAGGCCCTCGATGGCTACATTGCCATCCGCGTCATGAAGGGTGGCAATCAGGCGGGCCAGCAGGGTGGGAGCATCCAGGACCGGGCCGCCATACATTCCGGAATGCACGGCGTGGTCAAGGACCTGCACCTCGATGGTGCCGTCCACCAGCCCCCGCAGGCTGGTGGTCAGGGCAGGTACTCCGACTTTCCAGTTACTGGAATCGGCTACCACGATGACGTCGGCACGCAGCAGCTCACGGTTCGCCTCAAGGAATGCCCGGAATGTGGGCGACCCGGCTTCTTCCTCGCCTTCGATGAAGAAGGTCACGCCCAGGCCCAGGGAGTCGGCAAGGACTTCCGAAACCGCGCTGTAGGCAGCAACGTGGGCCATGATGCCGGCCTTGTCATCTGCGGCGCCCCGCCCATACAGGCGGCCGTCTTTTTCGACAGCGGTGAACGGCTCCGTTTCCCACAGGGACTCGTCGCCGACGGGCTGGACGTCATGGTGGGCGTACAACAGGATGGTCGGTCGCCCTTCTGCGGCAGGACGGCGGGCGACCACGGCCGGGCCTCCCGGTGTGCCATCGGCCTTGTTGACGGACAGTACCTGGACTTCATTGATCCCCGCGCCCCGCAGGAGTCCGGCGACGGCCTCGGCGCTTCGCTCCAGTGGCGTGCGCTCAAAGCTGGGCCACGCGATGCCCGGGATGGCAACGAGCTCCTTGAGCCGTGCCAGCGTCTGGTTGAAGGAACGGTCCACCGACGAACGAAGATCTTCCGTCCTGCCGGTAACCTCAGGACCTGGTCCTGTTGTTTTGGTGGTGCTGCGCGGGGTGGCCGCCGGTGATGAAGTCATGGCCAAAACATTACCCCCGTCACATTCTGCTGCCGGTCACCGCGGAGAAGGGACCACGCCGCGGGTTACCCGCTGCAAGGTATTCTGTTCAGGTGTTCGGACGTAGAAAAGAAGCGCCCTCGGCGCAGCAAACAGTAGACCAGCAGGCAACGGAGGCGGCGGCCCGGCAAAACAGCGCGGTGGGCAAGGGTGCGCCCACCCCTACCCGGAGGGCCCAGGAAGCTGCCCGAAAGCGCCCGCTGGTGCCTGAGGACCGCAAGGCGTCCAAGGCTGCTGAGCGCCAGGCCGTCCAGGACCAGCGCCTGAAGATGCGCCGGGCCCTGGACACAGGTGACGAGAAATTCCTGCCGCTGCGCGACAAGGGTCCGCAGAAGCGGTTTGCCCGCGACTTTGTCGACGCGCGCTTCAACCTTGGCGAGTACCTGATGTTCGGTGCGCTGCTCTTCGTGCTGGTGTCTTTGGTGGTTCCGGCCTCCAGCGACATGATGATCTACGTCCTGGGAGCGTTTTGGGTCATGTTCCTGGCAGTCTTCGTGGACGTCTTCATTCTTTCCCGCAAGCTCCGCAAGCGCCTGGCGGAAAAGTTCGGCGAGGTGGAGCGCGGCACGGTCTGGTACGGCTCCATGCGGTCCCTGCAGTTCCGCAAACTGCGGTTGCCCAAGCCCCAGGTCCAGCGCGGTCAGTACCCTGCCTGACCAGGCATCCACCTAAGTACGCAAGCCCCGGCGGTGCACCGCCGGGGCTTGCGTACTTAACAGGTTTCTCAGGAGCGGCGGTTCTTTGCCAACTGCCTGTTGATCCGCGCCGCCCAGAACGGTCCTTCATACAGGAAGGCGGTGTAGCCCTGCACCAGGGTTGCACCGGCGTCCAGCCTTTCCTGTACATCCCGGGCCGACTCCACGCCGCCGACTGCCACCAGGGTCAGGGCGTCACCCGTGGTGCTCTTGAGCCGCTTCAGCACCTCGAGTGAACGTTGCTTCAGTGGAGCCCCGGACAGGCCGCCCGCTCCGCATTTCGCCAGGTCCTCCGCCCGGGAAGACAGCCCTGTGCGGGCAATAGTGGTGTTGGTTGCGATGATGCCGTCCAGTTTGAGGTCCAGGGCCAGGCGCGCGACGTCGTCGATGTCCTGGTCGCTGAGGTCCGGGGCGATCTTTACCAACAGGGGCACATGACGTCCGGCAGCCTGGTCGGCTTCCTGCCCGACGGCGGTCAGGAGCGGGCGGAGCGTTTCCACGTCCTGCAGCAACCGCAGCCCTGGAGTGTTGGGCGAGCTGACGTTCACCACCAGGTAGTCGGCGGCAGGTGCCAGGCTCCTGGCACTCACCAGGTAGTCGTCCACGGCCTCGGCCAGCTCCACCACTTTTGTTTTGCCGATATTGACGCCGATAACCGGACGAACCGCCGGGTGCCGGCGCTGAAGTGCGGCGCGCGCTGTCTTCAGCCGGGGCGCAACGGCGGAGGCGCCGTCGTTATTGAATCCCATCCGGTTGATCACGGCGCGGTCCTGGACCAGCCGGAACAGGCGTGGCTTTTCGTTGCCGGGCTGGGCCTGGCCGGTGATGGTGCCCACTTCGATGTGCCCGAACCCGAGGTCGGTGAGGGCCTCGATGCCGTGCCCTTCCTTGTCGAAGCCGGCAGCCAGGCCGAATGGGGATGGGAAGGTAACGCCAAAGGCGGTGGTCTGGAGCGACGGCGCAGGAGCCGTGAGTTTCTGGAGGATCCTCCCGGCACCGGAAGCATGCGCGAGCTTGATCCCCTTGAATCCGATTTTGTGGGCGCGCTCGGCGTCCATCCATGAAAAGGCCAGCCTGAAGAAAGTGGGATAAACGCGCATGCTTCCAGTTTCCCGTCTCTGGGGGCGCCATACCAAAACCGGGAGGCAGGTGAGGGGCGCCGCTGACGCGGCAGCGCGACCCGGCAAGCCGGTTTAGCATGAGGGCATGCAGTGGCAGCAGGACATCCTGGGCGGGGACTTTGAGTCCCATTCCTTTGCGGCTGCCGGATCCGACGGGGTTAAACGGACCGCAACGCTTGTACGGCTCCGGCCACCCGCGGACGGGGCCGTTACCGGGCGCCGGCGCGCCGTGCTCTTCCTTCATGGCTGGAGTGATTACTTCTTCAACATGGACCTGGCCCGCTTCTGGGCCGCGGCCGGCTACGACTTCTACGCCTTGGACATGCACAACCACGGACGGAGCCTGCGGCCGGAATCCCCGGGTGGTTATGTGGCCGACCTCGCCGCCTACGACGCTGAAATCGAACAAGCATGCCGCATCATCAGGGACGAAGGCACGCCGGGACCGTTGGCCCTGATGGGCCATTCCACCGGCGGCCTGGTGGCAGCCCTGTGGACGAGCCGCCATCCCCAGGCTGTTTCACTGCTGATCCTCAACAGCCCGTGGCTGGAAATGCACGGCAGCCCGATGGTACGGCGAGCCGCCTCCGGCATGGTGCGCCCCGTTGCCCGGATCCGGCCCCAAGCCGTTCTCCGGCTGCCGGAGCGAGGGCACTATTGGCGCACCATCAGCAGTGCTGCCGACGGCGAGTGGCCGCTTGATGAGCGCTACCGTCCACGCCTCGCCTTCCCGGTGCGCGCAGGCTGGCTAAGGGCAGTGCTCGCCGGGCAGGCGAGGGTGGCCCGCGGCCTGGCGATCGAGGCGCCGGTTTTGGTCCTGCTCTCCAAGGGCAGCGCGAACGGGCTTCTCTGGTCGGAGAAAATGCGCCGCACCGACGCGGTCCTGGATGTTAATACCATCAGTGCCCGCGCACTGACCCTGGGCCGTACAGTGACCGTGGAGCGGATCGACGGTGCCCTGCACGACGTTTTCCTCTCCCCCGAACCCATTCGGGCCGACGCCTATGTTCGGCTTGCCCGCTGGTTGCGGGGGTACGGAGGCTAGTCCGCGTGGGGGGCTTCCGGAGAGCCTGCCGGAGCAGCGGCGTCCACCGCACCTCCGTACCGGCGGTCCCGCCGCGCGTATTCCTCGACGGCGGCCCAGAGGGTCCGGCGGTCCACGTCGGGCCACAGGGTGTCCATGAAGACGAATTCCGCGTAGGCGGACTGCCAGAGCAGGAAATTGGAAAGCCTCTGCTCCCCTGAGCTGCGCAGGAAGAGGTCCACATCGGGCAGGTCGGGCTCGTCGAGGTACTTCTGGATGGTCCGCTCGGTAATGGCACCGGGCTTCAGCCGCCCCGCTGCGACGTCGGCGGCGATGGCGGAAACTGCGTCCGTGATCTCAGCCCGCCCGCCGTAATTAACACACATGGTTAAATTACAGGTGGTGTTGGCAGCGGTGAACTCCTCAGCCTCCTCCAACTCCCGGATGACCGACCCCCACAGACGTGGCCGGCGTCCGGCCCAGCGGACCCGGACCCCCCACTCGTCCAGCTGGTTCCGCTGCCTTCGAAGCACATCCTTGTTAAATCCCATGAGGAAGCGGACTTCCTCGGGCGACCGGCGCCAGTTCTCGGTGGAGAACGCGTACACGCTGACGTATTCGATTCCCAGTTCGATGGCACCTGCCATAACATCGAGCAGCGCCGGTTCCCCGGCCTTGTGCCCCTCGATCCGCGGCAGGCCCCGCTGGTTGGCCCACCGCCCGTTGCCGTCCATGACGATGGCCACGTGGCGGGGTATGAATTCAGCCGGGATGGCTGGTGCCACAGCGCCGGACGGGTGCGGGTACGGTGCCACGACAGGATGGGTGCGCCTGCGCGCCGCGGTGTTCTTTTTTCCCAGGGCCACTGTCAGCTACGCTCCACATGTTTGAGGGATTTCAGTACTCGTTCCAGGTGCCACTGCAGGTAAGCGGCCACCAGGCCCGCCGCTTCCTTGCGGTGCTGCGGCAAGGAAGCGTCCGCCGTCGTCCAGTCCCCGGTCAGCAGCGCCGCAAGCAGGGTGACGGTCTCCGGTGCCGGGGCCGGCGACCCGGGGGGCCGGCACCCTGCGCAGACCATACCGCCCAGGGGCGCCGAGAACGCGGTGTGCGGGCCCGGCAGGCCGCAGCGGGAGCAGTCGGTGAAGCTGGGCGCCCACCCGCCGGTGGCAAGGGCACGCAACAGGTACGAGTCCAGGATGAGGCCGGCGGCATGTTCGTCCCGGCTCAGCGCCGCGAGGGCGCCCACCAGCAGGTTGTACTGTGCGGTGCCGGCTTCGCCGTCGACGTCCGTGAGCTTTTCCGCCGTCTCGGTCATGGCGGCGGCCACCGTGTACCTGCCGTAGTCCGCGGCGATGCTTCCGCCATACGCACCCTTCGCCACGGCCTGGGTGACGATGTCCAGGGTCCGGCCGGATACCAACTGGAGGTCCGCCACCATGAAAGGCTCAAGCCGGGCGCCGAACCGGCTGCTGGTGCGGCGCACCCCCTTGGCGACGGCGCGGACCTGCCCGTGGTGTTTCGTCAGGAGCGTGATGATCCTGTCCGCCTCGCCCAGCTTATGGGTGCGGAGCACGACGGCGTCGTCCCGGTACGCCCGGGAGGCAAAAGACTGTTGGACCACGCTCTATCTTCCCATCCTGCCTGGCAACACGGTGCCAGGACGCGGTGGCGCCGCCGGCGGAACCACCGGCTGGTATCAGGCCTGGGCGTCCCGGATGGCGCGGTTGACCGCTGAAATCACGGCCTTGAGGGACGACATGCTGGTGTTGGCGTCAATGCCGACGCCCCACAGGACCCGCTCCCCCACGGCGCACTCAACATAGGCGGCAGCCAGGGCGTTGCCGCCTTCTGACAGCGCGTGCTCGCTGTAGTCCAGCACCCGCACGTCCACGCCGTCCTCGTGGAGGATGTTCAGCAAAGCCGCAATCGGACCGTTGCCGGTACCGGTGCGGCTGACCTGGGCGCCATCGATGGTGAGTGAGGCGTGAAGCGTCATGCCGCCGTCGGCATCTGTTTCCGTCTTGACCGCGCCCAGGGAGTAGCGTCCCCACTGCCCGTCAGCCTGCCCGGACGGCAGGTACTCGTCCTGGAAGACCTGCCAGAGCTGCGCGCCGCTGACTTCCCCGCCCACGGTGTCGGTGCGGCGCTGGATGACGCCCGAGAACTCGATCTGCGCACGGCGCGGCAGGTCCAGGCTGTGCTCGTTCTTCAACAGGTAAGCCACGCCGCCCTTGCCGGACTGGGAATTGACCCGGATCACGGCCTCGTAGCTGCGGCCGAGGTCCTTGGGGTCCACGGGCAGGTACGGCACCTGCCAGGTGAAGTCGTCTACAGCCTTGCCGGCCGCGGCTGCATCGCGTTCCAGCGCTTCGAAACCCTTCTTGATGGCGTCCTGGTGGGAGCCTGAGAAGGCCGTGAACACGAGGTCGCCGCCGTACGGTGAACGCTCCGGCACCGGCAGCTGGTTGCAATACTCCACGGTCCGGCGGACGTCGTCGATGTTGGAGAAGTCGATCATGGGGTCGATGCCCTGGACGAACAGGTTCAGGCCCAGGGTTACGAGGTCCACGTTTCCGGTACGTTCGCCGTTGCCGAACAGGCAGCCCTCGATGCGGTCGGCGCCGGCCATATAGCCCAGCTCGGCGGCGGCCACACCCGTTCCGCGGTCATTGTGGGGGTGCAGGGACAGGATGATGCCGTCGCGCGGGTGCAGCTGCCGGCTCATCCATTCGATGGAATCGGCATAGACGTTGGGCGTGGCCATTTCCACCGTCGCGGGGAGGTTGATGATCACCTGGCGGTCCGCGGAAGCCTCGAAGACATCGGCGACGGCATTGCAGACCCGGACGGCGTACTCAAGTTCCGTGCCGGTGAAGGACTCCGGGGAGTACTCGTAGGTCACGTGCGTGTCCACAAGCGTTTCCTCGTACTTTTTGCACAGGCGGGCACCCTGCAGGGCGATGTCCAGGATCCCGTCCTCGTCCTGGTTGAAGACCACACGGCGCTGCAGGACGGAGGTGGAGTTGTACAGGTGGACGATGGCCTGCTTGGCGCCGACCAGTGATTCGTACGTCCGTTCGATCAGGTGTTCCCGCGCCTGGGTCAGGACCTGGATGGTGACGTCGTCCGGAATGTGGTTGCCCTCGATGAGCTGGCGGACGAAGTCGAAGTCTGTTTGCGAAGCGGACGGGAACCCCACCTCGATTTCCTTGTAGCCCATCCGGACCAGCAGGTCGAACATCTTCATCTTGCGGGCCGGGCTCATGGGGTCGATAAGCGCCTGGTTTCCGTCACGCAGGTCAACCGCACACCACCGCGGGGCCTTGGTGATGACCTTGTCCGGCCAGGTGCGGTCCGGCAGCTCGACGTTAATCTGGTCCTGGAAGGGCGTGTACCGGTGGGCAGGCATTCCTGAGGGCTTTTGTGCGTTTCGCATGATGTTCGTGGCCTTTTCTATCGATCTTCAGTGAAAGGGTGGCCGGGCAACACAAACTCCGCAGCGAGGGTGGGCCGTGCGCTAGATAGCGTCTGTGGCCTCGCCGCGGCAGCTAAGGAGAAGGAGCTCTGCACGCACACTTTGAGCGTAACACGGGTGCGTAAGATGAAAGGGCACTACCGTCCGTAAAGTCCAGCATGCAGACGCCACCGGTATTCCGCCGGCTCCAGGCGTCCCGGCAAAAGGAGTTGCAGTGCCCATTTCGGGGATCGATCTGTCCACCATTGATCACACAGTCCGGCCGCAGGACGACCTTTACCAGCACGTCAACGGTGCCTGGCTGAAAGCCACCGAGATTCCCGACGACCGGCCGCTGGAAGGAACCTTCACCGCTCTTCGCGATGGGTCCGAGATCAATGTCCGGGACATCATCGAGGAGGCTGCGGCCAAGGGCGCGGACGCCAGCGGGATCGAACGGAAGATCGGCGGCCTCTACAACAGCTTCATGGACGAAGCAGCCGTCGAGAGCAAGGGCATGGAACCCATCCGCGCGCGGCTCGCCGAGGTCTTCGCCACCGGGTCGGCGTCAGAGCTCATTGCACTGGCGGGGCGGTTGTTCCGCGCCGACGTTGGCGGGCTCTTCTACATCTACCCTGCCCCGGATGCCGGGAACCCGGACCGGGTCCTGCTCTACACCGGGCAGGGCGGCCTGGGCCTGCCCGACGAGTCCTACTACCGCGATGAAAAGTTCGCCCCCATCGTTTCGGCGTATACGGCACACGTGGAAAAGATGTTTGAACTGGCAGGAGTAGCCGAGCCCCGTGCTGCCGCCACGCGGGTTGTCGGGCTGGAGACAAAACTTGCATCCCACCACTGGGACAATGTCACCCTCCGCGATCCGCAGAAAACGTACAACCTGAAGACGGCTGATGAAGCCACCGCGCTCTTCCCCCTCCTGGCCACCTGGTTCGAAGCTGCGGGGATTGACGCGGAGAAGCGCGCGGAAATCGTGGTGAGCACCCCTGATTTCTTTTCCGGCGCTGCCGGGCTCCTTGAACAGGTCCCGGTGGCTACCTGGCAGGAGTGGCTGGCCATGCGCGTCATCAGTGCGGCTGCGCCTTACTTGTCTTCAGCGTTTGTGGACGCCAACTTCGCCTTCTACGGCACCACCATCAGCGGCACTCCACGCAACAAGGACCGGTGGAAGCGCGGCGTCGCAGTCGTCGAGGCCGCCCTCGGGGAAGCTGTGGGGCAGATCTATGTGGCACGGCATTTCCCCGAATCCCACAAGGCGCGGATGCAGACCCTGGTGGCCAACCTGACCGAGGCCTACCGCCGGAGCATCAACGACGTGTCCTGGATGGGCGGGGACACCAAAGCTGAAGCGCTTCGAAAGCTGGAGGCCTTCCGGGCCAAAATCGGCTACCCGGACGAGTGGATTGACTATTCAGCCGTGGAGATCGACCCCGATGATCTCCTGGGCAACGTGGAACGGGCCCACAACGCCGACGTCGACCGGCACCTGGACGAGGTGGGCAAGCCGGTGGACCGCAACAAGTGGCTGATGACGCCGCAGACAGTCAATGCCTACTACCACCCGATGATGAACGAAATCGTGTTCCCTGCGGCCATCCTGCAGCCGCCATTCTTTACCGCCGACGCCGATGACGCCGTCAACTACGGTGGCATCGGTGCGGTCATCGGCCACGAGATTGGCCACGGCTTTGATGACCAGGGCTCACAGTTCGACGGCGGCGGAACGCTCCGGAACTGGTGGACGGACCAGGACCGGCAGGCCTTCGAGGCGCTGACGGCGCAGCTCGTGGCCCAGTTCGACGCGCTCTCCCCCGGCGCCGCGCCCGGACACAACGTCAACGGCCGCCTCACGCTGGGCGAAAACATCGGGGACCTGGCTGGCCTCACCATCGCCTACAAGGCCTACCAGATCAGCCTTGACGGCAAGGAACCGGAGGTCCTGGACGGACTGACCGGACAGCAGCGCTTCTTCGCTTCCTGGGCCGCGGGTTGGCGCCAGGTCATCCGGCAGGAAGAGGCCATCCGGCGGCTTGCCACCGATCCGCACTCCCCCAATGAGTTCCGGACCAACGCCATTGCGAAGAACCTGGACTCGTTCCACGAAGCGTTCGGCGTCACGGAGCAGGACGGTATGTGGATGCCGGCCATCGAGCGGGTCAGCATCTGGTAGCAGGAGCACGAAAATGGGCCCCGCCGTTGCCGGCGGGGCCCATTTTCATTGGCCGCGGTTACTGATGCGGCAGGACGCCAGGGGTACTGACGGACGACGTCATCGACGCACGATCAGCTCGGGGTTGGCCTGCTGGCAAACCTTGTCCCCTGCGGTCTGGTTGACAATGTCCTGGGGCAAAGCCGGGGCCGCCCCGCCCCCTGCCCCATAAGCTGTGCCGGTAGTGAAGTCGCTGCCGACATAGACCTGGACGCCGGACACGGCGGGAGCCGGGATCATCAGGGTGGCAGGAATTCCCAGGAGTGCGGCGACGTCGGCTGCAACATCTTCAAAGCCGTTACCGTAATACACCGCCGTCTTCGCGATGGGCTGCGCGAGGAACTGACCGGTCTGGGTGAAGCCGCCCGCGACCAACGCCTGGACGAGCTCCTGGGCGCGGCCGTTGATACCGCTTCCATTGGCAACGGCCACGGGCTGGACGGCCTTGTTGTAGGGCGGTACGGGCGGGGCCGTCACAGTGGGGGCCGCGGACGGCGCTGCCGTTTCACTGGGCGAGGGAGTGGTGGGCGCAGTGGGGTCGGTCAGGTCCACGTTCTTGCGCAATGCCGAAAAGAGCTGTGCCCCCGCAGGCTCGGCAATGACCAGCCGGTTGGGGTCGATGGGCGCCGGCGTGGTGGGTACCGCCACAAATGCCACCTTGCCGATGTCGATGTCCTTGAGCCGGTTGCCGATGGTCAGCAAGGCCGGAACAGAAGCAAGCCCGTCATCAACAGTCAGGTTCTGTGTCACGACGTCGGCGATCTTGAGCATCTTTGAGGGGTCGGAGAGGGTTCCTTCGTCCTTGATCTTGCGGGTCAGCGACGAGAGGAAGCCCTGCTGCGCCTTGATGCGGCCCAGGTCGCCGCCGTCGGCAAAGGCATGGCGGGTTCGAAGGAAGGAAAGTGCCATCTCACCCTGCACGGACGAAGTTCCAGCGGGCAACCGCAGCCCGGAGTCAGGATCGAAAACGGCGTCACTGATGCAGACGTCCACTCCGCCCACGGCATTGGATAGTTCCTTCACAGCGTTGAAGTCAGCCATCATGAAGTGGTCAACCTGCATACCGGTGAGCTTGTTGACGGTGTCCACAGCACAGCCGATGCCGGCCTCACTCATGGCCTCATTGATCATGACACCGGTGCGCGCAGGGTAGTCCTTGTTGGTCTTCCTGTCCTTGCAATCGGGAATGTCCACCAGCAGGTCGCGGGGAAAGCTGATGACGTTGACGCGCTTGTTGTCCTCCGAGATGTCCATGAGCATCATCACGTCCGACTTGCCGTAGCCGGTGGAATCGTCAGCGCTTCCGTACTGCGAGTTTTTGCCATCGCGCGTATCGGAACCGAGAATCAGGATCTGCAGCCGGCCGGTGGCGTCGTTCCCGGGGGACTCGGTGCTTTCGCCACCGGCATTCAACGGCGCCTTGGAAATGTTGCTCTGGAGCCGGAAAAACCAGAATCCGGCGAACGCAACCGCGGCCACGAGGACAACCACCACCACACCCGTGACGGCTTTGAGCCACAACGGCATTCCGCGCAGGGGGCCAAGGTGCCGGGCAGCGCCCACGGCACCGCCGTTTGCGTGCCGGGACACAGGTCCCCGTCCGGCTGACAGGTCAGCCCCGTCGTCGCGTTCATCGCGGCCTGGACCCACGTGGTGAACCTTCCTCTAAATACGAAATCCGGTCCATTTTAGTGGTCCAGTCTGGAAAACGTGCCCGGCACGCTCCTGCGAACGAGCTTTTCGTGGCTCAGAAACCGAGCTTGACCAGCTGTTTCGGGTCGCGCTGCCAGTCTTTGGCCACTTTGACGTGGAGGTCCAGGTAGATTCGCGTGCCCAGGAGGGCCTCTATGCCCTTCCGGGCGTTGGTTCCGACTTCACGCAGCCGGCTGCCGCCCTTGCCGATGATGATGGCTTTCTGCGATGGCCGCTCGACATAGAGATTGACCCGGACGTCCAGTAAGGGGTTGTCGTCCGGCCGGTCCTCGCGCGGCACGATTTCCTCCACCACCACGGCAAGGGAATGCGGAAGCTCGTCCCGGACCCCCTCCAGGGCTGCCTCGCGGATCAGTTCGGCCACCATGACCGCTTCCGGCTCATCCGTCAGTTCGCCGTCCGGGTACAGGGGAGGCGACGGCGGCATGTGGCTGATCAGCACGTCGGCGAGTGTTTCCACCTGGAAACCGTCAGTGGCGGATACCGGAACGATGTCCTTCCAACCGTCCTCCCCCATCACCTCGCGGCCGAGGGCCGCCACGGCGAGGAGCTGTTCAGTCAGCGCCTGCTTGTCCACAAGATCCGCCTTGGTGACGATCGCTATCACCGGTTTGCGGCCGACGGCGGCAAGCTGGGCGGCGATGAACTTGTCGCCGGGCCCGATCTTCTCGTTAGCGGGCAGGCAAAAACCAATGGCGTCCACCTCGGCGAGGGTATCCGCCACGAGGTCGTTCAGGCGCTTTCCCAGCAGCGTGCGAGGACGGTGCAGGCCCGGGGTGTCCACCAGGATCAACTGGGCGTCCTCACGGTGCACGATACCCCGGATGGTGTGCCGCGTAGTCTGCGGCTTGGCGGAGGTGATGGCCACCTTCCTGCCCACCAGCGCGTTGGTCAGTGTGGACTTGCCCGCGTTGGGCCTGCCAACCAGGACCGAGAATCCGGCGCGGAATCCGCCGAAGTCGTCCATTTCCGCAGCCTTATTTTTCTTGCTCACGTGGAACTCCCTGCTGGGTTGCTTCGGCCTCTTCCAGGAGGCTTTCAAGGTCAGTCTCTACTCTTGGTGCGGGCGCCGCAATGATGTGGCTGACCCGGTTCCGCCGGCCTTCCAGCCGGTCCGCGCGCAGCGATACGCCCTGAACTTCCACGCTGCTGCCCACGATGGGCACGCGGCCCAGCGCCTTGGCGAGGAGTCCGCCCACGGTGTCCACCTCGTCGTCGTCGATCTCCAGGTCGAAGAGTTCACCGAGATCGTCGATGCCCATCCGTGCGCTGACCCGGTACGAGCCATCATCCAGCTCCACGGCTTCGGCGCTCTCGGTGTCGTATTCGTCGACGATCTCGCCTACGATCTCCTCGATCAGGTCCTCGAGGGTGACCAGGCCGGCCGTACCGCCGTACTCGTCAATCACGATGGCCACGTGCGTGGATTCCTTCTGAAGTTCGCGCAGGAGATCGCTGACGGGCTTCGACTCGGGCACGTAGCGCACCTCGCGGGCCAGTGACTCTACCAGCGGCGGCTCCTGGTCCATACCGAGTTGATGGATTACCGCGGCAACGTCCTTGAGGTAGACGATGCCGAGGATATGGTCCGTGTTCTCGTTGATGACCGGGATGCGTGAGTAACCCGAGCGCAGGAACAAGGACATGGCCTGGTGCAGGCTGGAACCGGCGTCAATGCTGACGATGTCTGTCCTGGGTACCATGACGGCCCGCACAAGGGTGTCGCCGAAGTCGAAGACCGACTGGATCATCTCCGCTTCGGTATCCTCGATCATGTCGGACTCGCTGGCCCTGTCCAGGAGTTCGCGGAACTCCTGTTCGCTGAAGAACGCGTCATCGCCACCGGGCGCTCCGGGAGCCGCGGAACTGCCCAGAGCCACCAGCCAGCCTGGAATCGGGCCCAGCACGCTGGTGAGGAACCGGACCATCGGGGCAGTGAAGCGGACCACGGCAGTGGAGTGCAGCCTGCCGAGCTGGCGCGGGGAAACGCCCACAATGACGAACCCCAGGACGGCCATGATTCCGGTGGCGACCAGTCCGGCGAGCCAGACGCTGTCCAGCAGGCTTGCGATCAGGACCGCGACTGCCACGGCCGAGGCCATCTCGAACCAGACACGCCAAAAGCGCAGCGCCCGGGTGTGGGCCACGGGCTCGGCAAGGATGCGGCGCATGGCGGCGCCGCGGCTCCTGTGCAGCGCCTCTTCGGCATCGTGCCGGGGAAGGAAACTGAAGGCGGCCTCGGCCGCTGTCAGCAGGGCCGCGACGGCAAGGAAAACCAATGCCACCGCGACGAGGAGCAGTTGCGTCACTGCGTTGTCTCGGCAGGTGCTTCTTTACCTGTGAAGCCGGACAGGAGTTCCCGCTGGAGCCCGAACATCTCCGCCTTCTCCTCCGGTTCGGCGTGGTCGTAACCCAGCAGGTGCAGGATGCCGTGCGTCGTCAGCAGCAGCATCTCGTCCTGGAGCGAGTGTCCGGCATTCCTGGCCTGGACCTTGGCCACCTGCGGGCAGATGGCGATATCGCCCAGCATTCCCTGGGGCGTCGGCCGGTCTGGGGTTCCGGGAGTCAGTTCGTCCATGGGGACCGAGAGCACATCCGTAGCCCCCGGTTCGTCCATGAGTTCGATGTGCAGCTTCTCCATGGCCGGCTCATCCACCAGGAGGATGGAGAGTTCGGCCTGCGGATGGATGTAGAGCTGCTCAAAGATGTACCGCGACAGGGCAACGAGCCCGGACTCTTCCACCTCGATGCCGGACTCGTTGTTCACCTCGATGCTCACGCGTGTTCCCCCCGTTTTTCCCGGTTTGCCGAATGCTTGACCCGGTTCCGCTGGGCCTCATCCCAGATGCTGTAGGCGTTGACGATGTCCCCCACCAGCCGGTGCCGCACCACGTCGGCGGCGTCCAGGACGGAGAAGTTCACCCCGTCGATGCCCTGCAGGATTTCCTCAACGATCCGCAGTCCCGAACGGGTCCCAAAGGGCAGGTCCACCTGGGTAACGTCTCCGGTGACCACCATCCTGGATCCGAAACCGAGGCGCGTGAGGAACATTTTCATCTGCTCCGGCGTCGTGTTCTGTGCCTCGTCGAGGATGATGAAGGCATCATTGAGGGTCCGGCCGCGCATGTAGGCCAGCGGTGCCACTTCGATGGTGCCGGCCGCCATGAGCCGCGGAATGGACTCGGGGTCCATCATGTCGTGCAGGGCATCGTAGAGCGGCCGCAAATAGGGGTCGATCTTGTCGCTAAGGGTGCCGGGCAGGAACCCAAGCCGCTCCCCCGCTTCCACGGCCGGGCGGGTCAGGATGATCCGGCTGACTTCTTTCTGCTGCAGCGCCTGCACGGCCTTTGCCATGGCCAAATACGTCTTGCCGGTACCGGCGGGACCGATGCCGAAGATCACCGTATTGGCATCGATGGCGTCGACATAGTTCTTCTGGTTCAGGGTCTTTGGCCGGATGGTCCTGCCGCGGCTGGAGAGGATGTCGTGGGTGAGCACATCCACGGGGTTCTGCAATGACTGGGTGCGCAGGAGGGACACCAGCTGCTGCAGCACTGCCGGCGTGATGACGGTGCCTCGGGCCACCAGGCCACGGACCTCCTGGAGGAGCCGCATGATCCGGGGAACGTCACCGGTGGGACCGCTGATGGACAATTCGTTGCCGCGGGCGTGGAAGTTGACGTCCGGGAACTGCTCTTCGATGAAGCGCAGCGCTTCATCGTGGCTGCCGAGTGATTGAACCATCTGGTCGGTGTTCTCAAAGAGGACTACTTCAGTCCGGGTGCCGGGCAGGGAGTGCGGGAATTCCCCTGGGCTGCCTTCGCCCGTGTTGAGCCGGCGCTTACCATTCGCTGATTCAGTCATGGTGCTGGCCCGCAGGCCTGTGGTCCCCTCGAAGTTCGACATCATTAGTTTGCTTTGGCTGATGCCGGCGCCCGTTGGACGGTGCTCATTGCTCCAGCGATCCCTTTATCTTACGCCAGCACGGGGCCACGCCGGATACCGGACGTCCGTAGGACAGGCCAAGGCGCCTCCCGGAGGTCCTTGACGTGCCGTTAGGTATCAACTTCATATCGGCCTCATATCGTTCCCGTTGCAGTTGGGCCGCGTGGGGCAAAGAGAGGTTGAGGGGCCGCGCCGCTGTGCAATGCTGGAAATCCAGCATCTGCTGGACAGCCAGGCCGCCAGGGGGATCGGCCCGCCACGCCAGGAAAGGACTAGGGCAGGACAGTGCCGGAAACCTCTGTGCCCGAAAGGGCAGGACGATCGATGGGCCGCCTGCGCCCCGCCGTCCTTGCAGGGATCCTGGTGCTGGTTCCGGTTCTGGCAGGCTGCACGGCCGAGGGAGGCCCGTCGCCCACCGGCACCATCGCCTCCATCCCGGCCACCGGCGGCACCATGCCGGATGCGCCCTCGACCAGCGCCCCGCTGGAAACCACGCAGTCCTCCAACAAGGCGCCGGTGTACTGGATCGGCCGCAGCGGCGGGAACATTTTCCTTTACCGGGAATTCCGTGATGTCCCGGAACAGGAGAACCCGGTCACCCGTGCCCTGCGGGCAATGATGTCGGAGAAGCCCCTGGACCCTGACTTCTTCACCCCGTGGCAGAATCCGGACAAGCTGGCCACCTCCATTTCAGGCAAGGACGTCATCACCGTTGACGTCTCCGCTGACGCCTTCAACAGCAACCTGGACGCCGATATGGCTGCCCGCGCCATCCAGCAGCTCATCTATACCGCAACCGCTGCTGCCGCCAGCTCCGGCCTGATCGACACTGGCCAGCAAATCCGCGTGCGGATCCTGGTGGACGGCCACACGGACTATGTCGCATTTGGAAAAGTCCAGCTGGGCGCGCTGATGACCCGTGCCGCCGGCCTGGTGGCGCCGGTGTGGATCATTGATCCGCAGGAGAACACCGAGGTGCCCGGCGGCAGCGTAAAGATCACCGGCCGCAGCACGTCCCCGGGCGCAAAGCTTCGCTGGCAGATCCTGCAGTCTACTGACAGCGGCAGCAAAGCACCTTTCCTGGCCGGTGAGACCACGGCAGGCGTTGAACAGGGGCAGGCAGGGGTTTTCACGCTGGCCCTTAACCTGCCCCCGGGCGACTACGATCTGCGGGTTGCCCAGGCGGGTTCCGGCGGGGAACCGGACCAAAACGAGGACACGAGGTCCTTCAAGGTCCGGTAGGCGTCCACCGGCCAAGGACATCGCTGGCAAGCACTACGGCGGCCGGCCCGGCCGTGGAGGAACGCAGGACATGGTGCCCCAGCAGGGCGGTCAGAGCGCCTTTGTCGCAGAGCTTGGTTACTTCACGCGGACTGATGCCGCCTTCCGGGCCGACGATCAAGAGGATTTCGCGGGGTCCGGTGCCGGCGCTGGACTGCCACGTTTCAAGGACAGCCCGCAGCGGCCGCACGGCATCTTCGTGCAGGATGACGGCCAGGTCCGCCGCTTCCACGGCCGCGGCCAGCCCCGCCGATTCGACGGCGGGCCGCACCTCGGGAATCCAGGCGCGACGTGCCTGCTTTGCGGCTGCGGCCACGGATGATTCCCACTTTGCGTGCGCCCGGGCTGCCCGGTCGCCCTTCCAGCGGACGATGGACCGCTCGGACTGCCAGGGTATGACGGCGTCGATGCCCAGTTCGGTGGCCGTCTCGATGGCCAGCTCGTCACGGTCGCCTTTGGCGAGGGCCTGGACCAGCACCAGCCGGACGTCCGGCCTGTCCTCCACCGTCAAGGTCCCGCACTCCACCTCAAGGCCTGAGGGGGCAGCAGACACGACCTCTCCGGTCATGCGGGCGCCGGCACCGTCCACAATGTCCACCGGCTCGCCCGGGGACAGCCGCTTCACGGTGACAGCGTGCCGGGCCTCCGTCCCCTCGAGGACAAAGCGTCGACCGGCGGCCATGCCGGCCAACGAACCTGCGGAGGTGAAGAAGACGGGGTTGCTCACCGCTACAGGTTACCGAGCCGGTCCCGGAGCTTGGCGAACATGCCGCCGCTGGCGGCGAGCTTGCCCTCGGTGATCTGTTCACCACGGAGCTTGGCGAGTTGGCGCAGGAGGTCTTCCTGCGCCGGGTCGAGTTTGGCTGGAGTATCCACCTGGAGATGGACCTTCAGGTCGCCGCGGCCGTATCCCCTCAGGTGGGTTACGCCCAGGCCGCGAAGGGTGATGATCTCCCCCGACTGGGTTCCGGGCTTGACGTCGATCTCCTGGCTGCCGTCGAAGGTTTCCAGACTGACATCCGTGCCCAGGGCAGCGGCTGTCATGGGGATGTGCAGGGTGGCGTGCAGGTCATCGCCGTCCCGGACGTAGGTGGCGTCGTTGTTGACGCGGATCTCCACGTACAGGTCACCGGTTGGACCGCCCGCGGGGCCGGCCTCGCCCTGTCCGGACAGCTGGATTCGGGTTCCCGTGGCGACGCCGGCGGGGACCTTGATGGTCAGTGACCGGCGGCTGCGGATGCGTCCCTGGCCGCTGCATTCGTTGCAGGGATCCTTGATGACGGTACCGAAGCCTTCGCAGGTGCCGCAGGGGGCCGCGGTCATCACTTGGCCGAGGATGGAGCGGACAGCCCGCTGGACCTGGCCGCTGCCGCCGCAGATGTCGCAGCGTTCCGGATGGGTGCCGGGGCGGCAGCAGGATCCGTCACAGGTGGGGCAGACGACGGCGGTGTCCACTTCGAGTTTCTTGTTCACGCCGAACACAGCGTCCCGGAGGTCGATCCTGACGCTGATGAGCGCATCCTGGCCACGGCGGACACGGGAAGCGGGACCGGTCGTACCGCCTGCGCCGAAGAAGGTGTCGAAGATGTCCTGGAACGCGAAGCCCTGGCCCGCGTAGCCTGCCCCGCCGAAGCCGTTGTCCGTGCCGTTCTCATTGCCGGTGGTGTCATAGATTCGGCGCTTTTGGGGGTCGGAGAGGACCTCGTAGGCGTGAGTTACTGCCTTGAAGCGTTCTGAAGCGTCCGCACCGGGGTTTACGTCCGGGTGAAGGGTGCGGGCCAGTTTGCGGTAGGCCTTTTTGATCTCTTCGCCCGTAGCTTCGGGGGAGACTCCAAGGACGTCATAGTGGCTGCTCAAAGTTCGTATCTCTTCCTTGTTGTACTGCGTTCAGATGGGCGGCCCAGCTCTTGCTGTCCGGCCGGAGCAGGCTCCGGCCGCGAAGAGTCAGGGCCCCAAAATCCTGGAAAGGTAGCGGGCCACAGCCCTGACGGCGGCCATGGTGGTGGGATAGTCCATGCGGGTAGGCCCGAGGATTCCCACTTTCGCGGCACTGTCGGGACCGTAGCCGGTGGCCACAACGGAGGCCTCGGCAAGGCCGTCGTACGGGTTCTCCCTTCCGATGCTGACGGCCACGCCACGGTGGTCCTGGGCCATTTCGCTCAGCAGCCGCAGCATCACCACCTGCTCCTCAAGCGCCTCAAGCACCGGGCCGATGCTGAGCGGGAAATCCACGTTGGACCTGGCAAGGTTGGCCGTCCCGGCCATGACCATCCGGTCTTCCCGGCTGTTTTGCGCCAGGCCGTCCAGCCCGAGGGCCAGTGCGTGTGCCGCCTGTCGCTGCGGGTGGGGTGTGGCGGCCACGACGGCGGGAAGCGCCTGGGCCAGCAGGCTTAGCGGTGTTCCCCCCAGGGCGCCAAGGAACCGTGTACGCAGTTCGGCCAGCGCGTCGTCACCAAGGTCCTGCCCGACGTCGATAACCCGCTGCTCCACCTTGCCGCTGTTGGCAATCAGGACCACAAGGACCTTGCGGGGCGCCAACAGAACGAATTCGATGTGGCGGACAAGCGCCCTGCTCAAGTGCGGGTACTGGACCACGGCCACCTGGTTGGTCAGCTGCGACAGCAGCCGGACTGTGCGCTCCAGGACATCATCGAGGTCGTCCGAACCTTCGAGCAGGGACTGGATCGCGCGGCGCTCCGCCGCTGACAGGGGTTTGACGGCTGAAATCTGGTCGACGAAGAGCCGGTAGCCCTTGTCGGTGGGAATACGGCCTGCACTGGTATGCGGGGCGGTGATCAGTCCCTCATCTTCCAGGGCGGCCATATCGTTGCGGATGGTGGCACTGGAAACCCCCAGATGGTGCCGCTCCACCAGGGCCTTCGACCCCACCGGCTCGCGGGAGTGGACGTAGTCCTCCACAATGGCCCGCAGTACTTCCAGCTTGCGTGGCTCGCTCACTCTCCACCTCCATCCACGGTTCGGGGTGCATGCCCCGCCCGATGCAACCCAGGGTTAGCACTCGACATGCCTAAGTGCCAACAGTCTATTATGCCTCGGCCCGTTGCTAGCATTGGTACCGCTCCGGGCGAAATTCCGGAGCTGAGGACCTAGCGCTAGGTGGATCGATTCCATGGATTACCAGAATTGGGGGCCACGCGGCATTTCCGCTCCGGCGCGGACGGAACTGCCTGAGGTCCCCGTGGAGCGCGGCATGGTGCTCGAGGAAGTGCAGTCCGGCTGGGTGGGGGCCGTCACCCGGGTGGAGAAATCCGGCGGGATGCATGTGGTGGCCTTGGAGGACCGGCGGGGAAAGTCCCGTTCCTTCCGGCTTGGCTTCGGTTTCCTCCTTGAGGGCCGGCCCATCCGGCTGATGCCCCCCGCTCCGCGGTCCGCTGCTGGGGGTCCGGCGGCCGGCAGGACGGCCTCCGGCTCCGTGCGGGTGGCCGGCCAGCGTGCCCAGGTTGCCAAGGCCAGCCGGATTTGGGTGGAGGGCAAGCACGACGCCGAACTCGTGGAAAAAGTCTGGGGAGACGACCTGCGGGTGGAAGGCATCGTCGTCGAACCCCTGCACGGAATCGACGACCTGGCCGCCGCCGTCGCGGAGTTCAGGCCCGGTCCGGGCAGGCGGCTTGGTGTCCTGGTGGATCACCTTGTTCCAGATTCCAAGGAGTCCCGCATCGCGGACGCGGTGATGGCTTCGCCGGGCGCCGCCGGCAATGTCCTGATCGTTGGACACCCCTACGTGGACGTCTGGCAGGCAATCCGGCCCGGCGTTCTGGGCATCGACAAGTGGCCTGCCGTACCCCGGGGGCAGGATTGGAAGACCGGGATTTTGAAAGCCTTCGGCTGGCCACACGCCACGAAGGAAGATGTTGGGCTGGGGTGGCAGAAATTGCTGGGCGCCGTGCGGACGTACGCGGACCTCGAAGCGTCGTTGCTGGGCCGGGTTGAGGAAGTCATCGATTTCCTCACCGTGCCCTAAAGGGCGGGCGGCAGCCCAGAACCCAGTATTCTTGGTACTGCAGTGCATCTTTCAGTGAAACCGTTTCACTGAAGGCACTGCGCACCGGACCGGTATTTGAAGTCAGCACCACTTGCATCCCCGAAGGAACAGACTGTGGCAGAAAACGCACGTGATCACAGGGACGGCCAGGGCCGTTCCGAGTACCATGGCGTCCCCGCCAACGCCCTGCCGCTGACCGCCAGCGAAGACCGTCAGTGGGCGATGCTTGCACATTTCGGCGGGATCCTCGGGTGTGTCCCCTCGTTGCTGATCTATCTGATCTTCCGTGACCGCGGGCCGTTCACCGCCCAGGAATCCAAGGAAGCGCTCAACTTCAGCCTGCCGCCCACCATCGCCGCCGTTCTGGCAAACATCCTGGTGTTCATCCCTTACGTGGGAAACATCTTCGCGGTCATTGCCACACTCATCTGGGTGGCGCTCACGTGCTTCTCCGTGGCAGCAGGGATCCACGTCAACCGTGGCCAGCCGCACCGCTACCAGTACAACCTGCGCTGGATTAAATAGCGGCGGGTGGTGACTAGTCCGGCAGGAGCCGGCGCACCACCGCGTCTGCCAGGAGCCTGCCTTTGAGGGTCAGGACCAGGCGCCCCCGGAACGCGGGAACAGGATCCACCAGCCCATCGGCAATAAGCCCGGCCACCTGGTGCCGTCCGCCGGCACTAAGCGTCGACACCTCAAGCCCTGACTGCAGCCGCGCTTCAAGCATGACCCGCTCCATATTCCGGGTTTCCGCGTCCAGGGTTTCCCTGCCGGCGGCCGGCGAAAGCCCCTGGGACAGCCGGTTGGCGTAGGCAGACGGATGCTTGACGTTCCACCAGCGCACTCCGCCCACATGCGAATGCGCCCCGGGTCCTATCCCCCACCAGTCGTCTCCGCGCCAGTAGGCGAGGTTGTGGCGGCAGGCCTGTTCCGGGGTCCGCGCCCAGTTGCTGACCTCGTACCAGCCAAGTCCGGCTTCGGTGATCAGTTGGTCGGCAAGCTCATATTTGTCGGCGTGGTCGTCGTCGTCGATGCCCGGGACCTCGCCACGGCGCATCTGTGCTGCCAGCTTGGTGCCGTCCTCGACAATCAGTGCGTACGCACTGATGTGGTCAGGTTCGTAGGACAGTGCAGTTTCGAGGGAGTACCGCCAATCCTCCAGCGACTCCCCCGGCGTGCCGTAGATCAGGTCCAGGCTGACAGCAAGTCCCGCCTCCCGCGCCCACTGGACTACCTGCGGAACACGGCTCGGGGTGTGGGTGCGGTCAAGGACCTTCAGCACGTGCGGGACGGCAGACTGCATGCCGAACGAGACGCGGGTGAAGCCTGCTTCCTTGAGGACTGCAAGGGATTCCGGCGTGACGGAATCCGGGTTGGCTTCGGTGGTGACTTCGGCGCCGTCCTCGATGCCCCACTGGTCGATCGAGGCGCGCAGGATCATGGCGAGGTCATCGGCCGGCAAGAGGGTGGGAGTACCGCCGCCGAAGAAGACGGTGCTGAGCTTGCGCGCGGGAAGGCCCGACCGCACCAGTACCCCGGCAGCCAGTGAGACTTCCGAGACCGCGGTGCCGGCATAAGCATCCTGGGACGCGCCGCCGCCCAGTTCCGTGGCGGTGTACGTGTTGAAGTCGCAGTAGCCGCAGCGCACCGCGCAGAACGGAATATGCACGTACAACCCGAACGCCCGGTCCGCCGCACCGTCGGCTGCCTGGGCAGGCAGCAGACCGTCCGACGGCGCCGGGTCGCCGAGGGGAAGAACGCTGGGCATCAGCGGGTCCCCCGCTGCGCAGTGGTCACTTCTTCTTGGCCTTGTCCTTTGATTCGTCGGTGGTCAGGGCGGCGATGAAGGCTTCCTGCGGAACCTCCACCGTCCCCACCATCTTCATGCGCTTCTTGCCCTCTTTTTGCTTCTCCAGCAGCTTGCGCTTACGCGAGATGTCACCGCCGTAGCACTTCGCGAGCACGTCCTTGCGGATGGCCCGGATGCTTTCGCGGGCGATGATCCTGGAACCGATCGCTGCCTGGATGGGCACCTCGAACTGCTGCCGCGGGATGAGTTCGCGGAGCTTGCCGGTCATCATCACGCCATACGCGTAGGCCTTGTCCCTGTGCGTGATGGCGCTGAAGGCGTCCACCTGTTCGCCCTGGAGCATGATGTCGACCTTCACCAGGTCTGCAACCTGTTCACCGTCGGCCTTCCAGTCCAGCGACCCGTAGCCCCGGGTCTTGGACTTCAGGATGTCGAAGAAGTCGAACACGATCTCGGCAAGCGGCAGGCGGTACCGGATTTCCACCCGGTCCTCGGACAGGTAGTCCATGCCGCCCAGGACGCCGCGGCGCGCCTGGCAGAGTTCCATGATGGCGCCGACGAATTCGTTGGGAGCCAGGATGGTGGCGGACACCATGGGTTCACGTACCTCGGCGATCTTGCCGGTGGGATACTCGCTCGGGTTGGTCACCCGGACCACCCTCTTGTCCTCCAGGGTCACCTCGTACTCAACGTTCGGGGCGGTGGAGATCAGGTCGAGATTGTATTCACGCTCCAGGCGTTCGCGGGTGATCTCAAGGTGCAGGAGACCCAGGAAGCCCACCCGGAAGCCGAAGCCCAGCGCAGCCGAGGTCTCAGGTTCGTACACCAGCGCGGCGTCGTTGAGCATGAGCTTTTCGAGGGCGTCGCGGAGTACGGGGTAGTCTGCACCATCAAGCGGATACAGGCCGGAGAACACCATGGGCTTGGCATCGGCGTAGCCAGGGAGCGACTGGGCGGCCGGCTTGGCCAGGTTGGTGACGGTGTCGCCCACCTTGGACTGCCGCACGTCCTTCACCCCGGTGATCAGGTAGCCCACTTCACCGACGCCGAGACCCTTGGAGGGTGTGGGTTCCGGGGAGCTGACACCGATTTCCAGAAGCTCGTGCGAGGCCCTGGTGGACATCATCTGGATGCGCTCACGCGGGTGGAGCATGCCGTCCATCACGCGCACATAGGTCACCACGCCGCGGTAGGTGTCGTAAACCGAGTCGAAGATCATGGCCCGGGCCGGCGCATCGGGGTCGCCCTCGGGCGCCGGGAGGTCCCTGACGATCTTGTCCAGGAGGGCTTCGACGCCGACGCCGGTCTTACCGGATACGCGCAGGACATCTTCCGGATCGCCGCCTATAAGGCTTGCCAGCTCGGCTGCGTATTTTTCGGGCTGCGCCGCCGGCAGGTCGATCTTGTTCAGCACCGGGATGATGGTGAGGTTGTTCTCCATGGCCAGGTACAGGTTCGCAAGCGTCTGGGCCTCAATGCCCTGGGCCGCGTCCACCAGCAGGATGGCGCCCTCACAGGCCGCCAGGGACCTGGACACCTCGTAGGTGAAGTCCACGTGGCCGGGGGTGTCGATCATGTTCAGCGCAAAACTGACGCCGTCCACCTCCCACGGCATGCGGACGGCCTGGGACTTGATGGTGATGCCACGTTCGCGCTCGATGTCCATCCGGTCCAGGTACTGGGCCTTCATGTCCCGCGCCTGGACGACCCCGGTGGACTGCAGCATCCGGTCAGCCAGGGTGGACTTGCCGTGGTCGATATGCGCGATGATGCAAAAGTTCCGAATAATTGCCGGATCTGTCGCGGCGGGCACCGGTGCGGTGCGGGCCATGGGAGACACGCAGGGTCCTTACTGTTGGCATTTCTGCAGCCACCGGCAGGCACACGAAAGGGCGCCAGCGGTCCAGCCGCACATCTTGAACATCCAGTGTCCCACGTCCGGGACCCCCGCACCGCATCCTGACCGGGCGCTATACGGCGTCTTGTTGACGCCCCGCCGATAGGCTTTGGGAATGGCCATTGATCTCCGCTCTCTGGGAAACGCCGTCCGCCGGGGGCTGCGCATACTGCAGAATCGCGCCGCAGCGCGCCCGACGGCCGGCCCACGCCGGGACCAAGGCGCCCACAGCAAGCCACCGGCACCCGACGGCGGCGTTGCTGCAGGGCGTGCCGCCTATCCCGGTGACTACCGCGGCCGCGCCGCCGTTCGCTATGCCCCGCAGCCGGACGGCAATCCGGATCCGGGCGAAGTGGTGTGGGCCTGGGTCCCGTATGAGGAGGACCACGGCCAGGGAAAGGACCGACCCGTTCTGTTGGTGGGGCATAACGGCCCGTTCCTCCTGGCGCTGATGCTGACCAGCAGGGACCGGATTCCTGCCGGTTCAACGTCCAGCGAGTACGTGGACCTTGGCGCGGGTGAGTGGGACAAACAGGGCAGGGCCAGCGAAGTGCGCCTGGACCGCATCCTGCAAATCCGCCCGGACAGCATCAGGCGGGAGGGCGCGGTGCTGGACAGGGCACGGTTTGAAGAAGTGGCATCCGGGCTGCGCCGGCGACACGGCTGGACCTGACCGTCCCAAATGGCCAGCGCCGCCGCCGACCTGCTATTCTTTATTGCTGTGTGTCCGTGCAGGTCGACGGTCACTGATAGTTGGCCGCCATAGGTATCCCCACGCCGCTCAGTCAAGGCCAGCTTGAAAGCCCTCTAGACCATTTCCGCATTACAAAGAGAGTTCACACGTGGCGAATATCAAGTCCCAGAAGAAGCGCATCCTGACCAACGAGAAGGCCCGCCTGCGCAACAACGCAGTCAAGTCCGAGCTGAAGACGGCCATCCGCGCCGTCAACACCGCCGTTGATTCCGCTGACAAGGAAGCTGCTACTACTGCGCTCGTTACTGCCAGCCGTAAGCTGGACAAGGCTGTCAGCAAGGGTGTTCTGCACAAGAACAACGCAGCGAACCGCAAGTCGGCGATCTCCAAGAAGGTCAACGCACTCTAAGGTTTCCAGTTCCCACGAACTGATGGTGTGGCCGGTACCGCAAGGTGCCGGCCACACGCTTTTAACCACTACTCCCCGGCTTTAACCCCTACTCCCCGGCCGCCGGAAGCCGGGGCTCGGCAGCTGGCGGCAACACCGCCGTCGGAAGCCACGGGGACCAGGCGGTGGAGCGCACTAAACCCCGTCAGCCCGGGACTTCGTGCTGTGTTGTGCGCCTACCTGCCCTGGACTGACATGGCGATCACGGTTACGGCATGCTCGACGGCATAAACGGGATCCCGGGAGAGGCCCTTGACCTGGGCGTCGGCCTCCGCCGTGACCTGGATGGACCGCACCAGGCCCTCCGGGGTCCAGCGCCGGACATCCCGCTGGGCCTGCTCCACAAGCCAGGGCTGCATGCCAAGCTCCGCCGCGATCTGCGCGGATGACCCGGACGCACCTGCCACCCGCGCCACCGTCCTCAGCTTCGCGGCGAGGGCTGCCACCAGCGGTACCGGGTCGGCTCCGGTGGCCAGTGCATGGCGGAGCGTCGAGAGCGCCAGCGGGGCGTTTCCTGCCATGGCGGCGTCGGCCACTTTGAATGCCGTGGCCTCAATCCGTCCGCCGTAGTACTTGTCCACCGTCTCGGTCGTGACAGTGCTTCCGGCGTCGGCAATCAGCTGGGAGCACGCGGCGGCGAGTTCCGACAGGTCTGCTCCCACGGCATTGACCAACGCCTGGACGGCGTCCTGGTTGATCCGGCGTCCGGCTGCCTTGAACTCCGCCGCGACGAACGAGATCTTGTCCGCTTCCTTCTTCAGGGGCTGGCAGTCGACCACCGGCCAACCTGCCTTCTTGACGGCGTCGAGCAGTTTTTTCCCACGGGTTCCGCCGGCATGCCGCAACACGACGACGGCGTCCTGTTCGGGGTGCTGCAGGTAGGCGAGGGCGTCTGCGAGGAAGGCGTCGTTCATTCCTTCCACGGCTTCCACTTCGATGAGTTTGCTCTCGCCGAACAAAGACGGGCTCACCTGCATTGTCAGTGTGCCTGGTTCATATGCCGCGGCGTTGATGCGGCTCAGCTCGACGTCCGGTTCGGCTGCCCTGACCTGCGACCGGATCCGGTCCATGGCCCTGATGCCGAGATACTCTTCCGGCCCGCTCACCAGGACGATCGATGCCGGCGCTGCGTCCCGCCAGGAGGCGGTATTCGATGCCGGGGAGCGGGTTGCTCGCTTTTGCGCAGCGGCCATCGACGGTTCCTTTCGGAGGTTTTATTGCAGTATCCCAGCCTGCCATGTCCGGAGCCCGGGTCCAAGCTGCGGTGATCGCGGATGCGGCGCATCACCACTTCCAGCATCTCGATCAGGGCCACTGTACGGGCGTGTATATTCCGGACTTTGCGGACCACCTGCAGCGGATGGGCCACCGCCCACAGAGCGGCCAAGCTTAAGGCCGATAG
>DATIMT010000387.1:0-10287 GCA_035475035.1 Arthrobacter sp.
CTGGGCCTGCGGTGCCGTACCTGCGGCGCCGGCGCATCCGGACAGGCCGAGCCCTGCGGTGACGGCCAGCGCGATGGCGGTGAAAGTCCTGCGCTTCATTGCGTTCTCCTTTGAGGATTGGTTGTTTGCCGCGTGCGCGGCATTGGGTTGTTCAGGCGCTGAGGGAGAGGTCTGCGGAGACCACTTGCGCTGCGAGTTGCTGACCGGTCAGGTAGCGTTCAAGGTCGTTCAGTGCGGCATCGGACATCCGCCGGGTTTCCGTCCCCAGGGAGCCTGCGATGTGCGGGGTGATCTCCACGTTCGGAAGGTCGTAAAGGATCGAGTCCGCCGGCAGCGGTTCGGGTTCGGTGACGTCCAGGAGGGCCTGGATCCGGCCCGTGGCGCACTCGGCTTCGAGGGCTGTGGTGTCCACCAGGGAACCGCGCGCGGTGTTGATCAGTGTTGCGTGGTCCTTCATGGCCTGAAGCTCGGCCGCGCCGATCATGTGCCTGGTCTCGGGGAGGGCAGGCGCATGCACCGTCACAATGTCCGAAGCGGCCAGCAGCTCGGGAAGGGACACCAATTGTCCGCCGGCCGCGGCTACGGCGGCTGGATCCGCGTAGGGGTCGCTCACCAGGCAGCGGACATCCTGGAGCTGTTGGACCAGCTGCACCACGCGGCGTCCAATGCGGGAGAACCCGATGACGCCGATCACCCGGCCGATATTGCCCAGCTCGCCGCGCTGGGTGGTGTAGCTCCAGTCCTCCCGGAAGGTGCGGGCATCGTTGGCCAGCACGTGGGCCTTCTTCCCGGCCAGCACGATGGAGGCAAAGGTGAATTCCGCAACCGGGATGGCGTTCGCGTCGGCCCCGTTGGTGACCAGGATGCCCCGTTCCCACAGTTCAGGGGTGACAAAACTGCGCACCGTTCCGGCGCAGTGGAACACCGCGCGAAGCTTTGGCAGCCGTGCCAGTGCGGCCCCGTCCAGGCACGGTACGCCCCAGCTTGTGAGCAGGATTTCGACGTCGGCCAGGCGGGTTGTGAGGTCCGGCCGTTCCAGGGAGTCTGTCCACGGCTCGGTGCCGAGGTCCACCAGGCCCGCCAAACGTTCAAGTCGCGTGGAATCGAACTGGTCTGCAAATGTTCCACGGTTCATGACCAGCAGGGCCTTGGGTTTACGCGACATTCGGGCCTCCTTTCTTTTCTGGGCGGGATCCGGGGACGCCGCGTTTCATGTCTTGCATCACATCTAACAATCAGTAGATACTCATGAACAAGACAGAACATCCAAGCTGTTCCTGATCGTTCTAAAACGATCGTAATCGAACAAAAGAATCGGTTTCCATGTCACTTCCCGCTGGCCTTCCTCCCGCCTTCGCCACCTCCGCCCCACTTGGCTCCTCGTGGGGCCACGCCGCAACCGCTCCGGAACTGATCCGGTCACTGGACGGAGCAACTGGACGCCTGTCCGTCCCACCCGCCGCGGCTCCGGCCTGGCGTTCAGTGCCCGGTGATGCCCTGGCCGGGTTGCGGGAACAGGCAGCCAGTGAACACGGAACGCCCTGGCCGCAGCCCCTGGTTTCCCACTACGCGCGCTACTTCCGCGACGGCAACCGCACCGCCTACGAGAACCTGGTGGGCGCGCGGCAGCAGAGGCTCACCCGTGCGGTGGTGATGGCCCTGACCACAGGGGACCGGGAAGCGGCCCACCCTTGGCTCGACGACGTGATCGACGGCGCGTACCTCCTGTGTGAACAGAGCTCCTGGAGCTGGGCGGCCCACGACGACGTCTACAGCCGCTCCGCGGAAGTGGTTCCGGACAGGGCCCGGCCTTTCCTGGACCTTGGGGCCGGGGAGGTGGCAGCGCAGCTGGGCTGGCTGGACCACGTGCTGGGTGCCGAACTGGACCAGCGGGCCCCCGGCCTGCGCCGCCGCATCCGCGACGAAGCGGCCGTGCGCGTTTTCCGGCCGTTCCTGGAGCGGCTGGACTGGCACTGGCTGGGCCTCGATGGAGACGTCCACAACTGGAATCCCTGGATCCACTCCAACCTGATCGCGGCCGGACTGTTCCTGACCGAGGATCCGCACCTCCAGGCAGAAATCGTGGAACGGTGCATCGAGGGCCTGGACCGGTTCCTGGCCTCAATCCCCGCCGATGGTGCCATCGACGAAGGGTTCGCCTATTGGTGGAACGGTGCGGGGCGGGCACTGGAGGGTCTCAAGCTGCTGGAGGAGGCCACCGCAGGCACCCTTGACGCCGCGCTGCCCCTGATCCGAGAAATGGTGGCCTTCCCGCACCGCATGCATATCGGCGGTGCCTGGTTCCTGAACGTGGCAGACGGTCCGGCCCGGGCAGCAGGAGCCCTCCCCTGGGATATGCTGCACAGCTGGGCGGTGCGTTTGGGGGACGAGGACGCGGCGGACCATGCCGCGTCAATGCTGGCCCCGCAGCCCGGGGCCGCTGCCGGGCTGGGCCGGGTCCTGCACTCGCTGCTGGCCGCGTCGCCAGGCCAAACCGCTACGGCACCACTGGTTCCCTTCACGTACCTTCCGTCCGTGCAGATCATGCTGGCCCGCCAAACCGCGGGCTCCGTGGAAGGCCTGCTCCTCGCGGCGAAAGGCGGCCACAACGGTGAGCACCACAACCACCGTGACGTGGGTTCGGTGGTAGTGGCCGTGGACGGCGTGCCGCTCCTGGTGGACGCCGGCCAGCCCACCTATACGGCCAAGACCTTCGGCCCGGACCGCTACGACATCCGCGCCATGCAGAGCTCCTGGCACAACGTTCCGGCACCACATGGGCTCGAACAGGGCACCGGAAGTGAATTCACGGCCCACGTCCTGCGGCACCCCACCGCGGGCCGGCCCCTGATGGAACTGGCCCTCGGGGCCGCCTACGGTTTTGAGCCCGGGCAGTGGCTGCGCACTTCCGCCTTGGACCGGGACAGCCGCCGCGTCACCATCGCGGACCGCTGGGAGCTTCCGCGGCCCATGGCTGGAGGGACGCCCGACGTCGACATCACCTACCTCACGGCCGGCACCCTGCGCCGTGGACCGGACGGCACGGCCACCGTTGAACCAGCTGGAATCCCGGCGTCCGGAACTCCCGCGCCCGGAACTCCCGCGCCCGGAAGCCCGGGAAAAACAGGCAGCCGCGGTGCCGTGCTGCGCTGGGACCCGGCCTCCGCCGTCGTCCTGGTGGACGAATGGCACCTGGAGGATCCGCTGTTGGCGGACATCTGGGGAGAAAAGCTGACCCGGCTGCGGTTCCGCATGCCGGCCTCAACGCGCGCCGAAGGCGCATTCACCCTCACTGTGGAGGCAGCATCATGAGCCCTGACCAACCCGCCGAGTCCGCAGGAAAGTCCCTCTTCTCGCTCCAGCGCAGGGAGCGGCTCATGGAGGAGTTGCGCGCCCACGGCGCCATCACGGTCCGGGATATCGCCGTCAAAATGGGCGTCAGCGAACTCACCATCCGCCGCGACGTGAACCTCCTGGCCGATGAGGGGCTGGTGTCCCGCGTACACGGTGGAGCCACCCTCCCCAGCCCGCTGGACCGGTCCGCGGCGGGGCGGGCCGCAACCCACAGCTACTCAATCGGCATGGTGGTGCCGTCGCTGGATTACTACTGGCCGCAGGTGATCAGCGGCGCCCGCGCCGCAGCCGAGGAGCAGAACCTGCGGATCCTGGTCCGGGGTTCCACCTATGACGCCGCGGACAACCGCCGCCAGGTGCAGGCCCTGCTGGACACGCAGAACATCGACGGGCTGATCGTGGCGCCGGACATGGGCGGCGAACACGGGCAGGAACTGCTCAGGTGGCTGAACGCGCTTCCGATTCCCGTGGTCCTGGCCGAACGGCGCGCCCCTGCGGAAGTTCCGGCGCACCGGCTGGAATGGGTGGCCACGGACCACGCCTTTGGTGCCGGCATGGCGGTGCGCCATCTGTGGCAGGAAGGGCACCGGCGGATCGGCTGCCTGACGGACTCATCCAGCCCCACCAGCCCGCACGTGGTGCGCGGCTGGCAACAGGCCCTGGCGGCACTGAAGATCCCGCTCAAGGATTCCGTTCACGAGGATTCGGTCAAACAGGTCAATGGCGGGCGCAGGGAGCACTTCGACCATGTCCTGGAGCTCTGCGCCAAGACCGGCACTACTGCCATGCTGGTGCACTCGGACACCCAGGCGGTGGCGTTCGTCCAGCATTGCGTGGACCGGGGGCTGGCAGTTCCGGGTGACATCGCCGTGGTGGGTTACGACGACGAGGTGGCCTACCTGGCAGAGCCGGCCATCTCGGCGGTCCGTCCGCCCAAGCAGTACGTGGGCAAGGTGGCAGTACAGCTGATGGCGGCCCGGCTCGCGGAAGGGCGAATGCGCCCGGTGCACCGCGTGGAGCTCAACCCCGACCTGATCCTGCGCGACTCCTCCATCGGCGCACCGCGGGTTCCCGCCGCGGCCGTGCTGCAGGATTCCCTGTGACGGGGACGGCCACACCGGACAGTGCGCCCACGGCCCTGCTCCTCAGCGGGGAAGGGCGGTACGCCGATCCTTGGCATCCGTTTCCTGACACTTCCGGTGCGTTGGCGGGCCTGTTGCGGGAGGCGGGGTTCGCCGTCGTCGTTGCCGGCGACGTGGACGCAGCCCTGGCTGGGCTTGGGCGCGCGGATACCGCTGACCTTCCTTCCCTGCTGGCCGTAAACGTGGGCCTGCCCCGCGACGGCCGCCCCTCGCCGGGGACGCCGGCTGCCGCAGCAGGGCTGGCCCGCTGGCTGGGCACGGACCGGCCGCTGCTGGTGAGCCACTCAAGCTCCACCAGCTTCGTTGACCTGCCCGCCTGGGAGGACGGACTGGGTGGCCGCTGGGTCAGGGGCACGTCCATGCACCCGGACTACGGTCCGGCCGCCGTTTCTGTCCTTGGCGGTTCCGGGCCCGTGGTTGCGGGCATTCCGGATTTTGTGCTGCCGGATGAGCGCTACAGCTACCTCCGCATCTGCCCGGACATCACCGTTCACGCCACCCACAGCCACGAGGGCCGCGACCATCCACTGCTGTGGAGCCTTCAACGGCAGTCCTTTAGCGGCCGGCCGGGGCGGACCTTCTATGACGCCCTGGGCCATGACGCCGCCTCCTACCAATCCCCAGAGCACCGCACCATCCTCCTGCGGGCCATCGCCTGGCTCGCGGGCGCCTGACCACAGGCAACTGACACAAGCAAGGAACACATGCCCACCTCCGCCCCTTCCACTGCCCTGGTACTTCCCCCGCTGGACCATGAGCTCTCCCCCTTCACCGGCCTGACCCGTGGGCACTGGTGCGCCTACGCCGACCACCTGCTCCGCTCCGCCCACCGCTTCGCCACCGATGACCACGCAAACCTCTACCTGCCCGGGGCCACCAGCAACTACGGCCCCCGGAGCGACTCCCTGGAGGCATTCGCCCGGACGTTCCTGCTGGCGTCCTTCCGGATCGCAGGCGACCCGGAGGGAACCAGGTGGCTCGCCGACTGGTACGCGCAGGGGCTCGACGCCGGCACGGACCCGGCCAACCCGGACCGCTGGCCCACGCCGGGGGAGCTGGGCCAGGCGAAGGTGGAGGCGGCCTCGCTCGCGGTGGGCCTGTCGCTCACGCGGGAGGTGTTGTGGGACAAGTTGCCGGAGCGGGTCCGGGAGCAGCTGATCGCGTGGTTCGAGACGGTCATTGGCGAGGAGTATCCGCCCATCAACTGGGTATGGTTCCAGATCGTCGTCGAGGTGTTCCTGGCCAGCGTTGGCGGCCGGTACTCCGATGCGGACATCGGCGCCGGGCTGGCCATCCATGACTCGCTGTACCGGGGCCACGGCTGGTTCGCTGACGGACCTGAGCGGGCCTACGACCACTACGTGGGCTGGGCCTTCCAGGTCTACCCGCAGCTGCTGCAGCTCATGGCGCCCGATGATCCACGCGTCCAGGCCCGGGCCGCGCTCGACGGCGAACGGCTGGCGGATTTCCTTGACGACGCCGTGCACCTGGTGGGCGCCAGCGGTGCTCCACTGATCCAGGGCCGGAGCCTGATTTACCGGTTTGCCGCGGCCGCCCCGTTCTGGTCCGGCCAGCTTCTCGGTAACACCCGGCTCAGTCCCGGCGTTTCGCGGCGGGCGGCGTCCGGGGTGCTGGGCTACTTCCTGGAGCGCGGGGCCATGAACCAGGACGGCCTGCTGAGCATTGGTTTCCACGGCGAGTTCCCCGGAATGAAGCAGGCATACTCCGGTGCAGGCTCGCCGTATTGGGCGGCCAAGGGAATGATGGGTCTTGCCCTGCCGGCCGACCATCCTGCCTGGACCGCCGTGGAGGAGCCGTTGCCGGTGGAGGTTGGGGACACGCAGCGGTTCATCGCCGTCCCGGGCTGGCAGGTGGACGGTACAGTGGCCGACGGCGTAGTCCGGGTCCGGAACCACGGAACCGACCACGCCAACCCAGGGGTCACGGTGGCCGACTCGCCGCTCTACGCCCGGCTGGGCTACTCCACCGCCACCTTCCCGGACCTGGAACCGGAGTCCCTGGACAATGCGGTGGTGTTCGTTGATGCTGGGGGCCGGCTGACGCACCGCACCGGGTTCGAGTTCCTGGGCCAGTTCGAACGGGGCGGCGTCCAGGTGGGTGCCTCCCGCGCGGCCACCAACTGGATCGCCATTGATCCGGACGCCGGCCCGGACCACGGCAGCGGTGCCTCGGGAACAGCCACGCCCGGGCCCGGGATGACCGTAGTGTCCCTCACCCGGGGAGCCGTGGAACTTCGGCTGGTCCGGGTGCGCGGCGCTGCACGCCTTGGCGCGAGGCTGCGGATTGGTGGCTGGCCAGTTGAGGCGGGTTCTGCGCCCGCCAGCGACGTGCGGCCGGTTCCCTGGGGAGGAACGCTTGACGACGGCGGCACCTGGGCGCGGGAAACTCCCCACCCAATGGGGGAGCACCTGACCATTCCCTGGGTTGGCACCTCAGGCGAGGTTTCCGACGGCGACTATGCCGCCGTCGTCGGCCTCGGGGAAGGCGTGCGCGCGCAACTGGACGGGGCGCGCTTCCTGCCGGGTGGGCGTTTCGCCTTCGCCGACGGCAGCGTGGTGGACCTTAACGAGGTTTGGAGCGGGCTCCCGCTGTAAACCCGGGAACTGCCCAAGAGCGGTCTGCCGACCGGGCTGGATCGACTCCGACCAACTGTGACCACTTCGTGGATCGGTCGCAAAGGCACGCCTAGGGTTTGGAAGCGGGGCATCCGGCCGGCTGGAAAGCCCGCGTCGCGGCCGTCACCGCTGCCGGCGCGGGAGACTCGGCCGCCCCTTCTTGTTCATAGACACAAAGGAGTTGTCGAAAAATGATCCCAACCACCCGCGGCAGGTCAGCCGTCCTGCTGGTCGCCGCCACGGCCTTGGCAACCGGGTTGCTGAGCGCCCCTGCTGCCCGGGCAGACAACTCCCCGGTCCAGGTTCTCGTGAACGGCAACGACATCCTGCAGGACAATGCCAACGGCGTCACCTACAAGGGCCTTGGCCTGGTCAGTGCCAACTCGACGAGCAACCTGCTGATGGATTACAAAGCCGAGCACCCGGACCAGTACTGGCAGATGATCAATACCATGTTCGGTGGCACCAATCCGCTGATCGACCACGTGAAGATCGAGATGGGGTCGGACACCAACAACTCCACAGGCTCCGACGCCGCCACCATGCGCACGGGGGACGAGCTGGCTGATTCCTCCCGTTCCCCGGGGTTTCAACTCGCCGCAGACGCCAAGACCGTCAACGCCAACCTGAAGGTCTCCATCCTCCGCTGGACCATGCCGCAATGGGTGCAGAACGCATGGAACCAAGGCCCGGCCGTCGGGTATGACGCCGTCTACAGGTGGTACAAGGAAACCATCCTGGACGCGTACACCCGGTACGGATACATGGTGGACTACGTTGATCCGGATACCAATGAGACCAGCAAACCGGACACGGCATTCGTCAAGTGGTACAAGAACGCCATTGGGGCCGATGCAGACTTCTCGAACGCCCGTTACGGCATCCCGGCGAACCGCCAGGACGATGCTGCTGCGGCCTACAAGAGCATCAAGCTCATCGCCTCCGACGAGAACACATCCATGAACATCGGACCTGCCATGCTGACCGACGCCGAGCTCTTCAAGGCTGTTGACGGCGTGGGCTACCACTACACCACGGCGGACCGGCACGACGGGCCTGCGGACAGCAGCACGAACCTGCCCTACAGCAAGCTGGCCCTCGGCCAGACCCCCACGGGCGGGGACAAGGAGGTCTGGTACAGCGAGGGCGTGGCTACCTTTGGCAAAACTGAGTTCCGGGAAAACAACACGGAAGGTGCCAACGGCGCCAGCACGGGGATTGGCGGGGTCCAGAGCGCCCTTGATGTGGCCAACCGGCTGGTCAAGGGCTTCGCGGACTCGAAACGGAGCCACTACATCTTCCAGCCGGCCATCGGCTCGTTCTACGACGGCGCCCAGTACAGCGGCAAGCAGCTCATCACCGCCAACGACCCCTGGTCCGGAAGCATCCACTACGACGCCTCCCTGTACGTCCTCCGGCAATTCACCCAGTTCGCCAAAATGGGCTGGGAGAACAGCGCCAACAACACCGGCATCTGGCGGGCGGTCCCCCAAGCCAGCTTCAGCGGGGTCAGCGGCACCGAAAACCTCGACGGCACCAACGGGGCACCCAGCTACCTGACCCTTGCCGCTCCGGACAAGAAAGACTTCTCCACGGTTGTGGTGAATGACAGCGACCAAGCGAAGACCTACAGCATCAAGGCGCAGAACATGAAGCTGGCCAACAACCAGCTGGAGGTTTGGGAGACCCGCGCCGCCGATGCCGGGCAGGCTGATGACGCCAACTACCTCCACCTTGCGGCAACGCTCAAACCCGACGCCGACGGCAATTACACCTATACTGTCAATCCGCGCTCCATCGCCACCGTCACGAGCCTCAAGAAAAGCAGCGACCCGGCGATGGGCCAGCGCCTTCCGCAAACGCCCGCCGCCTCCGTCCTGGACGCCGACGCCACAGGCAAGAAGGCGGACACCACCGACAGCTTCCTCTACGCCGACAACTTCGAGTACGCCGAAGAAGGCCCTGTTCAGGTCGGTGTTGCCAATGGTTCCGGAAAAGCCATCGCCCCCTACACCAACTCGCAGGGCACCGCGCCGGCGCCTGGCCAAGGCGGGGGATTGCAGGGCGCACCCCGGTCCGTCCAGGGCTACCTCGAATCAAGGGGAAACCAGCCCCGCTACATGGTTGACCAAACCGGTGCCTGGGAAGTGGGCACCGATTCCGGCGGCGGCCACGTGTTGTACCAGTACCTGGACCAGTCCATGAAGGACACCCGCGCCTGGAACCCGGCGTCACCCAACACGCTTGTTGGCGACTTCCGCTGGCAGAACTACACCGCCGCCGTCGACGTATCCTTCCCCGACCCCGCAGGCGGGCTGGGAACCCTGGGCATCCGCCAGCAAACCGGCATGACCATCGGCAGCGCCGCTTACAACATCCGGATCCAACCCTCGGGGGCATGGACCCTCTACAAGCATGACACTGCTGTCCAGGGCGGGTCCGTGACGCCCAAATCCGGGTACAACCTCTCGCTGACAGGCGCCGGAAAAACCATCACTGCTGCCATCGACGGACAGGTCGTGGCTACCTACGACGATCCTGCTCCCGAACTTGCCGGCCGCGTGAACCTGGGCTCCGGGTTCTACAGGACCGGATTCGACAACCTCAAGGTCCAGGCCGTCCCGGGCTACGCCGCCTATGCCGGCAGCCTCATCGACAACATGGACTCCAAGGTGGAACACGCGGGGACCTGGGCGCGCCAGGCCGCTAACGGCGACTCGATGAACTGGAACCGGACCACCTCAACCAGTTCCACCGCAGGATCCACCATTACGGTGCCCTTCACCGGAACCGGGATCGACCTCATGGGAGGCAACAACGGCAGCGCCCTGCTTGATGTCTCGGTCGACGGCGCGCCCTTGGCCCGGAACGCGCCAACCCTTGGCTCGGGCAAGCGGCAAGCAGCGTACACGCTCCGCGGGCTGCCGGACGGCGCCCATACGGCGACCTTCACCCTCAAGGCCGGTACGGTCGTCGTCGACGCTTTCGAAGCCATCTCGGCCGCAGTGAACGGAGCAGTGGACACCAACCCCATCAAAGATGAACTGGACGCTGTCGGGTCGCCCGCGGCCTCGGACTACTCGGCGGCCAGCTGGGGCATCTTTGCGGCCGCCCGCGATGCTGCCCAGGCGGCACAAACCGGCCAGCCGGGCCTC
>DATIMT010000388.1:0-4994 GCA_035475035.1 Arthrobacter sp.
CCTTTCCCCTGGAAAGGCGACCGCCCGCCGTCGGCCGTTAACGGGTGGCGGCTAAGCCTTGCGGGCGATGCCCGTGCGGGCCATCGCGTCCGTGTAGGCGGCGCGCATGTCCTCGAGGTACTCCTCCTGGCGTGCCGGGGAACCGGCGAAAGCGCGGCCGCTCAGGGAGCGGACCTTGTAGGTCTTCAGGCCGCGGCGCCAGAGGAGGGGAACCTCGGTCTTCAGCAGCAGGTTGGCCAGGCGGTTGGCTTCCGTGCCGTGGGCTACGATCACCGAGGCGCGCGGCACCAGGGCCAGGAACTTCAGCAGCGGTTTGAGGCCTGCCTGGATTTGGTCCGGGGTGAACTTGCCGTTGGCTTCGCCCGGGACGTGCCAGGGGTGGACGTTCCAGGGCATGACGAACTCGGGGCGCAGGCCCAGCTTCCACTGGATACCCAGCATGCGGGTAGCGGCGTCTTGGTCCCCAGAGGTGATGAACCCTGACGGATCCGCCTCGGCGATGTTGGAGAACAGGCTGATGATGCGGCATTCATCCACGTCGTGCATGGGGTCCACGTAGGGCACCACGGTTCCGGGCTTGGCCTCCTGCAGGGAATCACACAGCTCGTTGACGGCCGCAACGCTGGGTTCGTAGCGGCGGCTCAGGAGCTGTTCGTGGAATGTTTCGGGGGCCAGGGCTGTCATAAAGGGCTGGTTCTCCTGCGGGGATTGGTGTTGCTGCCGCCGCGGAAAATGGGCGCACGATGACGCGCCACAGCCGCAGTGGTTGAAATGGGGTGGGCCGATTCCTGGTCGGCCTTTCCCAGTTTAGCAAGCCCCGGGAAACGAAACGCCGGCCGCACCTTCCGGTGATGGAAGGCACAGCCGGCGCGCCGCACGCAGAGCGGGTTACCAGAGGCGTTTGGTGGCGCGGCGCGCGCCCTCGCCGAGCGCCTCAAGTTTTGCAAAGGCGATCTGCGGGTGGACCCGGCCGCCGAGGCCGCAGTCAGTGGAGGCGACGACGTTCTCCCGGCCCACGACGTCGGCGAAACGGACAATGCGGTCCGCCACAAGGTCCGGGTGCTCCACCACGTTGGTGGCGTGCGAAACGACGCCGGGGATGATCACCTTTCCCTCCGGCAGTGTGGTGTCCTCCCATATCCGCCATTCGTGTTCGTGGCGGACGTTGGCGGCTTCGAAGGAGTACGCCCCGGCGTTGACCTGCAGCACCGAACCGATGATGTCGGCGAAGGGGATGTCCGTGGTGTGCGGGCCGTGCCAGGAACCCCAGCAAACGTGCAGCCGGATCTGGTCCTGCGGGAGGTCGCGGAGAGCCCAGTTGGTGGCTTCAACGCGCAACTGGATGAACTTCAGATAGTCGTCGAGACTCGGCTCCGGATTGATCTGGTCCCAGCTTTCGGCCAGGGACGGATCATCGAGCTGCACTGTGAGGCCGGCGTCGATGATGGCCTTGTATTCCTCCCGCATGGCATCGGCACAGGCGTAGACAAGTTCCTCATCGCTCTTGTAATACTCGTTGGCCACCCGGGCGCAGGAACCGGGGGAGAGGGAAGCCACGAAGCCCTCCGGGAGGCCCGCGGCGGCGAGGCCGGTCTTCAGGTTCCTGATGTCCGATGCCACCAGGTCCTGCCCGATGTAGGTCAGCGGCCCCGCGATCTTGGGCTGGGAGACGCTCTTGCGGTGGGCCAGGATGCCGGAGGAGGGATCGTTGTAGGCCTCGTTGAAGGCCTGCCGGTCCCGGCGGTCGGGGAAGGATGTCAGGACCACATTGCCGGGGGACGAGCGCCGCACTTCGGCATCGGCCCAGCGGTCCACGTTGGTCGGCTCCAGGCCGCCGAGCCGGGAGAAGGAGTAATTCCACCAGGCCCCGTAATCAACGGAGCTGGACATGGTGTGCCCGTATTCGCCGTCGTTGGGGATGTCGATGCCCAGGTCCTTCTGGCGCTGCACCACGTCCACCACGGAGGCTTCCAGGAGTTCCAGGAATTCAGGGGTGATGCCGTCGGTTTCCTTGGCGGCGTTGGCTGCGATGAGCTCCTGGGTGCGGGGCAATGAGCCGGCGTGGGTCACTCGGATGTGGTCGGTGTTTTGGGGCATGGTGGAATCTTCCTTTCCATCGGTCCTGGCAGTAGCACCTTCGGTAAGCAGAGGTCCTGCTGCACCGTGGTTGCTGCGGCGTCATCGAGCCAGGTCTCTCGGCCGCTCCGGATGGGTCACTCTCACTTAAAGCGAGATGCAGGCGTGCGGGCAAGTCTGCGCCGCTTTGTGTCGCGAGGGTTGCATCCGGTGCTGCCTCCCTCCCATGGCACGCCTGGCGCCGCCCTGGTCCTTTTGGCGCCACGGGCCGCGGCGGGCCACACCAGCGGACAGAGGGCCCATCGGCTAAACTTGGGTGGTAAGAGCCCCGGAACTCTTGCTTCGCCGTGCCGCGCTGCGGCCGGGCGATGTGCGGTATGTTCGGGGCATTCTCATGAACGGCGCTGCATGGGGCTGCCACCTGGTGGCCGGCCCCGGGCAGCCCGAACGAATGGGGGAGGATCCCATGCCAGCAATTGTGATCGTAGGAGCCCAGTGGGGCGACGAAGGTAAGGGCAAGGCCACCGACCTGCTGGGTGGCCGTGTCGACTACGTCGTCAAGCCCAACGGCGGCAACAACGCCGGGCACACCGTCGTCGTAGGCGGTGAAAAGTACGAACTCAAGCTGCTGCCGGCAGGCATTCTCAGCCCCAACGCCGTTCCCATCATCGGCAATGGCTGCGTGGTCAATCTTGAGGCCCTCTTCCAGGAAATCGAGGGCCTGCAGGCCCGCGGCGCCGACACCTCAAAGCTGCGCGTCTCCGCCAACGCCCACCTGGTTGCCCCGTACCACCAGGTCCTGGACAAAGTGACCGAACGCTTCCTGGGCAGCCGGGCCATCGGCACCACCGGGCGCGGCATTGGCCCCGCCTACATGGACAAGGTGGCCAGGCTGGGCATCCGCGTCCAGGACGTCTTCGACGAATCCATCCTCCGGCAGAAGGTGGAAGGCTCGCTGCGCCAGAAGAATGAACTCCTGGTCAAGGTCTATAACCGCCGCAGCGTTGTGGTGGACGAGATTGTGGAGTACTTCCTGTCCTTCGCCGAGCGGCTCCGCCCGCTGGTCATCGACAGCACCCTGGTCCTCAACTCCGCGCTGGATGAAGGCAAGGTAGTCCTGATGGAGGGCGGCCAGGCAACGTTCCTGGACGTTGACCACGGCACCTACCCGTTCGTGACGTCCTCCAACCCCACCGCGGGCGGCGCGTCCGTGGGCTCCGGCATCGGCCCCACCCGGATCTCCCGCTCGATCGGCATCATCAAGGCGTACACCACCCGGGTCGGCGCAGGCCCGTTCCCCACGGAGCTCTTCGACGAGATGGGCGTCTACCTGCAGAAGACCGGCGGCGAGTTCGGCGTCAACACCGGCCGCCCGCGCCGCTGCGGCTGGTACGACGCCGTGCTGGCGCGCCAGGCTTCGCGGGTGAACGGCTTCACGGACTACTTCGTCACCAAGCTGGACGTGCTCACCGGCATCGAGCAGATCCCTGTGTGCGTGGCCTATGACGTGGACGGGGTGCGGCACGACGAGATGCCCATGACGCAGACCGAATTCCACCACGCCAAGCCGATCTTCGAGTACTTCGACGGCTGGACCGAGGACATCACCGGCGCCCGTACCCTGGCGGACCTGCCGGAGAACGCCCGGAACTACGTGCTGGCACTGGAGAAGCTCTCCGGAACCCGCTTCTCCGCCATCGGCGTGGGACCGGACCGGGACCAGACCATCGTGGTGAACGACCTCATCAACGACTGACTCGCTCCTCCAAAGCAGAATGACGACGGCGGCAGGCCACCCTTGCAGGTGGCCTGCCGTTTGGTTAGTGGCCGGGTGGGAAGCAATTTACACAGGCTTAACGCGGACTGTCTTGTGAGGCTGCCGACGGACCCGCCAGACTCGGTAGTAGCCCCTGGTGCCCAAGGAAGGATCGTCATGGCCGGAAAATTTGAAGCATTCGTTGACGCTGATTCGTTCTTCCGGTTCCGGCTTTTGGCACCCGATGGCGCAGTGGTGGCTGTGTCCGGACCGTACCAGGACAAGCGAGCCCTCGCCGTCGGCATCGCTGCCGTGCGCGAGTGTGCCGGGACGGGGCTGGTCACCGACCTCTGTCCCGACGGGACCGCAGCCCGTCCCGCTGCCGTACCCGTTGCGGCGGCTGCCGCTGCTCCCCTGGACCCGCCCTCCGCCGTCGTGCCCGTATGCGGTGACGAACGCATGCCCGGCAGGCTGCACTCCTTCGCGCTGGCAAAGGCGCCCCGCCGGCAGGGAACGGCGCCGCGGTGGACCAGGGCAGCAACCCGCTGACGGCCGCGAAACGGCTTTTTGAAAGTTTTTTGGGAAACGCGTAACCCTTCGGGTCTCCGCAGCGATTACCTCTATGAAGGCCGGCCTGGAACCTGTCCCCCATCACGTTCCAGGCCGGCTCTTTTGTCTTTCCGCAAGGCCGCTGCAGCGGCCGGACCCGGACCAGCGCGAAGTCCTGTCGCTTCGCCTGGTGGCGGGCCTGACCGTGGAACAGACCGCCGAGGCCACTGATAAGAGCGCCGGTGCCGTAAAACAGCTCCAGCGGCGTGGTGCAGGGTCCCGGGCCACCGGACCCCAGGGTCGCCGGGGTCAGACCAGGGAAGCCAGAAGGCCGCGCCGCCCGCTAAATAGCTAATGCATGACAAGCAGGCCCAAACAACGGGCCCGCTTGTCATGGGGCGGATTCAGTCAGGCCAGGACCTGCCGTTTGGAAGAAACTACCCCGGTATCGAAGCCGGCCAGGTGGAGCCCGCCGTGGAAGCGTGCGTGCTCGATCTTCACGCAGCGGTCCATCACCACATTCAGTCCGGCGGCTTCAGCGCCTGCGGCCACGCTTTCATGCCAGGAGCCCAGCTGCAGCCAGAGTGTTTTGGCACCGGCAGCAACGGCCTCG
>DATIMT010000389.1:0-3973 GCA_035475035.1 Arthrobacter sp.
GCGGTGGTGAACGGCACCTTCGGCTGGATCTCCCTGCTGCTCCCGCTGATGCTTTTCGTCTGCGCCTTCCGGTTGTTCCGCCAGCCCTCCGACGGCCGGGGCAACAACCGCGTGGGCATCGGGTTCCTCATCATGACGTTCGCTGCGTGCGGCCTGGCGCACATCCTCGGCGGCCAGCCAACCGTTGCCGACGGCTTCGATGGCCTCCGGAAAGCCGGCGGCATGCTCGGCTTCCTGGCTGCCACACCGCTGGCCGCCATCCACCCCGCCGTGCCCGTGGCCCTCTACGGCCTGCTGGCCTTCGTTTCATTGCTGATCATCACAGCCACCCCGTTCACGGCGATCCCGCGCCGCCTGCGTGGAGCCTACGAGCACCTCATGGGCGTCGACCTGATGGACCAGGAACACCCCGGGGACCGCCACGACCGCAGCTACCTCGAACGGACCGCTCCCACGGCGCCCAAGAAGAAGCGGCGCAAGCTTTTCGGCAAAGGCGAGGAGTCCGACGCCGGCCTTGAGGGCTACGTGGGCGACGAAGCCTTCGAGCACGCCGTCATTGACGACGACGAGCGCGAACCCGCGCGCCCCGCGCCCGGGGTGCGCCGGCCCACCCAGGCGGAGATCGCCGTCGAGAAGATCAAGGCAGCCCAGGGCCTGGGCTCCGGTTCCCAGGCGTCTCCGACGGAAAACGCCACCGAGGCCATCCCCCTGGTCATCCCCGGTGCCGCTGCTCCCGGCAAGCCCGCCGCCACGCCCACTGTCCCAGCGAACCCCGTAGCTCCCGCGCCGCCGCCCGTTCCCATCCCGCAGCGGACCGAACAGCTGTCGCTCGCCGGGGACGTCACGTACACCCTCCCCGCCTCGGACTACCTGACGCCCGGCTCCATCCCGAAGGAACGCACCGAAGCCAACGACGCCGTCGTCGCTGCCCTGACCGATACCCTCCAGCAGTTCAACGTCGATGCCACCGTCACTGGCTTCAGCCGTGGTCCCACCGTCACCCGCTATGAAATCGAGCTGGCCCCGGGAACCAAGGTGGAACGCGTCACGGCGTTGTCCAAGAACATTTCCTATGCCGTGGCTTCCAGCGATGTCCGCATCCTGAGCCCCATCCCGGGCAAGTCAGCCATCGGCATCGAGATTCCCAACACCGACCGCGAGACCGTGTCCCTGGGCGACGTGCTCCGCAGCCAGAACGCGCGGCGCACCGACCACCCGATGGTCATGGGTGTGGGCAAGGACGTCGAGGGCGGCTATGTGGTGGCCAACCTGGCCAAGATGCCGCACCTCCTGGTGGCCGGTGCAACCGGTGCCGGTAAGTCGTCCTTCGTGAACTCGATGATCACCTCCATCCTGATGCGGGCCACGCCGGATGAGGTCCGGATGGTCATGGTGGACCCCAAGCGAGTGGAACTTACCGCGTACGAGGGCGTTCCGCACCTGATCACGCCCATCATCACCAACCCCAAAAAGGCCGCCGAAGCGCTGCAGTGGGTGGTCCGCGAGATGGACGCCCGCTACGACGACCTCGCCAACTACGGCTTCAAGCACATCGACGACTTCAACAAGGCCGTGCGCGCCGGCAAGGTCCAGCCGCCGGTGGACTCCAAGCGCGTCATCCGGCCTTACCCTTACCTGCTGGTGATCGTCGACGAGCTTGCCGACCTGATGATGGTGGCCCCGCGCGACGTCGAAGACTCGATCGTCCGCATCACCCAGCTTGCGCGTGCTGCCGGCATCCACCTGGTGCTGGCCACCCAGCGTCCGTCCGTGGACGTGGTCACCGGGCTCATCAAGGCCAACGTGCCCTCGCGCATGGCCTTCGCCACGTCCTCCGTTACCGACTCCCGCGTGGTCCTGGACCAGCCCGGCGCCGAGAAACTCATCGGCCAGGGCGACGCACTCTTCCTGCCTATGGGTGCGTCCAAGGCCATGCGCGTCCAGGGCGCCTGGGTCACCGAATCGGAAATCCATAAGGTCGTCGAACACGTCAAGGGCCAGCTCCAGGCGAGCTACCGCGACGACGTCGCAGCGGAGGCGCCGAAGAAGCAGATCGACGACGACATCGGGGACGACCTTGAGGTGCTGCTGCAGGCCACCGAGTTGGTTGTCACCACCCAGTTCGGCTCCACGTCCATGCTGCAGCGCAAGCTCCGGGTTGGGTTCGCCAAGGCCGGGCGGCTCATGGACCTGCTCGAATCCCGCGGGGTGGTGGGCCCCTCCGAGGGCTCCAAGGCACGCGATGTGCTGGTGAAGCCGGACGACCTCGCCGCCGTCCTCGCAGCGATGAAGGGCCAGGAGGCGCCGGCCGCTGCCGATTCACAAACGGCCGCGCTCAGCGACAACGCCAACGCCAACATCGCCCAAGGCGGTTACGCAGAAGACCTTGTGGCCGCGGACCTGGACCAAAGGAAGCAGAACGTCGAATATTACGACGGCTCGGATTCCGCTCCCGGGGGCTACGGCGATGACGACGACGGCTCCGAAGACGCCTGGTCCCTCACCGGACGCTAGCCCGGTAGCCTAGGAACGTGACTAGCACCGATGCAACCGCCGCCGGCCAAGGCCGTGCCGGGGTCTGGAACCTTCCCAATATCCTGACCATGATCCGCATCGCGCTGGTCCCGTTTTTCGTGTGGTTCCTCGTGGCGGACGCGCCCGGGCTGCACAGCACCTCGGGACCCTGGCGCTGGGCAGCAGTGGTGACCTTCGCCGTCGCCATTTACACCGACAAGCTCGACGGCGACATCGCCCGGAGCCGGAACCTCGTCACGGACTTTGGCAAGATTGCCGATCCCATCGCAGACAAGCTCCTGACCGGCTCCGCGCTGGTGATGCTCTCCCTGCTCGGCGAGCTGCCCTGGTGGGCAACCCTGGTGATCCTGGTCCGGGAATGGGGTATCACCGCCCTGCGCTTCTTCGTGATCCGTTACGGTGTCATCCCCGCCTCCAGGGGCGGCAAGCTCAAGACCGTGGTGCAGACCGCGGCGATCTTCCTGTACCTCCTGCCCTTCGGCGGATTCGCTCCGTGGATGACCTGGGTCGCGTTTGCGGTCATGATGGCTGCCGTGGCCATCACGCTGTGGACCGGCGTCGAATATGTGGTCCAGGCCCTGCGCCTCCGAGCCGGGGGCAAGGGGCAGGCCGGGACCGTGACGGGGCAGGAACAGCCATGAGCAACCTCCATCGATTGGCCGCAGAAGCCGTCCGGCGGGCGATCGAGTCCGGGCAGACGGTTGCCACCGCTGAATCGTTGACGGCCGGAATGGTGTCCGCTGTCCTTGCCGACACCCCCGGCGCCTCGGGCATGCTGCAGGGCGGCGTCGTTGCCTACCAGAACTCCGTGAAGGAGGCGGTGCTGCACGTCCCCGCCGACCTCCTGGCCCGTGCAGGCTCCGTGGACCCGGACGTTGCCCGTGCCATGGCAGCCGGGGCGCGCGCAGTCCTTGGTGCCGACGTCGGGCTTTCCACCACCGGGGTGGCCGGTCCTGATGCCCATGACGGCAAGCCCGTGGGGCGCGTGTATATCGGAATTGCCACCGCCGCGGGAACCGCAGGTTTTGAATACACCTTCAGCGGCAGCAGGCCGGACATTCGCGCTGCAGCCTGCGCCGCCGCACTGGAAAGGCTCCTCGAGGCACTGTCCGCCTAACGCTGGCGGGCCCTAAGTTACCGCGCGTAAAGTTGATGGGAACAAAAGCCGGTACCGATTAGTTATTACATTGTGTCGCTTCCGGATAGCGGAGGCGCCTAGGATGAAATGACCACGACGGTTCGCCAACGGCGGACCTGACCAATGAGGGAGCAAGGCGATACAGATGGTAAAGCAGCCCGTATCCGTAAACGGCGTTGTCCGCTGGAAGGATGTGGGCCTCGCCGAACAGGCTAAGAGCGAACAGAAGGAGCGCAAGATGGTAGTACTTCGTCACGAAATTGGTGATGTCCTGCGCGATGTCCGCCAGCGTCAGGGGCG
>DATIMT010000390.1:0-3412 GCA_035475035.1 Arthrobacter sp.
GTGGCGGCAGCCAGCCGGGCGGCCCCGACACTGACGGCTTCGGAGCCATCAGTGAGCTGCTGCACCTGGGCTGCATCTGTTTGGATCTTGCCCCTGGCGGCTGCCACGGGACTGGATGAAGCGGCGGCATCGAAGTCGGCCAGGACCTTGTCTGCCTGCTCCTGAGTCAGGATGCCCGAGGCGACGAGCCTGCTGTTGGATTCCACCACCCGGGAACGGAGTCCCTGGTCCGCTGCCTCCAACTGGGCCGCCACGTCCTGGACCTTGGCGTTGAGCTGCGCGTTCCCCGCGGCCACCTGGGCGGCGCCGGAAGCGAGTGTCTGCGTATCGGTGGGCAAGGTGGCCGTCTTGTCCTTGAGGACTGACAGCCCCCCGCTGAGCTGCCCTGCGCCGTCGGTCAACTGGTTGGCGCCGTCCCGCAGTTTCAGCTGGCCGGCGGACAACTGGTCCGCCCCGCTGCTCAGGGCTGAGGTCCCCTCGTGGAGGGTGACCGTTCCGTCCCTGAGCGTAGCCACACCGTCGGCCAGCTGGGAGGCGCCATCCGCGGCCTGCACCATCTTGGAGTGGATGGTGCCGAAGCCGGTAAGGAGCTGGTTGGCGGTTTCCTCGCCCACCTCCTTGGCAACCGTGGTGTGCACGGCAGTGGTCAGCTTGTCCACGATGGTGCTGAGAAGGTAGTTGTTGGCGTCGTTGGTGGTGACGTTCAGCATGGCCTGGCTGGCGGAGTCGAAGCTGCCCGGCGAGACCAGGTTGGCCGAGAAGTCCTTGGGGATCTTCAGCGCGAAGGCGTACTGTCCAGTTCTCACTCCGGCATCGGCCTCCGCTGAGTCAGCAACCGGCACCCAGTGGAACACGTTGCCTTCCACCAAGCTGTCCGCCACCTTTGTCCCCGCCTCCAGCCGGGTGCCGTCGGCTGTGGTTGCGCCGGAATCTTCCACCACCAGGGCCGCGTCCAGGTTGTTCAGATGCCCGTAGGGATCCCAGTTCGCGTAGAGGTACACCGCGCCATAAAGCAGCGGGACCATGGTCAGCGCCAGGATGGTCAGCTTGGGCAGCAGCCCGCCGGTCATGCGCTTGAGTTCGGAGCGGGCCAGCCGCAGGACAGTCACTTGGCAACCTCGGTTTCGATGGGGGTTTCCTGGCCTTGCGGGGCAGTTACGGTCTCCGCGGAGTGCTTGCCGGCCTGGGCTTCGGGGACGGGTTCGGGTGCGGCGTCTGCCGGTGCGGCATTGCCGATCACGGCAACCGGCCCGTCCCACGACGCGGGGACGGCACTGACTGCCGCCACGACGGCGAGCGGCCGCCCGGCGTCGTACGCCAACTCCTGGAGCCGGGGCAGCCAGGTGAGCTCATCGGCACTGTGCCGGTCGGGGGAGTCCACCACCAACAGATCCGTGCGGGGGTTGGCCAGGGCAAGCGCCGTCAACAGTTCCAGCCGCCGGCGCGGTTCCAGCTGCTCCGTCCAGAGGGCGGCGATGTCCTCGAACCGGTTGACTTTGAGCCACGGGCCACTCAGCAGTGCTCCCCGGTAGCGGCGGGGTATCAGGGCGAGGTCCTCGGTTACCAGGTCGCGGACGCTGAGGTGTTCCTCGGGCTCGTTGACGCCGGGGGAGTCCACCAGGGACGAGGCCAGGCGGAGCTGCTTGGTGCGGGGGCTGTTGTCCCAGCTGAGCTCGCCGGCCGCCGCCTTCATCCGGCCGCTGAGCAGGAGGGACAACGCGGTGCGCTGGTCCTGGCGGTCGCCGGCGACGAGCAACAGTTCACCGCGGCCCACGGTCAGCGAGGTTGGCGGAAGCAGTGGGTCCCGTCGTCCTTTGGCCTGGAGCTGGTGTGCTGAGAGCAAGGATGGCCTTTCGCAGGAATTGTTCTGCATCAAGGCTAACCGAACTGACTGGTCAGTTCAAATAGAAATTACAAGCCGTACTTCTCCAGCAGCCGGAGCCATACCTCGCTGATGGTCGGATAGGAGGGAACGGCATGCCAGAGCCGGTCCAGCGGCACCTCGCCCACCACCGCAATCGTGGCCCCGTGCAGCAGCTCGGCCACGTCCGGGCCGGCGAACGTTGCGCCGAGGAGGACCTTGCGGTCTTCGTCGACCACCAGCTGCGCCCAACCCTCGTAGTTTTCCGAGTGCAGCGAGGATCCGGCCACCTGGATGGGCAGTTCCACGGAGGACGCGTTGTAGCCGTCCTTGCGTGCCGCCTGCAGGGTGCGTCCGACGCTGGCCAGTTCCGGGTCCGTGAAGACAACACTGGGTACTGCATGCTGGTTGGCCGTCTGCGCGCAGCGGGTCCAGTCACCGGGAGTTCCCTTGAGGCCGCCCTTGGCGCGTGCTGCGATGGCATCGCCGGTGATGCGGGCCTCGTACTTGCCCTGGTGCGTGAAGAGGTTTTTGCCCGCGGCGTCTCCCACCGCGTAGAGCCAGGGTTCGTCGCCGGGCGTTCCCTGGACCAGGCCCGAGGTATCCGCTGACAGGGACAGGTGCCCGGCTTCGTCCGGCTCGAAGCCGACGCTTTCCAGGCCCAGCCCTTCCAAAGCCGGGTGGCGGCCCGTGGAAACGAGGACCTTCTCGGCCGTGACGGTGGTTCCGTCACCCAGGCTGAGGGTGAGCGTGCCGTCGCCGTTCTCATCGATGCGTTCCGTGGCGGTGTTCAGGCGGAGCTCGACGCCGTCCGCCCGCAGTCCTGCCGCAACCAGAGCTGCCGCCTCTTCCGGGAAGTTACCCAGCAGTCCGCTGCGCGCCACCAGGGTGACGCTGGAGCCCAGGCGGGCAAAGGCCTGGGCCAGCTCCGTCCCGGCCACGCCGCCGCCCAATACTGCCAGGCGCCCGGGAACCTCACGCGCCGACGTCGCTTCGCGTGTTCCCCAGACCTGAACATCCTGCAGGCCTTCAATCGGAGGGGTGTTGGGGGTGGAGCCGGTGGCGATGACCACGGCATGGCGCGCCCTCAGCAGGTGCTGGGTGCCGTCCAGGCCTGCCACCTCCACCGCCTTGGGCCCGGTCAGCCACGCGTGGCCGCGGACCAGCTCGATGCCCGTGTCCTTTACCCAGGACACCTGGCTGTCATCCTGCCAGTTGGACGTGAAATAGTCCCGACGCTCGAGCACGGCGGCGGCGTCGAGGGTTCGGGTGACGGCCTCCTTGGCGCCCGGCGTCGTTTGTGCTCCATGCAGGGCGGTGCCGGGCCGGAGGAGCGCCTTGGACGGCATGCAGGCCCAGTAGGAGCATTCACCGCCAACCAGTTCCGCTTCCACGAGCACGGCCGTAAGCCCGCCCTCGGCAACGCGGCCGGCCACGTTTTCCCCCACGGCGCCTGCGCCGATAACAACTACATCAAATTCGCGCTCAGTGGCGTCGGGCATCATGTGCAAAGCCTAGCCGGGGATGGCGGGCCTGAACGCACAAAAAAGG
>DATIMT010000391.1:0-23733 GCA_035475035.1 Arthrobacter sp.
GATCGTGCGCCGTCAGCGAACAGCCCTCAGTGCGCGAACAAAACACCTGGGAAACCGGTTAGTGTCCAAGTAGTGATTTTCAGTGATGTCACCGTCACCAGTGAGAGGTAAATAAATATGTCACAGCACCCAGAGGCCCCCCGGATGGCGACCGTCGATCCTGCAGCCCAGGACAACTACATTTACAACCGCCTCCTCAAGGAGCGGATCATCTGGCTGGGCTCGGAGGTGCGTGATGACAACGCCAACGCGATCTGCTCGCAGCTGCTCCTGCTCTCCGCCGAGAACCCGGAAAAGGACATCTACCTCTACATCAACTCGCCCGGCGGCTCCGTCACGGCAGGCATGGCCATCTACGACACCATGCAGTTCATCCCCAACGACGTCGTCACCGTCGCCACCGGACTGGCCGCGTCCATGGGGCAGTTCCTGCTCTCGTCCGGCACCAAGGGCAAGCGGTACGCAACCCCGAACGCCCGCGTCCTGATGCACCAGCCCTCCGGCGGCATCGGCGGCACCGCCTCCGATATCAAGATCCAGGCTGAACTCATCCTGCACATGAAGAAGGTCATGGCGGAATTGACGGCGGACCAGACGGGCCAGAGCGTCGAAACAATCCTCAAGGACAACGACCGCGACAAGTGGTTCACCGCCACCGAGGCCCTCGAATACGGCTTCTTCGACAAGATCGCCGCGCACGCCGGTTCGGTATCCGGCGGCGGCGGAACGTCCAACGGATCCTCCGGCGACTCGGCCTCCCAGAACTAACCGGCATCCAGAACCCCTTCGATCAGGAGCAAACACAATGAACTACAACTTCGGGTGGTCAGCCGGCAATCTTCCGTCCAGCCGCTACGTCCTGCCGCAGTTCGAGGAACGGACCCCCTACGGCTTCAAGCGCCAGGACCCGTACACGAAGCTATTCGAGGACCGCATCATCTTCCTCGGCGTGCAGGTGGACGATGCTTCCGCCGACGACATCATGGCCCAGCTGCTGGTCCTTGAGTCCACGGATCCGGACCGCGACATCACGCTGTACATCAACTCGCCCGGCGGCTCGTTCACGGCCATGACGGCGATCTACGACACCATGCAGTACATCCGCCCCGAGATCCAGACGGTCTGCCTGGGCCAGGCGGCCAGCGCCGCCGCTGTCCTGCTGGCCGCCGGTACCCCCGGCAAGCGGCTGGCACTGCCCAACGCCCGCGTCCTGATCCACCAGCCGGCACTCTCCGGCGGCCAGGGTGGACAGGCCTCGGACCTGGAGATCCAGGCGGCAGAGGTCATGCGCATGCGGTCCTGGCTGGAGGACACACTGGCCCACCACTCCGGACGCACGTCCGAGCAGGTCAACAACGACATCGAGCGCGACAAGATCCTCACCGCCGAGGAGGCCCAGGCATACGGCCTCATCGACCAGGTGCTCGATTCACGCAAGATCAAGCCCCAGGCAATCACGAGGTAGCAGTACACGAAGCCGGTGCGGCCCAGTTCATTTGGCCGCACCGGCCTTTTCTTTCCACCCTTGGGGCCGAATGTGACCTAGAGTGGAAGTTGTCACAATCCGGTCCACGCTGGCCGGGAAGATTCAGCAATGGTGCAGGGCTGCCTGGCAGCAGGATACTAAGGGGTTCACATATGGCTCGGATTGGCGAGAGCACGGATCTGCTGAAGTGCTCTTTCTGCGGAAAGAGCCAGAAGCAGGTGCGCAAGCTCATTGCCGGGCCCGGTGTCTACATCTGTGATGAGTGCATCGAGTTGTGCAACGAAATCATTGAGGAAGAGCTGGCGGAAGTCGCAGACCTCGGCAGCTTTGAACTGCCCAAGCCGCGTGAAATCTTCGACTTCCTGCAGGAATACGTGATCGGCCAGGAGCCGGCAAAACGTTCCCTCGCCGTCGCGGTGTACAACCACTACAAGCGTATCCAGGCCGGCCATGCCCCCAAGTCGGGGAGCCTCGGCGACGGCGCACATCACGACGACGTCGAAATCGCCAAGTCGAACATCCTCCTCATCGGCCCCACCGGCTGCGGCAAGACCTACCTGGCCCAGACCCTCGCCCGGCGCCTGAACGTGCCGTTCGCCGTCGCCGACGCCACCGCCCTGACCGAGGCCGGCTACGTGGGCGAAGACGTGGAGAACATCCTCCTCAAGCTCATCCAGTCCGCAGACTATGACGTCAAAAAGGCCGAACAGGGCATCATCTACATCGACGAGATCGACAAGATCTCCCGCAAGAGCGAGAACCCCTCCATTACCCGGGACGTCTCCGGCGAGGGCGTCCAGCAGGCCCTCCTGAAGATCCTGGAAGGAACCGTTGCCTCTGTCCCGCCACAGGGCGGACGGAAGCACCCGCACCAGGAATTCATCCAGATCGACACCACAAACGTCCTGTTCATCGTCGCCGGTGCGTTCGCGGGCCTGGAAGAGATCATCGGCTCCCGCTCCGGCCGGAAGGGCATCGGTTTCGGCGCCCCGCTCAACGAGGCCAGCAAGAAGGTGGACTCCTACGGCGAGGTCATGCCGGAGGACCTGCTGAAGTTCGGCCTGATCCCGGAATTCATCGGCCGGCTCCCGGTGATCACCACGGTGTCCAACCTTGACCGCGATGCCCTGATCCAGATCCTGTCAACGCCCAAGAACGCGCTGGTGAAGCAGTACCAGAAGATGTTCCAGATCGACGGCGTCGAGTTGGTCTTCGACGACACCGCCCTGGAAGCCATTGCCGACCAGGCCCTGGAACGGGGCACCGGTGCCCGCGGCCTCCGCGCTATCCTGGAGGAGGTCCTGCTTCCCGTGATGTTCGATCTTCCCAGCCGCGAGGACGTTGCCAGCGTGGTCATCACCGAGGACGTGGTCCTGCGGGGGGCCGAACCCACCATGATTCCGCACGTGGCCAAGCGCCGTAAGTCTGCCTGACCGAGAGGACACTGTGACCGCAGCTGCAAAGAACAAAGCCGATTTTTGGTTCGATCCCCTCTGCCCGTTTGCCTGGGTTACCTCCCGCTGGATCGGGGAGGTGGAAGACGTTCGCGACATCGAGACCGAGTGGCACGTCATGAGCCTCGCGGTCCTCAATGAGGGACGCGACTTGGAGCCCGGCTACCGGGAGTCCATGGACAACGCCTGGGGCTTGGTCCGCGTGATCATTGCCGCCCGGGAAGAGCACGGGCCGCAGGTCATCAAGCCGCTCTACGACGCCATGGGCACGCTGATCCACAACCACGGTGAAAAAGACCGCACCGAGGTCATCACCAAGGCCCTGGCGGAGTGCGGCCTGCCCGCTTCGCTGGCCGATGCCGCCACCACCGATGCCTATGACCAGCAGCTCCGGGCGAGCCACGAGGAAGGCATCTCGCTGGTGGGCCAGGATGTGGGAACGCCTGTGGTGGCGTTCAACGGCACCGCGTTCTTCGGGCCCGTCCTGACCCGCATTCCCCGCGGCGAGGAAGCCGGCAAGCTATGGGACGCCACAACCGCCATCGCCGCCTACCCGCACTTCTTCGAGCTGAAGCGCAGCCGCACGGAGCAGCCCGAATTCGACTGAGCGCCTGCTCACAGGCCGCAGGCTAAAGACACGAGGGCCCCGGGAGAACTACCGTTGTGTAGTTCTCCCGGGGCCCTTGTGGATGCTACGGGGCAGGAGAACAATGAATCTTACCCACTTCGAAAGAAGCGGGACGCAGGAACCAAAGATCCAGTGATATGTAATTTGACGCAGCCATCGGCAAAGTCGAGTGCAAGCTACCAGTGACGGTGTAGCAAGACCTGGAGGTCAGCGGATCCTGCCAGACCATTGAAATAACGTCACAGGATGGCCGAAAGTCGAAGCCCCACCAACGGCAAAACGCTGATGGGGCTTCCCCTTTGCCTGAAACAGGCTGGCAACCAGGCTTGGCTGGTCCGGCCGTCAGGCCTTTGCGGGTTCGTCGCTGGCGGCGAGGGCCACGTCCGTGACGGCGAGGTCACCATCACCTGCCACCAACGTGATTTCCCGGGCGTTGGATGCGGCCTTCAAGTCAGCCAGTCCTGCCTGCAGCTGCGCCGTCAGTGCCTCAGGGGCGGTGATGGTTGCCGAGAGAACCTCTGTACGCTGCTTGACCTTCGCCTCCGACTTGGCCTTGCGGACACCGCTGAGCGCCACGCCGACGGTCGCCAGCATGGTGGTGTCCCCGCCCGGAATCTCGAGCGCAGCAGGCCATGCTGCCCGGTGAACGGACCCGTTGCGCCACCAGCTCCACACTTCTTCCGTGGCGAAGGGCAGGAACGGAGCGAAGAGCCGCAGCAGGGTGTCCAGCGTGGTGGCCAGGGCGGCCAGCACTGATGCCTGTTCCGTTTCGCCGGCCGCTCCGTAGGCACGGTCCTTGATGAGCTCCACGTAGTCATCGGTGAACTGCCAGAAGAATGACTCCGTAAGCTGCAGGGCGCGTGCGTAGTCGTAGTTCCCGAACGCCTTGGTGGACTGCGTGACGACGTCGGCCAGCTGGGCCAGCAGCGCGCGATCCAAGGGATTGGTCAGGACCGAAAGATCACCGGAGAGCACGGAGTTCTCGGTGGCGCCCAGGTTCAGCACGAACTTGGAGGCATTCAGCAGCTTGATGGCCAGGCGGCGGCCGATCTTCATCTGGGCGATCTCATAGGCGGTGTCGGCACCGAGCCGCGCCGAAGCAGCCCAGTAGCGGACCGCGTCCGAGCCGTACTCGTTCAGCACATCGGTGGGAACCACCACGTTGCCCTTGGACTTGGACATCTTCTTGCGGTCCGGGTCCAGGATCCAGCCGGAGATGGCCGCGTGCTTCCACGGGGCGCAGTCCTGCAGCGCATCGGCGCGTACCACGGAGGAGAAGAGCCAGGTCCGGATGATGTCGTGGCCCTGTGGGCGGAGGTCGAACGGGTAGACCTTGGCAAACAGGTCCTCGTCCCGGCTCCAGCCACCCACGATCTGCGGGGTCAGGGAGGAAGTGGCCCAGGTGTCCAGGACGTCGGCGTCGCCCGTGAAGCCGTTGGGCTGGTCGCGCTGTGCCTCCTCGAAGCCTGGTGCGGAGTCCGCTGCGGGGTCCACGGGGAGCATTTCGTCGGAGGGCAGGATGGGGTTGTCGTAGTCCGGGTTGCCCTGCGCGTCCAGCGGGTACCAGACGGGGATGGGCACGCCGAAGAACCGCTGCCTGGAGACCAGCCAGTCCCCGTTCAGGCCTGCGATCCAGTTCTCGTAGCGGGAACGCATGAAGGACGGGTGGAAGTCGATGTCCTTGCCGCGGCCGATGAGGCGTTCGCGGCGGTCCTCGTCGCGGCCGCCGTTCCGGATGTACCACTGGCGCGACGTGACCACTTCCAGGGGTTTGTCGCCCTTCTCGAAGAAGTTCACCGGGTGGCTGATCTTCTTGGGCTCGCCGTCCAGCAGACCGGCTTCCTTGAGCAGCTCCACCACGGCTTCCTTGGCAGAGAAAGCCGTCTTGCCGGCAATAGCGGCGTACGCTTCCCTGCCGGCCCCACTGGTGATCCAATCCGGGGTGTCGGCAATGATGCGGCCGTCGCGGCCCATGATGGCGCGCGTAGGCAGCTGGAGTTCACGCCACCAGGTGACGTCGGTGAGGTCGCCGAAGGTGCAGACCATGGCGATACCGGAGCCCTTGTCCGCCTTCGCCAGGGGGTGGGCCTTGACCTCAAGTTCAACGTCGAAAAGCGGGGATTTCACGGTCTTGCCGAACAACGGCTGGTACCGCTCGTCGTCGGGGTTGGCCACCAGTGCGGCGCAAGCCGCCAGAAGCTCCGGGCGCGTGGTCTCGATGAAGACCTTGTCACCGTCTTCGGTGAAGAAGGGGTACCGGTAGTAGGCCCCCGGCACCTCACGGTCCTCAAGCTCAGCCTGCGCGACCGCGGTGCGGAACGTAACGTCCCACAGCGTGGGCGCTTCGGCCATGTAGGCGTCGCCGGCAGCCAGGTTCGCCAGGAAGGCGCGCTGGGACACGGCACGGGAGGTGTCGTCGATGGTGCGGTACGTCAGGTCCCAGTCGACGGACAAGCCCAGCGTCTGGAACAGGTTTTCGAAGACCTTCTCGTCCTCAACAGCCAATTCCTCGCAGAGTTCGATGAAGTTCTGGCGCGAGACGACGTCGAAGTCGCGCTGGTTCTTGGCCGGCTGTGCGGGCGGGCGGTAGTCGGCGTTGTAGGGAACGGCGGGATCGCAGCGGACACCGTAGTAGTTCTGCACGCGGCGCTCGGTGGGCAGGCCGTTGTCGTCCCAGCCCATGGGGTAGAAGACGTTCTTGCCGGTCATGCGCATGTACCGGGCCTGGACGTCGGTCTGGGTGAAGGAGAACATGTGCCCCACATGGAGGGACCCCGACGCGGTGGGCGGGGGAGTGTCGATCGAGTAGACCTGCTCCCTGGTGGTGTCGGGGTTGAACTTGTAGGTTCCCTCGGCCAGCCAGCGCTGCGTGAGCGCAGTTTCGAGGCCCTCGAGGGCCGGCTTGTCCGGAACGTTGATGGGGGCGGTGGTGGGCGTGTCTGTACCCTGCGTGTCTTCAGCCATTGGGCAATTCTTTCACGCCCCTTCCATCCCGCCCAACCCGCCCCATCCAACCCGTCCTGCCGGGACGGGAACGCGGGTAGCATGCGGTCTATGGTCGAACCGCGGGGCACCTTTGGCATCAAACGCATCTACGATCCACCAGCGGACGACGACGGCTGCCGGGTGCTGGTGGACCGCCTCTGGCCGCGGGGGATGCCCAAGGAGAAGGCGGCCATCGATCTCTGGCTCAAGGATGTGGCCCCCTCCGCCGGACTGCGTACGGAGTTCAACCACCGTCCCGAGCGGTTCGGCGACTTCAGCGAACGCTACCGGCTCGAACTGGACGCGAACCCGGCGGTGGAGGCGCTGCTCGGGTTGGCCAGCAGCCACCCCCGCATCACCCTCCTCTATGCTGCCCGGAACACGCAGGCCAACCACGCACGTGTCCTGCTTGATTACATCCGGGGACGTCCCGCGGGCGTGTCCGGTTAGGGTGGTGCCATGACGAAGGAATTGCAGAAAAAGGCAGCACTGGTGACCGGCGCGAGCACCGGAATCGGGGAAGCGGCAGTGCGCGCGCTCCGCGCCGAGGGGTGGACGGTCTTCGCCGTGGCGCGCCGCGCCGAACGCCTGGCCACGCTGGAAGGCGAGACGGGCGCCGTCGCGTTTCCTGCTGACATTGCAGAGGACGACGACGTGTCCCGGCTTCTGGCGCAGGTTACCGAGGCGGGTGGCATCGACACGCTGATCAACATCGCCGGCGGTGCCCGCGGCGCAGACACGGTGGGCGAAGCCAGCACCGATGACTGGGAATGGATGTACCGCGTCAACGTCCTGGGCACAATGAAGCTCACCCGCGCCTTCCTGCCCATGCTGCGCGCCACCGGCGAAGGAACCGTGCTGAACCTCACCTCCACCGCCGGCCTTGCGGCCTACGAAGGCGGCGGTGGCTACAACGCGGCCAAATTCGGCCAGCACGCCCTGACCAACGCCCTCCGGCTTGAGGAAGCCGAGCATAACGTCCGCGTCATAGAGGTGGCGCCGGGATTGGTGCAGACCGAGGAGTTCGCCCTTAACCGCCTGGGGGACGCGCAGGCTGCGGACAAGGTCTACCAGGGGGTTGAGGAGCCGCTGACCGCAGAGGACGTGGCCGATGTGGTCCGCTACGCCGTCACGGTTCCGCACCACGTCAACCTGGACCAGATCGTCATCCGGCCGGTGGCGCAGGCAGCCAACCACAAACTGATTCGGAAAGGCTGAATCGATCAGGAAGGCCGGGACGCCTGGACGCTCAGGGTGGCAACCACCGCGGCATGGTCTGTGCCCTCAAGCCGGTGGACTGAGTACCCGGATCCCCTGATGTCCTGGCTGGTCACCAGGTGGTCGAGCGCAATGCCGGGCAGGCGGTAGCCCCGCATCGGCCAGGTGGGTACCAACCTGCTGCCCAGGGACGCCGCCACGTCCACCAGCGTGCGGCCGCCGCCAGTGGATGCCAGCAGCGCCCGAAACTCCCGGTGGTCATAGGTGGCGTTGAAGTCCCCCGCGAGCAGCAGGGGACCCGAGCCGTCGTCGGCCCTGGCCACAGCAGCAAGGTCGCTGCGCCATTGATCGAGTCCGTCCCCCACGGGCGCCCGAGTGTGTACGGCCACCACCCGCAGGCCCGCCCCGCTGCCGCCGGGCAGGTCAAGGCGCGCCACGGACATGGTGAACTGCGTATTGGGGAGCACGCCGCTGTCCTTGAGACCGTAGGAGGAGTAGATGGCGGTGCCGCCGGCGCGGTCCCGGGGGTGGGCAACCCGCTGGGGGAGCAGCCCGTCCAGTCCCGCTTCCGTGAGCCGCCGTGCCAGCCCGGGCGTGTACTCCTCAACCGCCAGCACGTCCACGTGCCGGTCACGGACCAGGGCCGTAATGCCGGCGGCATCCGCACCGCCCAACTCCGCGTTGATGCTCATGGCCACCAGGGAGACGGGCGTTCCGGCGGCCTCGGCGGCAGGTTCGCGGACGTCCAGTGGAAAGAGCCAAAACGCCTGGCACCCCACCAGGGCTGCGGCCAGCACCTGCTGCCACCGGCTTCGCCCCACGATAGCCAGGAACAGTGCTGCGGCGGCTGGAGCTGCGAGCCACGGCGTGAACGACACCAGCTGGACCCCCAGCACGGGCCATTCGGCGGGCACCGCGCGGACTGCTGACAGCGCGGCCACAGGCAGGGCAACAGGAATGAACAGCCACCTGCTCACCGCGGCCGCACGCTTCCGTCCAGCGGGGCGTTCGGAAGCTGTCATGAGCCGAGTCTAGGCAGGGCGCCGCGGTGGCGTCAGCCCCGGAATGTCCAGCTCGTTCTGCAGGACACACCGTGAAGCGGGCCTGGGGACTGATTTGCGGCGATGGCCGCGAGCTTCCGTCCGCGGAAACCCAGCTGAGGTCCCCTTCCGCATGCGGCTGCACAACTCCCGGCAGCCGTGCTCGGAAACGGAGGTTAACAGTTCAGAAAAGCCTTGACGGTTTCGTCACACGCTCTGTAACGTTTCAAAGAAAGCGCTTTCCCGCAGGTTTCTTGGGTAGCCGCGCTTTTGAATTCGGTCCTGGGTCCGTAAGCAGGGCCGCTTCCCCTACCCATATCAGTCACGCAATCCGATTGCCGAGGCAACGACGCCAAAGGAGACTTACATGTCCAATACCATCGCACGCCGAACCGTCCTTGGCCTCTTAGGGACAGCCGCGGGGGCGGCCGCCCTCTCCGGATATGCGCCCAGCCGGGCATCGGCCGCCGGCGCTCCGGATGTCACGCTCGCAGACAATGGCACGTCTGTAACGCTGGACAATGGCATTGTCCGGTTCACGGTCACCAAATCGACGGCGAAGATCACTGATCTGCGGCTGGTGGGCAGTACGCAGGGGAATGGCGCGACCAATCTTCTGTCTGGTTCGCATGGGAGCGGCTACACGACGTTCAACTATTCCGGCGCCTCCGGGGCGTCAGGCATGTCCGGGGCCGCCTACCGCGTGGTCAGCCAGAGCCCTGACCGGATCGAGATTTCGATGCTCGCCAATGACCCCTCGCGGCTCACCTTCTATCTCGACATCCGCATGGCACTCGAACGCGGAGCCTCAGGCCTGCACTCGTACTGGATCGCCAAGTACCCCGAGCCCATGCCGGACGGACTCGCACTGGGGCAGCTGCGGTACGCGTTCGCTGCCGACGATCCGGCCTTCCGCTGGTTCGTGGTGGATGACGAGCGGGGCATCCAGCAGCGGCCCACCATTGAGGAAACCCGGAACTGGGTGACCTTGCAGGACACCACCTACGCGCTTCCGGACGGGTCGATTTACTCCAAGTACCAGAACTCATCCAACCTTGAAGGCGACAACCACGTCTTCATGATCTCCAACGGGAAGGTGGGACTCTCACTCGTCCAGGCGAGCAAGGAAGCCTTTGGAGGTCCCACCCGCCAGGAGCTCACCTGCCATGACTACTACAACGGCATGATCCTCCTGTGGCACCCCCTGACCGGGCACTACGGAGAGCCCGATGTGCAGCCGGCCAAGGGGTGGGAAAAGGTTTACGGGCCCTTCTTCCTTCATGTTTCCGAGGCTGCGGTTGGCGACGAGCGTGCCAATGTTGCCCAGTTGTGGGCGGACGCCAAGCAGGCCGCCGGGCGGGAGCAAAGTGCCTGGCCCTACTCCTGGGTGTCGGAACCGGCCTACGCTGCCGCGGAGCGTTCAACCGTCAGCGGCAAGCTCTCGGTGGCGTCGCTGGGTGCGGTAAGAAACGGGTGGGCTGTGTTGTATCAGCCGAAAGAAGACCGCGCATACCAGGGCGTCACCCTGGCCGGGGATGACTGGCAGTACCTCAACCTCGACTACATCTATTCCGCCAAAATTGACCAGGCAGGCAGGTTCAGCCTCGCCGGGGTCCGGCCGGGTACCTACACCCTGGCCGCCTTCACCGACGGCGTAATGGGGGAGTACCGCCGCTCCGGCATCACGGTGCCGGCCGGCACCAGCGTTGATACCGGCACGCACGTGTGGCTTCCCGAGGGCCACGGCACAACCCTGTGGCAGATCGGCACCCCGGACAGGTCCTCCGAGGAGTTCTACGTCCACGGGGGAAAAGACGGTTTCCGCAAAACCCTTACGTGGCTTGAGTATCCGTACGAATTTCCGGAGGGGGTCGATTTCAAGGTGGGGGTGGACGATCCGGCGAAGAAGTGGAACTACTTCCAGCCCGTGGTCAAGACACCCGGTACGCCCCTGCAGCTCCAGTGGCGCGGCACCTCGCCGGACCAGTCCCTGACCACATGGCGGATCCGCTTCGATGCCCACCGCTACCAGCAGGGCACAGGCTACCTGGACATCGCCCTTGCTGGCCAGGTCTTCGCCACCCTCGGGGTGGCGCTGAACGGAAAGCCAATCGCCTCCGTCGATCCGCTGCCCGGGGCTCCTGGAGACAACTCGTCCTACCGCTTGGTAGCCCGGGCGATGTACCGCAAACTTCCTACCATCACCTTTCCCGCCAGCCTGATCCAGGACGGCGAAAACATCCTCACACTCACGCCCACGAAGCCGGCGGCCGCGCCCACCAGCGACAACTGGATGCAACCGATGGCCGGGATCATGTACGACGCCCTCCGGCTTCAGGTGGACCAGGGCAAGTGAGCGGCAGGTTGATCGGGAAGTGACGCATTCCGGGGCGCGGGCAGTGCGCCGTGCCCCGGAATGGCACAGCCCGCTCTGAATGGCATTGGACGCTGCGGCGATAGTAGACTCTGGAGTGGCTATGACCCGGCAATCACCGGTGAGCTTCCGGAAGAACACGCAGCCGTGCCCTGCAAGGCAGGCGGCGTCAGTAGAACCGGACGGGTAAGCCCGTCACAGCAGTAAATGAGAGGCCGGTGCGGCGGCGTTCCTTCGCGGAATGGCCAGTGCCGGTAAGTGAGGTGGTACCGCGGTGAGCGTGCAGTCTTCGGGACGGCACGGCAGCCGTCCTCGCATCCTGAACGGAGCTTCCGGCAGTGCCGGGGGCTCGCCACGCTCAACCCAGGATGTCGAACATGACGTTTTACCCCAAGGCCTCAGCCTCCAGCACCGCTTCCAACGGCAGCGCCGGCGTTTCCGCCTCCGTGAAGTTTCCGGAGATCGAAGAGCGCATCCTGAAGTACTGGGACCGGGACGGCACTTTCCAGGCCAGTATTGACCAGCGCAGCGCCGACGCTCCCGGCGGCGAGCCAGGCAGCAATGAATTCGTGTTCTACGACGGCCCGCCCTTCGCCAATGGCCTCCCGCACTACGGCCACCTCCTCACCGGCTACGCCAAGGACTTGGTGGGCCGCTACCAGACCCAGCGCGGCAAGCGTGTGGAACGCCGGTTCGGCTGGGACACCCACGGCCTGCCTGCCGAGCTTGAGGCCATGAAGCAACTGGGGATGACCGACAAGACCCAGATCGAAGCCATGGGCATCGACAAATTCAATGACGCCTGCCGCGCCTCCGTGATGAAGTACGCCGATGAATGGCGCAGCTACGTCACCCGGCAGGCCCGCTGGGTGGACTTCGACAACGACTACAAGACGCTCAACGTTGAGTACATGGAATCGGTCCTGTGGGCGTTCAAGCAGCTGCATGACAAGGGCCTGACCTACAACGGCTACCGGGTGCTGCCGTACTGCTGGAAGGACGAGACCCCGCTGTCCAACCACGAGCTGCGCATGGACGACGACGTCTACAAGAACCGCCAGGACCAGACCGTCACCGTCACGTTCCCCATCCTCGCCGGGGAGTCGGAACTGTCCAGGCAGCTTGCCGGCGTGCAGGCCCTCGCCTGGACCACCACCCCCTGGACGCTGCCCACCAATGCCGCGCTCGCCGTCGGGCCTTCCATCACCTACGCCGTGCTGCCCGCCGGTCCCAACGGCATCAAGGCGGCCACGGCCGACGCGCCGGTCACGGGCAGCTTCCTGCTCGCGGCGGACCTGCTGGGCAGCTACGCCAAGGACCTCGGCTATGACAGCTTTGAAGAGGCGGCAGCAGCGGTGGTGTCCACCTACACCGGCGCAGAGCTGGAAGGGCTTGGGTACCAGCGGCTCTGGGACGACTTCGCCGACGACGAGAAGTACGGCATGGAGAACGCCTGGCGCTTCCTGGTTGCAGACTACGTCACCACCACCGACGGAACCGGCATCGTGCACCAGGCGCCGGCCTATGGCGAGGATGACCAGAAAGTCTGCGAGGAGGCCGGCATCCCCGTGGTGCTCTCCGTGGACGAGGGCGCGAAGTTCCTGCCGTTGTTCAAGCACGGCGACCTCCACGACATCGTGGGCCTGCAGGTTTTCGAGGCCAACAAGCCAATCACCCAGGTGCTCCGTGCCCAGGGTCGCCTGGTCCGGCAGGCAAGCTACGAGCACAGCTACCCGCACTGCTGGCGCTGCCGCAACCCGTTGATCTACCGTGCGGTGTCCTCGTGGTATGTGGAGGTCACCAAGTTCAAGGACCGGATGTCGGAACTGAACCAGGAGATCAACTGGATCCCCGGCAACGTCAAGGACGGCCAGTTCGGCAAGTGGTTGGAGAACGCCCGCGACTGGTCGATCAGCCGCAACCGCTTCTGGGGCAGCCCCATCCCGGTGTGGCAGTCAACGGACCCCGAATACCCCCGCACCGACGTCTACGGCTCCCTGGCCGAGATCGAAGCCGATTTCGGCCGCCTGCCGCTGAACAAGGACGGCCAGGTTGACCTGCACCGCCCCTTCATCGACGAACTGACCAGGCCCAACCCGGACGATCCCCGCACGCCTGAAGAGGGCCAGTCGGTGATGCGCCGCGTGGAGGACGTGCTGGACGTCTGGTTCGATTCCGGCTCCATGCCCTACGGCCAGGTGCACTACCCGTTCGAAAACGAAGCCTGGTTCAACACGCACAACCCGGCGGACTTCATCGTGGAGTACATCGGCCAGACCCGTGGCTGGTTCTACATGCTGCACATCCTCTCCACCGCTCTGTTTGACCGGCCTGCGTTCCGGAACGTCATCAGCCATGGCATTGTGCTGGGCTCCGACGGCCAGAAGATGTCAAAGAGCCTGCGCAACTACCCGGACGTGTCCGAGGTCCTGGACCGTGACGGTTCCGACGCCATGCGCTGGTTCCTCATGTCCAGCCCCATCCTCCGCGGCGGCAACCTGATCGTCACCGAACAGGGCATCCGCGACGGCGTTCGGCAGGTCATCCTGCCGCTCTGGAACGTGTACAGCTTCTTCACCCTGTACACGAACGCCTCCAATGCTGGGTCAGGGTACGAAGCGATGCTGCGCTACGAGGGCTACCAGGACACGCTGGACCAGTACCTGCTGGCCAACACCGGTGACCTGGTGCGCAGCATGACAACCCAGCTGGACACTTACGACATCTCCGGCGCCTGCGACTCGCTGCGCAGCTACCTGGACATGCTCACCAACTGGTACGTCCGCCGCAGCCGCCAACGCTTCTTCGACGAGGACCGGGACGCTTTCGACGCGCTGTACACCGCCCTTGAGACGGTCACCCGCGCAGCGGCGTCGCTGCTGCCGCTGGTGTCCGAGGAGATCTGGCGAGGGCTGACCGGTGGCCGGTCCGTGCACCTTGCCGACTGGCCGGACGCGGACCTCTTCCCCGCGAACCCGGACCTTGTGGAAGCCATGGACCGGGTCCAGCAGATCTGCTCCACCGGTTCCTCGCTCCGCAAGGCCGCGAACCTGCGTGTCCGCCTGCCGCTGCAGGAACTGACAGTTGTGGCACCCGGCGCGGACGCGCTGGAAGGTTTTGCCGCCGTCGTCGCCGATGAACTGAACCTCCGTTCCGTTCGCCTGCTCGATGCCGCGACCGCGTCGCCGGAGGAGTTCGGCATCCAGCAAAAGCTGGTGGTTAACGCCCGTGCCGCCGGGCCGCGCCTGGGCAAGAACGTCCAGGTCGCCATCAAGGGGTCCAAGTCCGGCGACTGGTCGGTGGATGACGAGGGAGCGGTCACCGCTGGCGGGCTGAAGCTGGAGCCGCAGGAATACGCGCTGGAAACAGTGGTGGCCGAGTCAGAGGGTGCTTCGGCTGCCGTTGCCGTGCTGCCCGGCGGCGGGTTCGTCGTCCTGAACACCGAAGTGACCCCCGAGCTTGAAGCCGAAGGACTGGCACGGGACATGGTCCGCGCCATCCAGCAGGCCCGCAAGGACGCCGGGCTCAACGTCAGCGACCGCATCCGGACCACGGTCACCGCACAGCAGAACGTCGTGGATGCCTTGCTGGCCAACGCTGAACTGGTCAAGGGCGAGACGCTGACCGTGGAGCTCGCGGCGGAACCGGCCAATGTGCCCGAACCCGCCGTCTCGGTTGAAAAAGTGGAGGCCTAGGACATGACCGACGAATTTTCCGTGGAAAGCGTTTATGCCGAACTGCTGGGACGGGCGCCGGAAAACAAGATGGAGCCCCGCCTGGCGCCGCTGTTCCGCGCGATGGACGTGCTGGGTGAGCCCAACAAGGCGTTCCCGATCATCCACGTGACCGGAACCAACGGCAAGACCTCCACCTCCAGGATGATCGAATCGGTGCTCCGCGCGCACGGCCTGAGCACGGGACGCTACACCAGCCCGCACCTGTCCAAGGTCACGGAGCGGATCAGCATCGACGGCCACCCGGTATCCGACGAGACGTTCGTCCGGATTTGGGACGAAATCCGGCCGTACCTGCAAATTGTGGACTCTGAGCTCGAAGCCGAGGGGCAGCCGCGGTTGACGTACTTCGAGTGCCTGACCATTCTGGGCTTCGCGATCTTTGCTGACCAGCCGGTCAATGTGGCCATCATCGAAGTGGGCCTGGGCGGCATTACCGATGCCACCAACGTTGGCGACGGCCAAGTATCGGTGGTGACGCCGATCTCGCTGGACCACACTGACCTCCTGGGGGACACCACGGAGGATATCGCCCGTGAAAAAGCTGGCATCATCAAGCCCGGCGGCTATCTCATCAGCGCGGCACAGCCCCTCGATGCGGCCCAGGTGCTGCTGGAGAAAGCCAAAGAGGTGGGCGTGCCCTTCCGCTTCGAGGGCGTGGAGTTCGGCGTCGAATCCCGGACCGTGGCTGTTGGCGGGCAGATGGTGACCATCCAGGGCATTGCCGGCCGCTACCCGGAGCTGCTGGTTCCGCTGCACGGAGCCCACCAGGCACAAAACGCCGCCGTGGCGGTGGCCGCCCTGGAGGCGTTCTTCGGCGGTGAAAAGGAACTTGACTTCGAGGTGCTGCAGGAGGGCTTCGCAACCGTAACGTCGCCAGGCCGCCTGGAGGTGGTCCGGACTGCGCCCACTATCATTGTGGACGCCGCCCACAACCCCGACGGCATCAAGGCCTCCGCCGCCGCACTGCGGGAAGCATTCACCTTCACCAGGCTGGTTCCGGTGGTGGGCGTGCTCAAGGAGAAAGACGCCGAGGAGATCCTGCGCGAACTCAGGGAATCGCTCGGGGACATGGCCGTGGAGTACTGCTTCACCCAGTCCAACTCTCCCAGGGCCGTGCCGGCCACCGAATTGGCCGAGCTCGCCATCGACCTGGGATTTGGTGAGGACAACGTCCACGTTGCCGAAAAACTGGACGATGCGCTGGAATGGGCTGTGGAACGGGCCGAAGCCAATGACGACCTCTCCGGCGGCGTGCTGGTCACGGGCTCCATCACCCTGGTGGCGGAAGCACGGATCCTGCTCGGAAAAACGGAGGCGTAACCGTGGCCAGATTGACCAAAGCCCAGCGCGAATGGCGTCCCGGCATGCCGAAGAAGCGCCGCTCCACCAAGGTGATGTTCGCTTCCACGGTGCTGCTGCTGGAAGCGTTCGTCATGTTCTTCGCCACCCTGGTGGTGTTCGGACTGCGCCGCGGGGAGTTTCCGCCGGCGCTGATCCTCGGCGTGGGCATTGCCCTCAGCGTCGTCATGGTCTTCGCCTGTGCAGTCCTCAACAAACCCTGGGGCATCGGCCTGGGATGGATCCTGCAGCTGGTCCTGATCCTCACCGGCATCTTCGAGCCCGCCATGTTCCTGGTGGGCGCCCTGTTCGCGGTTGCCTGGTGGTACGGGATCCGCACCGGCATCCGGCTGGACCGCGAGGCCGCGCAGCGCGCACGTGAACAGGCCGAATGGGAAGCCGCCCACCCGGACGGGGCCGGCCCGGCCCAGCCGCAATCGCCGTAAGCCAGTGCCCGTAAACCCGTCCCCGTAGACTTATTCCCAAACCCCACCAACGCATTGGAGCAGTTGTGACTACAGAGCGCACCCTCGTCCTGATCAAGCCCGACGGCGTCGCCCGTAACCTGACCGGCGCTGTCCTGGCCCGGATCGAAGCCAAGGGCTACAGCCTTGTTGAGCTGAAGAAGGTGGACGCCACCCGTGAGCTGCTGGAGCAGCACTACGAGGAGCACATGGGCAAGCCGTTCTACGAGCCGCTGGTGGAGTTCATGCTCAGCGGCCCTGTGGTGGCGGCTGTCTTCGAAGGCCACCGGGTCATCGAAGGGTTCCGGTCACTGGCCGGCACTACCGATCCAACGACGGCGGCGCCCGGCACCATCCGCGGCGACTTCGGCCGGGACTGGGGCCTGAAGGTCCAGCAAAACCTGGTTCATGGCTCCGATTCCACCGACTCCGCCGAGCGCGAGATCAAGATCTGGTTCCAGGGCTGACAGACAGTCCAGGCATTCAGCAATAAGGCCCCTGGTTCCTCGGAACCAGGGGCCTTATTGCTTGCCGGGCTCAGAAGCCGGATGTTCCAGCAAACACCTGGATGAACGCGAAGAAGATCGTGGCGATCACTGCCACGTACAGCAGGGCGGTGATGATCCAGCCGGAATCAGCCACGATGCGGGCTGCGCCTGCAGGCATGGGGATGACCCCGGCGGTGATGTTCCTGATGGTGGTCCACACGAAGAGCGGGATCATGGCCGCCCAGACGATCATGCAGAACGGGCACAGGATGTGGATCGAGTAGAGGGCCTGGGACCACAGCCACACCACGAACGCGAACCCGAGCGTAACGCCTGCCTGCACGCCCACCCAGTACCAGCGCGCGAAAGTTGCGCCGCCAAGCAGGGCCATGCCCACGGTGATGATGATGGCGAACGCTACGATTCCAATGAACATATTGGGGAAGCCGAACAGCGAACTCTGCCACGTCTTCATCACCTCACCGCAGGAAATAAAGGGGTTCACATCGCACACGGTGACGTGGTTCGGGTCCTTGAGGACTTCGAGTTTTTCCAGGACCAGGGTTCCGGAGGCAACCCAGCCCACGATTCCGGTGATCACGAGCAGCCACCCGAAGGGCCGGTTCCGGGTCATCCGCGGAGCGCTTGCGGCAGCACTGGCCTCCGGACCGGCGGTCCGTTCCTGATCGTGGGCGCTGACGGGGGAGATGCTGGGCATGGGTGTGGCGTCCTTTTCGTCCGGTGCTCCTGTGCCTGATTGTAACGCCGGAGGCTGGAGCCAACACACAGCAATGGGAACGGCAGCGCCTTCCTCCGCGGCGATCGGGTCCGGGTATGAGAGAATGAACGTGGCTGGAAGCCGATCCACATTCGGACTCCGGTCCGGTGGTATGTTCCCAAGACCGCCAATGATGGGCAGGGCAGGCTTCGGATTTTTCCGGCACTCCCGCCACTCCATTGGGCGGCACCTGGTTGTGGCACGCAGAACAACGGGTTTTCAGAACATCTGCCGGCTCCTACGGGCTGCCGCACCCCAACGACGGTGCGAACCTGGGAGTATCCATTTGACTTCTGTCAACGCCTGCGGGTTTTGACAATATGTGCCCCAATGGGTGCCGGATGTGGCGGTACGTCAGGGGCAGGAGTGTTGCCACATATGGACAATGATCAGGAACTGGCCGTTAACGACGATGCAGCGGCTGTGGAGGCTGCAGCACCGAAGAAGGCTCCACGTACCCGCCGCAAAGCGGCTCCCAAGACTGGGGACGCCCTGGCGCCTGCCGCGGACAAGGCGCCGGAAGTGGCCGTCCCCGCGGTGAGCGGCGACGCGCAGGTGGAGGAGGCTGCGGAGGCGCCCAAGGCGCCGGTCCGGCGCACACGCGCCCGGAAGAAAGCAGACACCACCGAGCCCCTGCCCGCCTTCGCCGACGAGGCAGCGCCCGCTGCAGCCGGCGCCGACGCGGCCGTTGATGCTCCGGCCCCACCCTCCGCCGCCGGTGAAAGCCTCGGCGCAGTACCTGCTGCCGGCGCGATGGCAGAGACCGAAACCAAGCCCGTTCGCCGCCGTCGGGTAGCCACCCGCAAGGCCGCATCCCCCGCCGTCGCGCCCGAAGGGGAAGCCAAGGCAGCTGATTCCAACGCAGCGGACGCCGTGGCTGTGGAAACAGCGGCGCCCGAAACGCAGGGCCAGGCCGCAGTGCCGGAACAGGAGCAGGCCCAGGAGTCTGCCGCTCCCGGGGAGCCGGCCCAGGAACCAGTTGCAGGCCAGTCCGTGGAGCCCGCCCGGGAGACCCCTGCAGCAGCGGGCAGCCCCCTTACTTCGCTCTTCCTGGAACCTGCGTCCCCCACCTCCGTGATCTTCCAGGCGCCGGACCTCAGCACCGTTGTCCGTCCCGCAGCGCCCGCCGTCGAGGAGCCTGAGGAAGACGAAACCGAAGACGGCGACGATTCCAGCCGCCGCCGGCGCCGCAGCCGGGGCCGCAGGGGCCGCACCCGCACCGGTGACAGGCCTGACGGGGAAACTGACGGCAGCAGTGCCGAGGAGGACGCCGAGGACGAGTCCGACGAGGACAGCGCCGCTCAGCTGGAGGACGGTGTGACGTCCCGTCGCCGTCGTCGCCGCCGCCGCGGCGACCAGGACCTCGAGCTGACCGGCGGCGGGGATGACGACCCGCCCAACACGGTGACGCGGGTCCGTGCGCCGCGTCCCGTCAGTGAAGCACCTGTGAACAACCGGGTGACCAGCGTGAAGGGCTCCACCCGCCTGGAGGCCAAGAAGCAGCGCCGCCGCGAATCCCGCGACACGGGCCGCCGCCGCACGGTAATCACCGAGGCCGAGTTCCTGGCGCGCCGTGAGTCCGTTGACCGGCAGATGATTGTCCGCCAGCGCGACGACAGAATCCAGATCGCCGTCCTTGAAGACGGCGTCCTGGCCGAGCACTTCGTGTCCAAGACCCAGCAGGACTCGCTCATCGGCAATGTGTACCTGGGCAAGGTCCAGAACGTGCTGCCGTCCATGGAAGCGGCGTTCGTGGACATTGGGCGCGGGCGCAACGCCGTGCTGTACGCAGGCGAAGTGAACTGGGAAGCGGTTAACCTCGAGGGCAAGCAGCGCCGGATCGAAAACGCGCTGAAGTCCGGCGACACCGTCCTGGTCCAGGTGACCAAGGACCCGGTGGGTCACAAGGGCGCGCGCCTCACCAGCCAGATCTCCCTTCCCGGCCGCTACCTGGTGTACGTGCCCGGCGGTTCGATGACGGGCATCTCCCGCAAGCTGCCCGACGTCGAACGGAACCGCCTCAAGCGCATCCTCAAGGACCGCCTGCCGGAGCACGCGGGCGTCATCGTCCGCACCGCCGCAGAAGGCGCGTCCGAGGAAGAGCTGACGCACGACATCAACCGGCTGCGCGCGCAGTGGGAGGGTATCGAGAGCCAGTCGAAATCCACCAAGATCCTTGCTCCCGAACTGCTCTACGGCGAACCCGACCTGACCATCAAGGTGGTCCGCGACGTCTTCAACGAGGACTTCTCCAAGCTCATCGTTTCCGGCGAGGAAGCCTGGGACACCATCGAGGCCTACGTCACCTATGTGGCGCCGGACCTGGTGGGCCGCCTCGAGAAGTGGACCAAGGACCAGGACATCTTCTCCGCCTGGCGGATCGACGAACAGATCCACAAGGCCCTGGAACGGAAGGTCTTCCTGCCTTCAGGCGGTTCCCTGGTGATTGACCGCACCGAAGCGATGACCGTGGTGGACGTCAACACGGGCAAGTTCACCGGCAGCGGCGGCAACCTCGAGGAAACGGTCACCAAGAACAACCTGGAAGCTGCCGAGGAAGTAGTGCGCCAGCTGCGGCTGCGCGACATCGGCGGCATCATCGTGATCGACTTCATCGACATGGTGCTCGAATCCAACCGCGACCTGGTCCTCCGCCGCCTGGTGGAATGCCTGGGCAGGGACCGGACCAAGCACCAGGTTGCCGAAGTCACGTCGCTGGGTCTGGTCCAGATGACGCGCAAGCGCATGGGCACGGGTTTGCTGGAAGTCTTCGGCGAGCAGTGCGAGGCCTGCGCCGGCCGGGGCGTGGTGACCCATGATGATCCTGTGGAGCATCGCCGCGCCAACATTGTGGCGGCCGAACACCACGTCCAGCGCACCGACAACCGGCCCGAAGCACGCGCGGAAGTCCAGCGCACCGAAGGGCAGCGGAGCGATAGCAGCCAGCCGGGTGTGCGTCCCGAGCGCAAACGGCGGCGGGGACGCGGCGGCCAGCAGCCCGAGGCTGTCCCGGCGCCTGCGGTGCACGTCCACACGGTCCTCCCGGACCCCGCAGACGCTGAGCGGCACGCCAAGGCAGAGGCCACCAGGCTTGCACTGGCGAACATCGCGGCTGCGGCCCACGCGGCCCACCTGCATGACGACGAAGTAGCGGCAACGCGGCAGGCGCCGTCGGCCGTACCCGCGCCGGCCCCTGCAGAGGAGAAGCACGACGCCGATGCCCCGGCCCGTCCCGCGGCTGTCCTGACCTTCGGCGGCGAGCAAGTCCCGCTTCCGTTCGTGGATCACGCGGAGGAGCAGCATCCCAAGCCCGCCCTCACCCTGGACCGGCTCGCGGAAGCGTTCGCCCACCTCGGCCAGCCCGCTTCCCCCGTGGAAAACGCGCCCGCCAAGGCCGTTGATGCGGTGCAGGCAGCCGAAGAGGCAGCGCCCGCACGGCAGGCCGGCGGGGGAGCGGAAGCCCGCCCCACCGTGGCAGCTCCGGCAGAAAAGGACTATTCGGACCACACGCTGGAACAGTCCCGGCAACGCCGGCCGCGCCGCCACCGCGCGGCCAGCCGTGCCCAGGGTGCCGCCAACGAGACCGCTGTCCAGCACCACGAGGGCGTCCAGGCCGCCAGTGCGGGCCATTCGCACGAAGCGAAGGCCCCCGAACCGGCGCAGGCGGTCACGAAGGCCGGACCGGGCAAGCAGTCGGACGAGCCCATCATCCTGGGCGTAGGAGTTCCGGCCTCGGAACTTTAAACCGGCAGGCGCCGACGTCAGCCAGGAAGTCCCCGTTGTGTGGACAGTTCCCCGCCAAGCGCAGGGGGACTGGTCCGCGGAGCGGGGACTTTCTGCATGCCCCGGCCCGTCACTTTTGTCACGGCGGGCCCCGGGGCAGCTAGGCTGGACAATCGACACGGGGTGCCGCGCAGAAGGCCGGCTGAGATCCAGACCCGTTGAACCTGTCCGGCTAGTACCGGCGAAGGGATGTCTCTTGTCTTCGACCCTTTCCATGCCCCTGCCAACTGCCTCAAGTGTTTCCCCGGCCGTTGGCCGCGAGGTCCCACGCGTCCTTTCCATCGCCGGGTCCGATCCGTCCGGCGGAGCGGGTATCCAGGCGGACCTCAAAAGCATCGCAGCCCACGGCGGATATGGAATGGCCGCGATTACGGCCCTCACGGCACAAAACACCCGCGGGGTGCAGGCCGTCCACGTTCCGCCGGCAGCCTTCCTGGCCCAGCAACTGGATGCAGTCAGTACTGACATCAGCATCGACGCCGTCAAGATCGGCATGCTGGGCGACGAGGCGGTGATCCGCACTGTCCGCCAATGGCTCGAAAAGGTCCGTCCCGCCGTCGTGGTCCTCGACCCCGTCATGGTGGCCACCAGCGGTGACCGGTTGCTGAAGGAATCCGCCGAAGCCGCCCTCCGCGAACTGCTGCCCCTTGCCCACCTCATCACCCCCAACCTGCCCGAACTTGCCATGCTGGTGGGCTCAGAGCCCGCGGAAAACTGGGCGGCCGCGCTGGAGCAGGGCAGAAGCCTGGCCGATGCCACCGGAGCCACTGTGCTGGTCAAGGGCGGCCACTTGGCAGGCCTGGACTGCCCCGACGCGCTGGTCAACACCGGCGGCCTCCTGGGACAGGAAGTGGTGGAAGTGCAGGGCAGCCGGGTGGCCACCCGTAACAGCCACGGCACGGGCTGCTCCCTGTCCTCGGCGATGGCGACCGTCCAGGCCCGCCTGGGTGACTGGGAGGCATCGCTGCGGACGGTCAAGCCCTGGCTGGCCGGCGCACTGGAGAACTCGAGCCAACTGGAGGTGGGCCAGGGGAACGGTCCCGTGCACCACTTCCACCATATGCGGCCGGCCCTGGCGGAAGGCGGTTTTGCCGCCCGGCTGTGGGCGGAGGCCCAGCGGGACCTTGCCGACATCTACGCGCTGGACTTCATCCACGGCCTGGCCTCGGGCGGGCTTGCCGAGAAGGACTTTGCGTACTACCTGGCCCAGGATGCCCTCTACTTGAACGGCTACTCCCGGGTGCTGGCACGGGCCAGCGCCCTGGCCCCCTCCGAGGCCGAACAGTTGTTCTGGGCCCGGTCCGCGCAGCAGTGCCTTGAGGTGGAGTCGGAACTGCACCGCTCGTGGCTCAGTACACGGCCTGCCCACAACGGACTGGGACCCGTCACCAAGTCCTACGTTGACCACCTCACGGCAGCGTCGGCGTCGGGCAGTTACGCAGTGTTGGCTGCAGCCGTCCTGCCCTGCTTTTGGCTCTACGCCGAAGTTGGCGAAAAGCTGCATGCCCGGTTCGTGGCATCAGGTGAGCCGGACGGGCACCCCTATGCGGCCTGGCTCCGCACGTATGCTGACGAGGGCTTTGCCGAAGCCACCCGCCAGGCCATCGCCATCGTGGATGCAGCCGGACGATCGGCTTCCGGGCAGGAGAGGGCAGCGATGGTGATGGCGTTCAAGCAGTCCTGCCGCCTGGAAGTGGAGTTCTTCGACGCGCCGAGGCTGCATTCCTGACCCTTGCGGGTGGGCGGCCGCTATTATGGAGGGGCATGGGTGCGGTGCTGCCTGTCGGGCTGTGGTTATTACCACAGCCGGGCCGCCGGAACCAGCCTCATTTGCGGCCGAAGCCGGATTTAGCGTATTCTGGATCTTCGGTGCTTACGCCAACACTTGGGTTACGACCCCACGGCGTTGAGGCACAGCGATAAACCAGGCTTTTCGTGAGTCGGTTCCGCACGCAAATTT
>DATIMT010000392.1:0-6705 GCA_035475035.1 Arthrobacter sp.
CGCTCACGCCCGCGTGGCCCTCCCTGGCCAGGATCTCCAGTACGGTCAGGGCGCGCTCAACGGATTGCACTCCGCCGGACTGGCCGCCCTCGGCGTCGGTATCGGATTCAGGATCTCTATTCGAAGCCATACTTCCTGATCATATGCTGGAAACTGTGACGGCCGTGACATTGGGTTAACGCGCTTGACACTGGACCCCCGTGAGCGGGGGCTAGCTGCCCCGGTACGTCGAGTATGCGAACGGGCTCAGGAGCAGGGGGACGTGGTAATGCTCCGGGCCGGTCACCTCGAAGACCAGGTCCACCTCGGGGAAGAACGTTGCCGTCTGCAGCCCGGCGTAGTACTTCCCCGTGGCGAAGTTCAGCTTGTAGTGTCCGGGTTCCAGCTGTTCCGGCCCAAGGTCCTTGGCCCGGCCGTCGCTATCTGTGCTGGAGGCTGCCAGCTCCCGCCAGGTGCCGCCGTCGTTTTTCAAAAGGACGACGGCGACCCCCGCCGCCGGGCGCCCGGCGCCGGTGTCAAGGATGTGGGTAGTCACGTGGGAGACGCTCATTCGCTGATCAGTCCTTCGAGCCGCAGTACGGCAATTTCGCGCAGCTGCTGGGCCACGATCGTGTCTTCTTCCCCGGGGGAGTTGGCGAGCCGCTGGTTCAGGGCCTGCAGGATTTCCGGTGCGGTGCGTCCTGCCGCCCTGATCAGGAAGACGCGGCCGAACTTCTCCTCGTACTCCCGGTTGCCCCGGGCCAGGGCCTCCGCTGCCGCAGCATCCGCAGGGTCCACCCCGGCCTGTTCTGAACGGGACATGGACGCCTCGGTGCCGGCCGCCGTCGGACGCTCACCGATCCTGGGATGGTGGGCCAGGGCGGCTTCAACTTCGGCGGGGGTGAAGGGATCGGCGGCGTGGGTGGCGAACTGCAGGAGCTGTTTCCGGGTGGTGAACGGGCGCGCTGCTGCGACCGCCTCCACCCAGCGGCTGACGTTGATGCAGGGCCGGAGGGTGGCCTGGGCCGCGGCGGGATCAGCGGCGTTGAATTCGGCAAGCTTCATGCTGGCGTGTTCCTCGGTGGTCATGCTGGCATCCATGGTGACGGCTATGCGGATGCCGGAAAAGCCGGCGCCCATTCATGGAACACCACAAAAGGCTTCCGCATCATGGAACTGTTATTTCAGCATACGTAATATTGAAGTTCAGCCGGGCGGCAGTGTCAAGCACTGACCGGCAGCCTCAAGCAGGGCAGGCCTAATCCCGGGAGGACGTCCTGGACAGCACCCACGTATTGGTGGCGCCCTGGCGCTCGAAGGTGACAGTGGTAACCAGTGCTTCGATCAGGGCCAGGCCGCGTCCGGATTCGGCGTCGTCGCCGGGCGTGGAGGGCTCCATGGGACCGAACGGCGGCTTGGCGTAGTATGCGCTGACCCGGGCCTGCAGCAGCGCGGGCTGGACCGTGGTTTCCACCCCCAGCTCCACGTCCCGGCCCCCGGCCGGCTGTGCATGCTGGACGATGTTGGAGGCGGACTCGATGACGGCGGTTGTGAACGTCATCTGGTCCATGTCGTTGACGAACGGGACGTCCAGCCACAAGCTGTCCAGGTCGTTGTGGACCGCCTCTATGGCGTCTTCGGCAGCGGGTCCCCGGAAGCTGCGCGACGCCAGTACCTCAGTCATTGCTGAACGCCTCTTCGACACTGGGGTAGGCGGTGAGGACTTTGTCCATGCTGGTCAGCTTCAGGACCATGTTCACCTGGGGCTGCACCGCGGCGATCCGCAGGTCGCCACCAGCCTGGCGGGCGGCCTTGAGGCAGCCGATCAGGGCGCCGAGGCCGGAGGAGTCCATAAAGGCTGTCTTTTCCAGGTTGACCACAATTCGGTTGGACCCGCCGGCGATCACGTCCGTGACGAATTCACGCAGCTTGGGCGCGGACACCATGTTGAGCCGCCCGTCCGCTTTGACCTCCGCGTACGAATCGTTGACCTCGTAACTGAACTCCATCAGGATTCCTCTCTGTTTGCAGGTTCTGTGGCCGGTTGGTACCCCTTGTAGAGCACGGCGCGGACCAGGATGCTCATGACCACCAGGTCAAAGACCACCCAGGCGACATTGACCAGGGTGCCCAGCGGTTCCGCGAGCCCGGCGGCCAGGCGGATGATTCCGACGACGGCGGCGACGGCCAGCAGGATGGACACCACGATCTGGGGCCGGATGAGGCTCCAGCTGGGTCCACCGCTTTGGCGCGCCTTGGGAGTGACCGCGAATCCAAGGGGCCGGCCGAACCACACGTCGCGGGCCGCCGTCGTGCACGCCTTGATCCAGGTGGGAAACAGCGCCAGGCTGTACTGCTGCCCGCGCCAGGTGGGGATGCCGCGCCCGGCCACGGCGAAGAGCAGCTGGTTGACCACCATGAACGGGATGAAGCGGATGAAGAAGTCCCAGCTCAGGCTGCTGACCGGCAGTATTCCCAGCAGCAGGTAGATGATGGGGGCCGCGAAGTAGATGACCGCTGCGAACCCGCTGAGGTAGGTCCACATGGTGGCGAAGTACATCAGTCGCTGGCCGGGCTTGAGGCCCTTCTGCAGCAGGGGGTTTTCCCGGAGCAGCACCTGGATGGTCCCCTGCGCCCACCGAAGGCGCTGGGTGAGCATGGTCTTCAGGTCCTCGGGCGCCAGGCCGTAGGCCAGGATTTCGTGGTGGTAGACGCTCTCCCAGCCCATGGCGTGCATGCGCATGGCCGTGGCCATGTCCTCGGTTACGGAAATGGTGGCCAGGGGCATCACCGGCTGGGCCTCGTCGCTGCGTTCAACGCTCAGGGCGTCCAGGACGGCCTGGACGGATTCCAGGGCGCCCAGCGGTGACCAGTCCCGGGCTGACATGCGCTGGATGGCGTCGTCCGCCACCACGGGTACGCCGGACTCGCCCACATGGGCCAGTTCCATGGCGGCGATCTCTTCGAGGTCCGCCTGCAGGGCGGCGACGTCGGCCTGGACCAGGGTCTGCACGGCGGCATCCACGCGGCGGCGGACACGGTAGGTAACCTCGCTGAGGGGCTGGCCCGCTTCCACTTCCTCCTGGGCTTCCCGGGTGGCTGCCTCCACTTCGTCGAGGACCTCAACCACAAGGGGAGACTCGACATCCGCTGACTTGCGGGCCTGCTTGATGGCTGCCCGGGATGCGGCCAGGGCGCGGCGGATGCTTTTCTCGGTTTCCTTGACATAGCCCACCAGGCCCAGCTGCATCAGGGCCTCGCGGCGCAAAATGGCGTTGGATCCGCAGAAGAAGGCGGCGTTCCAGCCGTCCTTGCCCTGCTGGATGGGGCCGTAGAACAAGGGCGCCTGGCTGCCCAGGGGGTCGCTGGCGGGGACGTTGCTGAAGTATTGCGGGGTCTGGACCAGGGCAACCCGGCGGTTGTTAAAGTACCCCAGGGTCTTTTCCAGGATGTCAGGCTCCGGGATCTGGTCAGCGTCCAGGATCAGGAGGAACTCGCCGTGGGTGACCATGAGCGCGTTGTTGAGGTTTCCGGCCTTGGCGTGCCGCGGGAGGTCGGAGGTCCAGTCCTCGCTGCGGGTGACGTAGCCGAGCCCGTGCTGTTCGGCCAGGGCCCTCAGCTCCGGCCGGGCGCCGTCGTCAAGGATCCACGTGCTGTGCGGGTGCCGGATCTTCTGGGCTGCCAACGCGGTGGTCAGCACCATGTCCAGGTCTTCGTTGTACGTGGTGATGAAGACGTCAACGGTGGCGTCGTGCGGCGGCGCAGGAGCCGCCTTGCGGAGCTTCAGTTTCCACACGGTCATGCCGAAGAGCATCACGTCGATGAGGCTGTAGGTTTCGGCCACCACCAGGGGGAGGGCAATCCACCAGGCCTCCCAGTTGAGGGAGGACATCCAGCGCCATGCGATGTAGTTCAGGCCGGTGAGGACAGTCAGTACCACCACCACACGGGTCCAGAACCGGGTCACGCCACCACCTCGGCAGGGAGCCGGCGCACCACTACCACTGTCACGTCGTCTTCGGCGGTCTCAGCCGGGGCGAGGCCCATGATGGAATTGCTGGCCTCATGTGCCGAGCCCGCTGACTGCGTTGCGAGCTGTACGGCACCGGTGAAATCCTCCACGGAGCCAAATACGTCCAGCACACCGTCGCTGACCACCACCAGCGAATCCCCCGGAGCCAGCTCCAGCTCTGACTGCGGCCAGTGCGTCCCAGGCCACGCCCCAACCGGCGGCCCGGCGGAGGGGAGGCGGTCCGCTGGCCCGGACGGCTGGACGTGCAGCGCGAGGCCGTGCCCGGCGTCGACATAGCAGACCTTGCCGGACGCTGCGTCCAGACGGGCGTGGAACAGGGTAACGAAGGAATTGGAGGAGTCAAGGTCGCTGGCGATTGCCTTGCTCGCAGAGGCGAACCCGGCGTCGAGGTCCTGCCGCATGCCCGTGGAGCGCATCACTGCACGGACCGTGGCCGCAATCAGCGCCGCACCCATGCCCTTGCCCATGGCATCGGCAAACGTGAGGTGGAGTCCCTCCGGGGTCTGGTACCAGTCGTAAAAGTCGCCGCCCACATTGCGGGACGGGCGGAAGAGACCGGCAACGTCGTAACCGTCCACCCGGATGTCTTCTTTGGGCAGGAGGCTTTGCTGCACTTCGGTGGCGCGTTCCAGCTCACCCCGCGCAGCGGATTCCGCGGCGGCAGAGGGCCGGCGCCGGAACAGGGCGTTGATGCGGGACTGCAGTTCCCGCGGACTGAAGGGTTTGCTGATGTATTCGTCGGCGCCGTTGTCCAGGCCCGTCAGCTTGTCGAGTTCGTCTGCCCGGGCAGTAAGCATCACAATAAACGCGTCCGAAAACTCCCGCAGGCGCTTGCACACTTCCAGCCCGTCGAGGTCCGGCAAATTCAGGTCCAGGGTCACCAGATCCGGCTTGGTGCGCCGCACTTCCTCCACGCCCGGCAACCCGGCGCCGGCGTGGGTGACGTCGAAGCCCTGCTTCACCAGGACGCGGACCAGCAGCCCGCGGATATCCGGGTCATCTTCGATGACAACGGCACGACGGATTTCGGGGGGAGAGACCATAGGTCTACTTCTACAGTATTAAGGCGCACAGGGCATGTCGCAGGCTTCACAGTTGCCGGTGACGTCGCTGACAGTCGCTGACAAGGGTGTTGCTTGCCCTTTCCGCCGTCCGAATGCGCGGCACTCAGCAGATCTTGCGGAAATCTTGGCATCTGCTTGCCGGGACGTTGAGGAACGCCGGGCACACTCAAAGGAAGGCAGCAGTTCCACGGGACAGGGTACGACGACGACCAGGCCGGAGGCTGCACAGCTTGCGGAAGACGGGGAAGCCAATGGAACAAATGAAAAGGAAGGGAGTGGAGAAAGCCAGGGCGCTGCTTCGCCTCTACTTCCACTCACGCAAGGTACGGGCGGCAGCCAGGGAACTGGAGCACGCACTCGCGGAATCGCGGGAGGTGTCCAGTTGGCCCGGTGACCGGCTCCAGGTGGGTGCCGACATCTCACGGCATGTGGAAAAGCTGACCCACCGGCTCAAGCTCGAAACCGAGGCGCACAACAGGCTGGAAATTCTCTTCAGGACGGCGGGTGGAGGGCGTTCCGTACCGGCGTTTTAAGTGCCACACTTAGCAGCAATCGATTGGCTGGGGATAGTCAGGAGATTGCAATGGGTTCTTTGGCAGGGTGGGCGTACCTTTTGGCGGGGCTGATGACCATGGACGCGTTGCTCCTGGCGCTGTGGGCCATGGAAGTTGACTGGGGAAAATACTGGCGCCGGAAATAGTCGTCCACATGCCCATCACCGCCGCCCCGGCCTAGGCCCGTTGCTGCCGGCCGACCATCTCATTGATCCACGCAGGTGCGTAAGGCGACGTGCAATTGGGCGGGGTGGGATAGTCCTTCAGGACTTCGAGGCGCTCGCCGATGGCGATGGCCCGGGCCCGGAGATTCGCGTGATGAATTCCGATTCGCGCGAGGGTGGTGTTCATCGACCACTGCAGCCGGTCCGGCGCGCCTTTCATCTGCGCTTCGATGATGTCCAGAAGGCCTGGGAGATCCAGCCCATCGGGTTCTTTGGCTACCCGGTCGGCGGTCAGCTCCCACCCGGCACTTGCCACCCGTTCGTCGGGGTCAGCCATCCAGGCAGGCCGCAGCGTCTCGGCGTGAGGGCTCTTCTTGACCACATAATTCACCAGCCAGTCCTGCAGTTTGGGTGCGCGTGACTGGCGCAGCATGGTCTCCAGTTCATGCGGCGCAAACTCTTTCGGACGGCAAACCAACGCTGCCAGCAACCGGGCAGCCGTGTCACCGGTCGCCCAAAGGGCCAGGGAAAGTTCCTGCTGCGTCTTCAAACGCCTGGCCACTTCCCTCAGCCGGGCGAGATTGACCCCGTGGTCGTCCCCGCGTTTCAGGTTGGCTTCGCGCACTTTTGGGTCGTCGAGCGCCGACAGCTCAGCGAGGACCGCATCCAAAGCTGCTCCGGTCATGCCAGCTCCAGCCGCATCAGCACCCGCGGAAAGCCGTTCAGCACCGATTGCGTGTCCGCAGCCTTCGTGAAGCCCGCGTCCTCGAACAGCTTCCGGGTGCCCACGTAGGCCATGGTGAGGTCCACCTTGCTGCCCCTGTTGTCCACGCACGGGATTCTTCGGTCCTCTCCACGGAGGGAGATGTTCTGTTGGGACGGAATGCGGTAGCTCAGGCACCAGCAGACGG
>DATIMT010000393.1:0-3303 GCA_035475035.1 Arthrobacter sp.
CCTCGAGGGCAGTCTCGCCGTCCTTCTCCTCGTCATGCTTATGCGGAGGGTAGGAGGACCAGTTGCCGGCCGGGGTCAGGACCTCACAGACGATGAACCTGTCGGCTTCCAGTGCCGCCGGGGTGCCGAAGTTGTGCACCTGGCGTGAGCAGTTGCCCGCACCACGCAGCTCCACCGGGGTTGCGGCGGCTGTCACCAGCCGCGTGGGGTAGGACGCCTGGGCCGGCGCCGTGGCCACGGCGATCCGGCCGCCGTCGGCTGAGCTGATGGTCACGGCACGCCCGGTCCCTGAGTAGAGGACATCCGTAGGGCCAGTAAAGACGGAGGGCCGCCCATCCAGGGGGTACTTGGTGCCATCTACGGTGACGGTGAAGGACCCGTTAAGGGGCACCACGATGCGTTCCTCGTCCGCGGCGGGAAGTTCGACGGCGGCGCCCGCCGGCAGGGTGGCCACTTTCAGTCCGGTGTGTGCCCAGCCGTCGACGGTGAGGGAGGAGTCGGAGGTTCCGATCGAGATGTCCCACGTGCCGTCTGCCGCGGTGCCCAGGGGGTAGACCCAATTGGTCATTGGAGGTTGGCTCCTTTGGATTATCGCTGTACGAGTGTCATTTCAAAGCTGTAGGAATCGGCGCGGTACACGTGGTGGCCCGTTTCCACCCGCCGGCCGGTATCGTCCACGGCGGTACGTTCCATGGTGACCAGGGCTGATCCTGCCGGCGTATCCAGCATCGAGGCCTGGTAGTCGTTGGCATTCACGGCGCCGATCCGTTGGGTAGCCAGCCTGAAGTTCACGCCCCCGCGGCGGAGGATCGAGTACAGGCCTTCAGCCCCCAGCATGGCCTCATCCATCTCGGCAATATCGTCGCGTACCCAGTTCTCCATGAGCGCCAGCGGTGCGCCGCCCACTTTCCGCAGCCGGGTGAAGTGGTACACCTTGGAGCCCGGGGGAAGCTGGAGCGTGGCCAGGGTGGCGTCGTCCGCCTCCACATGCGAGAAGCTCAAAACCTCAGTGGTGGGCTTCTTGCCGTTGTTGGTGAGGTCGTCGTAGAGGCTGGACAGCTCCAGCGGACGGCGCACCTGGCTGGAGACCACCTGGGTTCCCACGCCGCGCTTGCGCACCAGCAGGCCGGACCGGACCAGCTCATCCATGGCCTTGCGCATGGTGGGCCGGGAAAGGTTGAGCTGCGCAGCCAGGTCTATTTCGTTATCCAGCCGGCTGCCGGGTTCCAGCACCCCACTGTAGATGGCCGCTTCGATGCCCTGGACCACCTGGTGGTACAGGGGCACGGGGGAAGATCGGTCGATGCTGAGGCCCAGGTTGTTCGCCACGGTGCGTTCCCTCGTCTTCGGTGTTGTGCCGCCGTCCCCCTGGGACGCCTGCGATGCCCGCAATCTGCCCGGCATATGTTCGCTTGATAGGACATAGTTTCTCTCTCGATCGTAGCAGGCGCATTTTCGGGGTCAAGGGATCCTCCTGGTTTCGCGGCGGGTGGACGACCGGACGTTATATGTTCTGACATTAAGACTTTCTATTGACGGGTGCGATTAGAGCGCTCTAAAGTGAGTGGCACGCATCACATTCCAGACCGGACTTCCGGTCCCCGAGAGAATTTGAGAGGCAACAATGCTGTTGCAGAAACAAACCATGGGCGGGTCCGTCACCGGGCGCCGCGGATACCTGGCCCGGCTCACCGTCATCTCCACCCTGGGCGGCCTGCTCTTCGGTTACGACACCGGCGTCATTTCCGGCGCCCTGCTGTACATGAACGACTCCCTCAACATGTCCGCCGTCGAGGAAGCAACCGTGGTGAGCGCGCTGCTCTTCCCGGGTGCCGCCGTCGGCGCCCTTACCGGCGGCCGCATGGCCGACAGGCTGGGACGCCGCGGTTCCCTGCTCGTCTGCGCACTGCTGTTCCTGCTCGGTGCCATGGGCTGCGCGCTTGCGCCGAATGTCACCTTCATGATCGCCGCCCGCATCGTCCTGGGCCTGGGCGTGGGTGCCGCCGCCGTGACCTGCCCGCTGTACCTGGCCGAAATGGCGCCGGCCCATCTCCGTGGCCGCATGGTGACCATTAATGAGCTCATGATCGTGACCGGCCAGATGCTCGCCTTCGCCATCAATGCCCTCCTGGACGCCCTGATCCACGACAATGAGGTCTGGCGCACCATGCTGGGCATCGCGTCGATCCCTGCCCTCGCCCTGCTCGCCGGCATGCTGATGCTTCCCGAGTCACCGCGCTGGTACGCCATTCGCGGCCGCCTCGAGGACAGCCGCCGTGTCCTGGACCTAAGCCGCAGTCCGCAGGAAGCAGCTGCCGAATACGAGGAGATCGCGCAGGCAGCACGCACCGCAAAGGAAGAACGGGGCCATGCGCTGCGGGACCTGAAGAACAACCCGTGGATGCGCCGGTTGCTGTGGATCGGCATCGGCCTCGCCGCCGTCCAGCAGGCCACCGGCATCAACACGGTGAACTACTACGCCCCCACCATCCTGGAAAAGAGCGGGCTCGGCGTCAGCGCGTCGCTGGTGGCCACCATCGGCGTCGGCGTCACGTCAGTTCTGATGACCATCCTGGGTATCTGGCTGCTCGGCTTCGTCGGCCGCCGCCGCATGCTGGTGATCGGTTTCTCGGGAGTGGTTGGCTCCCAGGCGCTGCTCGCCGTCGTCTTCCTCCTGCCGCAGTCCGACCTGGCCAGCTACACCATCCTGGCGGCCATGATGCTGTTCGTGGCCTTCGTCCAGTGCTTCATCGGCACCTGCGTCTGGCTCCTGCTTTCGGAAATGTTCCCGCTGGCCATCCGCGGCTTCGCCATGGGAATCGCGGTCTTCGCCCTGTGGACCGTGAACGCCGCCATCTCGTTCCTCTTCCCCATCGTGGTCAACGCCCTGGGCTCCACGGGCACCTTCGGGCTGTTCGTCCTGGTCAACCTCGCATCCCTGGCCTTCGTCATCAGGTTCGTTCCGGAAACCAAGGGCCACTCGCTCGAGGACCTCGAAGCGCATTTCCGGGACGGTGCCGCGCCGGCGAGGCTCTCCGCATAGCCGACCGCTCATCAAACAACGCGGGGTCGGACCCGGCTCTTCCGTCATTGACGGACGGGCCTGGTCCGGCCCCGCGTTGCCGGTTGGTGGCCTAGGCTGGCTCCATGATGTGGACCGCGAGGCAGCAACCGTGAATTTCGCCGGAAGCCTTGGTCCCCGCCCCCGCGCCCTCGAAGTCCAGGACCTGGCCAGCTTCGACCGCCTGGTGGCCGATGGCGCCGTCAACCTGCACGGCTGGCATGCGCAGTCACTGGACCTGC
>DATIMT010000394.1:0-9150 GCA_035475035.1 Arthrobacter sp.
CAGCAACGGCGCGGTGGCCAACCTCCTGGGCGGTCCGTCGTCGGCCTTCCCGGAACGGCGCCGCCTCGCGGATCCCATGGAAGTGCTGCCGGTGGACGTTCCCGTGTTTGCCGTCCACGCCACGGAGGACGACGACGTCCCGCTGGCCATGTCCACCTCCTATGTGGACGCAAGCCAGGCAGGTCCCGTCCCGGCACAACTGGTCCTGGTGCCGGGAGACCACTTCGCGCTGATCGATACACGGGCGCAGGCGTACTTCACGTGCCGCGAACTGGTCCGGAAGCTGCTGGTCTAGAGCCGCGCCCGGGCTGTTGATTCCCGGAGGACCAGCTCCATGGGAGCCAGTGACAGTTCCTCCGTGCTGGGCTGCTGTCCCCGGATCCGGGAGACCAGTTCCGCCATGCTGCGGGCCCCGAGGGCCTCGAGGTCCATGTGCACCGTAGAGAGGGCGGGAATCAGGTAGGAGGACTCGGCCATGTCGTCCCAGCCGAATACGCTGATGTCCGTTGGTACAGAGAGGCCCTGTTCATGCAGGGCGCGGATCACGCCGATGGCCATCTGGTCGTTGGCCGCCACCACAGCGGTGACCTCCTTGACGGTTGCGATCTTTTGCCCGGCCGCGTACCCGGATGCAGGGGACCAGTCACCCACTTCCACGCCCAGTGAGGCGAGGCCAAGATCAGTCACCGTTTCTTCGTAAACAGCCCTGCGGTTGCGGGCAGACGGCCATGCTGTGGGTCCGGCCACGTGGAAGAAGTTCCGGTGGCCGAGCGAGGCCAGGTGCTCAACGATCTTTCGTGCGGCGGCGCCGTCCGCAAGGCTGCCGCGGGCACGCATTTTGTTGTCGTATTCCCCGGCGACCACCAGGGGAACTGATGGGGACCCGCCGTCCGGCGAGCTTGGCGCAGGATTGGGGACGAAGGACAGGATGCCCGCTATGTCCTCTCCTCCCAGGAGAGTATTTAACTGGCGCGCGTGCGCTTCACCGCTTCCCTCGATGGCAACCACATCCACCCGATAGCCGGCGGCATGCGCCGCGGCAGCCGCTCCATTCAGCATCCGGACAGGGAAATATAGCGACGCTTCCGGGACTACCACCACCACGCGGTAGAGCTCCCGTGACCTCAGCGACCGGGCCGCCAGGTTGGGCGTGTAGTGAAGCTCCGCGAGGGCCTTTTCCACGCGCTCCAGAGTTCCGGGCTTGAGGCCGCCCCTCGCTTTGAAGTAGCGGGACACCGTTTGGTGGGACACTCCGGCCAGGGCAGCCACGTCATAAATGGTCGGGGCTTTTGCCCTGCCCTGTCCGGCTGCTTCCTGCACCACGAGGATGTCCCTTCAAAAACTGTTCCTGGGGCTGCTGTCCCATTTTTGAAGCATCCCACACATGCCAAAGACCCGATCCCCGCCTGCCGGTGCGGTCCTGGTCACGGAGGCGTCCCGGAAGTGGCTGAACCTGCCCTCGGTTAGATCTGCGAGCCACCGTTCCGTTCGGGCAGCCTCCGGGGCAATCGTACGGCTCCAGAGTTCCTGCCAGCCCTGGACCCGTCCCTGCACCAGCCGGACAGCGTCATGGTGGAACTGCTCAAGGCCCGTGAAGTCACCAGCCTGCACAGCCTCTTTCAGCAGCAAATAGCCGGCCAGTGCTTCGTCCCGTCTGGCACGTGCCGCTTCAGCGTGGGAGGACCGCGGTGATTCGGGTCCGGCCTCGAGCGCCGCGGCCCTGGCGTACCGCTGGGGATCGCCAACCAGGTCCGGCCGGAAGGTCAGGACGGCGTCACCGGCTTCCGGCAGTCCACCGTTCTGCATGATGGCCAGCACCTCCAGCCCCCCTGTGTTCAGGATCCGGTGGATGGTCCCGGGGCTGAACCACAGCAGATCATCGGAAGCCAGATCGTGCGACTCCCAGCCCGAGGAAGTGATAGTTTCCACGTGTCCGCTTCCGGAGAGCACCAGGTAAGCCTCGGCGGAGGCGGTGTGCATATGCGGGGAGCCGCCGCACGCCCCATCTGCCGCTTCCCAGTCGTAGACGCCCAGCCGGGTCAGCGCCACTCCGCCCGGGAAGAATGGACCCTCCGCTGCCTTCATGCGGTGGCTTCCACTGTTCGCCCGCGCAGAACGTCACCGGCTGCTGCCGCGAGCACATCCAGGCGGTTCCTGTCCGAATCGCCGTCGGCGATAACCACGGCGTACCGGTTCACCATGGTGTCCCCGGCAACGAAAGGTACTTCCTTGCTGAAGAACGGGGCAGGGCCAAAGCAGGCAAAGGGCTCGGACCGGGCGAACCATTCCGGCGGGTGCTGGGGGTTCGCCGTGTCGTCAGCGATCAGCACGGTGGAAAACCGGCACGTGTCGTCGTGCTGGCCCACGAACGCGAGCCACGGTCCCCGCGTGCCGCGCAGCTGTTCCCCGGTAGCGCCGCCCGGGCCCACGATACGGCCACCAGCGAATTCACGGGGGCCCCGCCAGAACAGGCCACCGTACCCAGCGTTTTCCCGCCCCTCCGTGGTGGGTGAGCCGATTTGGATATCGTGGCCGGAGACGTTCGTCATTTCTGTTTCGAAATGCAAGGTCCAGGACGTGCTGTCCGCGCCGGGGGCGATTCTGATACTTCGAGTTTCATCCACAACGTGCTTCCCTGCCTGCGTCCACCAGCGCAGCGTGTGCACGAAACGGAACGCCCCGCCGTCGAGCCCTGCGTCGACCACCCGCTCGTGGCGCATGCTTCCGTTATTGGGAAGCCATGTGTAGTCCTCCCCGCGGCGGTAGCTGGGGCCGCCCCAGAAGTTGTCGTCGCCGAAATGGGGCAGGGACCAGGCGATGCCCTTGTGCCACACGTGGTCCCAGGGGCGGTAAACGCTGATGGTCTCGCCTGCCGTGGTGCGCAACGGATGGAAGAACGGTCGTGGCGACTCCCGCTGTTCGTCCGTGGCGTCATAGGTGTAGGTGGCGATCTCCAGGTCCCCGAGCGACACAGTGACGGACTGGTCGTTGAGGTGCCAGCTCAATGCAGTTGAGGTGTTCATGCGTTGGCTGCTTGCTCTTGCTTCCAGGGTTCCAAATGTCCATCCATGCGTGTGAAGAAGGGGCTCGAGGCGTCGATTCCCCCGCGGGCAACGGTTTTGCCACTGACGCTTGACGCGTAGATGGCGGCGGCCAGTTCCATGGTGGGGTAGGCATCGCGGAGGGGGACGGGGCCCGACTCCCCGCGGTGGAGACTGCGGATAATGGCGGCGTACTGTGCCGAATGACCGCTTGGCTGGTCCTCCCCGTTGTTCCAGAGACCGACGACGGCGTCATGGCCTGGTGCCGGCGTCAACTTCCAATTACGGTCGCTGTAGCCGTAGAGGTGTTCCAGTTCCACCGTCGCCTTCTCGTAGTCCAGCCTCAGGTAGGAGGTCTCCCGCGGAGAGATCACGGAGTTGATGATGGTGGCAATGGCGCCGGATTCGAAGCGGACCACGGCCGCCGATGCGTCCTCGGTGTCGGTCTTGCGGGCCAGCTTGCCTGCGAACGCTGTCACCTCCGACCAAGGACCCCAGAGGTGCAGGAGCAGGTCGAACTGGTGGATGCCATGGCCCATGGTGGGCCCGCCGCCTTCCACGTCCCAGAGTCCGCGCCATGGCACGTCGAAGTAGGGCTGGTCACGGAACCAGAGGGTGTTGCAGGTGCCAACGAGCTGTCTGCCGAGGGCTCCGGCTTGCTGAAGCTCGAGCAGCCGCCGCGCCCCGGAGCCGAACCGGTGCTGGAAGATGCAGCTGATGGAGCCTTCGGACCCTGCCTCCGCTGTTTCCAGGTCCCGCATTTGGTTCAGTGAGAGCGCCGGGGGCTTTTCGATGACCGTGTTCAGGCCGTAGGAGAGGGCCTCCAGCGCCAGCGGGAAGTGGCTGGACGGGGGAGTGCAGATGGCCACCAGATCCAGCCCGCCGGCGTCCACGGCTTCGGCCAGGCTGGCCGCGGTCCGGGTGAACCCCCACTTTGCGGCGAAGGCCTCGGACCGCGAGGAGTCGATATCGATGGTTACGGCGAGTTCGATGCCTGCCTGTTGCTTGAGCGCCTCGGCGTGGGCGTTGGCGATGCCCCCTGTGCCGATGAAAGCGACGCGAAGGGGCCTGCCGGCGTCGTGCTTGTTTTTCCGGGTCATTTCTTACTTTCGGAGTGAGGAGGAGAGCTCGTCGATGAAGGGCTGGGCGGCCTTTTCGGGGGTGGTGCGGTCGAAAAGGATGTCCGAGGTGTAGCGGCTGAGGATGTCCGTGATGGTGCTTCCGCCGGAGGGCGTGATGGGCGGTGCGGGGCGGACCTCGTCGGCGATGGAATCGGTGAAGGCGATAGCGGCCTTGTCTGTGGCGTTCAGCTTGGGGGAGATGGCCTCGCGGACCTTGGCGTTGGCAGGGATGCCGCGTTCGGTCAGCATGATGTCGCCCGCGGTCTGGCTGTTGGTGAGGTAGTTGAGGAACTTTTCAGCAGCCTTCTGGTGTTTGCTGCGGGAGGAAACGGACCAGAACATGGAGGGCTTGTAGTACGCACCGCGTTCCTTGGCGCTGGATTCGCCGGGCAGGCGAAGCAGTTTCAGTTCCTGACCGCTGGCGCCCGAGTAGGCGGTGAGCTGGGTGCTGAAGACGCCGGAGAATGCCATCTCATTCTTGGCGAGTGCCGTCTGGTTCAGGGAAGCCGAAGCGTTTTCGATGATGACCGACGGCTTGGGCCCGGCGCCGGAAGCCGACAAATCATGGACGTTCTTCCAGAACGAGACGACGGTTTCGGGCTTGATCGCCACTTTGCCGTCGTCGTCGTAGAGCCGGTCGCCGTGCTGGCGCGCCCAGATGTAAAGGTCCTGGTCGCCGTACTGAACTCCCACGCCGGTGCCGGCCCCGCTCTGACTGATCTGCTGGCCGATCTTCCTGTAGTCCTCCCAAGTCCATTTGGTGTCATCCGGGAGCGCCACGCCGGCCTTTGCCAGGACGCTTGGGTTGGCCGCGATGCAGAAGGTGGCAATGCCGGTGACCAGGCCCACCAGCTTGCCATCCACCTCGCCGCTTTTGAGCGTGTCCGCTTCGATGCCAGAGGTGTTCAGGCCCGTGAGCTTCTTAAGGTCCAGGAGGGCGCCGCGGTCACCGTATTCGCGGACGTACTTTTCGTCCATCTGGATGACGTCCGGGGCATCGTTGGCTGCCACCTGCGTGGCGAGTTTGTCCCAGTAGCCGGTCCAGTCGCTGTACTCACCCACCACGGTGATGTTGGGGTTTTCGGCCTGGAAGGCTTCAATCACCTTTTGGGTTGCCTTTTGGCGGGCATCGCCGCCCCACCAGGTGAAGCGGATGGTGACCGGTCCGGTTTCCTCCGCTGCGGGGGTTCCGCCGGATGAGCATCCGGTCAGGGTCAGGGCGGAAGCCGCGACGGCCGCGGAAAGCTTGAGGTAGCTCCGGCGCGTGGGGTTGTGGCTCATGGGAGTCCTTTCCAAAGTGGCGCGTCGTCTTCGACGGTTGCTTGGTGTTGTGGTGGCGATGCCCTTGCTTCCGGGGAGGATGCCGCGCATCCGGAGCAAAGCCCGAATGCCTGCCGGGCTAGAAAAGTGATCGGTAACACAAGTTTGGTGATCGATCACTTTTCTGTCAAGGGTCCCTTTGTTCCGAGCCGTGCCCGCGACATCTCCGTGCTGGACGGGCTGTCCTCTGGCAGAGTATGTCCATGCTCACAGTTATCGGCGAAGGCCTTGTTGACGTTGTCCAGCGCGCCTCCGGAATCGAGGCCCACGTGGGCGGCAGCCCGCTCAACGTTGCTGTGGGCCTGGCCCGGCTGGACCATCCCGTGCAGTTCATTGGCCGCTATGGCCGGGATGCCTACGGCGATTCCGTCGCCGCGCACCTGCGCGCCAGCTCGGTGATGCTTCCCCTGCCGCCTGATGAGTTGCCCACCAGCGTCGCCACTGCGTTGATTGACGACGACGGCGCCGCCGCCTACACCTTCGACCTCACCTGGGAGCTGCCTGGCATCGCGGACCGGCTCGGCTTCATGTTGCAAGGCACCACCCTGCTGCACACCGGCTCCATTGCCACGATGCTGGCGCCCGGGGCCACCGAGGTGCTGGCCGCCGTCGAATACGCCCACCCCTCCGCCACCATCAGCTTCGACCCCAACTGCCGGCCCAGCATCATCACAGACGTGGACTACGCCCGGCGGCAGGCTGAGAAGTTCGTGACGCTTGCCGACGTGGTCAAGGCCTCGGACGAGGACCTGGAATGGCTTTACCCGGGACAGGACGTGCTGGATTCGGCGCGCAAGTGGCTGGCGATGGGCGGCTCCGAAGGCCCTGCCATGGTGGTGGTCACCCGGGGTGCGGACGGGCCCTGGGGTGTCTGCCGGGCCGGCGAAGCGTCCGTTGCCGCCCCCAAGGTGGAGGTGGCGGACACGGTGGGTGCCGGCGACTCCTTCATGGCCGCGCTGTTGTCCGGCCTGGTGGACCGTGAGCTGGACGGCGCCCAGAACCGCGCGGAGCTCCGGGACCTGCCGGCGGAAGGGCTGGCTGAACTCCTGGAGCACGCGGCGCGGGCGGCGGCCGTCACCGTGTCCCGACCCGGCGCGAACCCGCCGACCCGGGCGGAGTTGAACGCGCTGGCGGAGGAGTAGCCCGCCCTTTCCATCCGTTCCGTGGATACCAGCTATCCCAAACACCGGATTCCCCGATATCCCAACCCTTGCCACATTGATGAAAGCCACTTCCTGCGTCTTCACGGCGCCGGTTCCTCGGTGGCCATCAAGAGGCGAAGGAAGTTCAATGGAGAATATTCATCCTGCAGGGATCGGGACGCGCAATGATTCGGCCAGCGGGGCGGGGGTGCGCCAAGCCGGCCGGATCCAGGCCGGTCTCCTCGTTGCTGGCAGCTGCATGCCGGTCCTCGGGGCGGTCCTGCTGGCACCGGTCCTGCCCACGCTCAACCAGGCTTTCGCCGACACCCCCGGCGTAGCCATCCTGGTCCCGCTAACCCTCACCCTGCCCGCCCTGTTCGTGGCACTGTTTTCTCCCCTGGCGGGATGGGTGGCGGACCGGGTGGGCCGCAAGCAATTGCTGGTCGTCGCGATGCTGGCTTACGCGGTGTTCGGAACGGCGCCGCTGTGGCTTGGTTCGCTGGAATCGATCGCCCTCTCCAGGATTGGCGTAGGCATAGCCGAAGCCGCCATCATGACCTGTTGCACCACCCTCCTCACCGACTACTACGCCGGTGAACAGCGCAACAAGTACCTGGGGCTTCAGACCATGGTGAGTGCGCTCGCCGCTACCGCGTTCTTTGCCCTGGGCGGTGCCCTGGGCAGCATCGGCTGGCGGACCCCGTTCTGGCTCTACGCCGCCAGCGCAGTCATTGTCATTCCCATGGTGTTCAAACTCTGGGAACCGGCCAAGACCCAGCGCACCATGGCGGCCAAGACACCGGTGCCCTGGCGCCAGATCGCCGCGCCCGCCCTGGTGACACTGTTCGGCGGGATCGTCTTCTACGCGCTCATTGTCCACCTGCCGTACGTCATTACAGCGCTGGGGGTCGGCGATGCCGCCCTCATCGGCCTGGCAGCGGCCATCGCATCCCTTGCCACGGCGGCGGGAGCCATCTCCTTCCGCTTCCTGGCCAAGCTCGGCACGCGGAACCTGCTGGCGCTCGCATTCGGGCTGGCCGCCGTCGGACTGTTCCTCGTCTCCATCGCCGGCAACGTGCCGCTGGCCATTGCCGGAGCGGTGGTTGCCAGCGCCGGAACCGGCGTGTTGCTGCCCACCCTGCTGACCTGGGCGGTCAACGGCCTGGAATACCAGCAACGCGGCCGCGGGACGGGAATCTGGACCGGAACCCTGTTTGTTGGGCAATTCCTGACCCCCATCGTCATTGGGGTGGCCGCCGGTGCACTGGGAAACCTCAGCGTGGCGCTGGGTGCGCTCGGTGTTGCCTGCGCCGTGGCACTGCTGGCAGTCCTGCTCCGCGGACCCCGGGTGGTGCCGGCCGCTCACTAGGCCGTGCCCTCTCCGGAGGGTGGATAACCTATGGGTATGAAGAACCTGGACCTGAACCTGCTGCCCCAACTTCAGGTCCTGCTGGAGCTGCGGAACGTCTCGCGGGCGGCCGAGCGGCTGCAGCTCAGCCAGCCCGCCACGAGCGCGGCCATGGCCCGGCTCCGGCGGCATTTCGACGACGAACTCCTGGTCCGGAACGGCCGCACCTATGAGCTCACGCCTTTTGCGCAGGCCCTGGTCCCGCTGGTTGATGAAGCGATGCTGCACATCCAGCGGGCCACCCGCGTCCGGTCCGGTTTTGATCCGGCGTCCAGCGAACGGGAGTTCGTGATCGCCGCCTCCGATTATGCGGCGGCACTGATTGTCGGGCCGTTGCGCGGAATCCTGAGGGAAGAAGCGCCGGGTGTGTCCGTGGACTTCGTCCCCACCGCAGGCTCCGGAATCCAAGGCCAGATGGCCGACTACTCCAAGATCGACCTGCTGGTGGGGCCCACGGGATACCAGATGCAGGGAGCCAGCAAGCAGCTCTTCCGCGACAGCTTCGTGGCTGTGGCCGACGCAGGCAACCCCCTGCTCCAGCAGTCCCGCCTGACACTCCAAGACCTGACCGCGGTGCCGCACGCCGTCGGCTACTTCGGCGAGGGCATCAGCACCCCGGCCGACAAACTGTTCGAGGCGGCAGGAATCCAGCGCCGGGTAGCGGCCGTGGTGGCCGGCTTCCTGTCGCTCCCGCTCCTGGTCGAGGGCACGGACCTTGTGGCACTCGTCCCGCGGATGCTGGCCGGCCGGGCGCAGCGCGGCGCGGACATCGTGGTGCTGGAGTTCTCCGGCGGGACCGAGGCGTCCCTGGTGGAGGCCATGTACTGGCACCCGTCCCAGGCGGAGGACCCGGCCAGCGTTTGGCTGCGGTCCGTGGTCCAGCGCTCCTGCGCCCGGCTCCACGAGCTCTTCCCCGTCACTGCCCACCCGGTGGCCATCCATGCGGCAGATACTCCCTAAAGCCAGGCTTTTGCCTGCCGTGACGGGGTGGTTGCGCAGCCGTAGAATCGTGCTCAGCGCGAGCTGGCAGCGTACGCAGACAACCCCAGGAGACTGTTATGAGCAATGCAACCACCAGCCCTGAGGCGGCGGCCGCCGCGCAGACCCTGTTCCGGGTG
>DATIMT010000395.1:0-2010 GCA_035475035.1 Arthrobacter sp.
GCGGTCAGCGTCACCAGGTCGCCGTAGGCGGAACGGACAGAGCGCGACGCCGGGTCGAGCTCCCAGGTGCCGATGCTCACCGGGCCCGCGGGCGAAGTGAACGTCCGCGTCAGTGCGCGCAGGCGCGCTGCCAGCTCGCCGGCGTCGAACGGCTTTGTCATGTAGTCGTTGGCGCCCGCGTCCAGCCCGCGGACTTTCTGGTCCGTCTCGCCCAGCGCGGTGAGGATCAGGATTGGCGTGGCGATGCCCTTTGACCGCAAGGCCGTGGTGACGGCCAGTCCGTCCATGATGGGTAGTCCGCGGTCGATCACCATCACGTCCCAGGGCTGCGTCAGCCCCAGGTGCAGGGCCTCCTGCCCGTTGGCCGCCAGCCTCACCCTGTAATCCGGTTCCAGCAGTTCTGTTATCAGCGGACCCAGGGCGGGGTCGTCCTCGGCGAGCAGCAGGGACAGCCGGTCCGCGTGTGTCATGCCGACTATTCTTCCGTGAACGCGTCCCGTCGGGCCGTGCCGGCCGCCGTGTCGAACTCAGGCCGGGCACCCGCGGAAGCGTCGTCGTCGTTATCAAGGGAACGTTCGACGGCGGCGCGACGGTTCCTGCGGCGGTGCTTGAGGTATTCGATCGCCCAGGGCACGACGGACACCAGGACCATGAGCACGGCGATGACGTCGATGTTCTTGGCGATGATTTCGTAGTGCCCCAGCCAGGTGCCGAGCAGCGTTACGGACGTCGCCCATGCCGCGGCGCCCACGATGTTCCACAACGTGAAGGCCTTGTATCCGTAGCGGGCGGTGCCGGCGGTCAGCGGAGCGAACGTCCTGATGATGGGGACAAAGCGCGCCAGGACTACGGCTGCTCCGCCATGGCGGTGGAAGAAGTTCTCGGTGGCGGTGAGGTGTGCTGTCTTCAGCACCCTGGCGTCATCTTTGAACCATTTCCGGCCGAACCGGCGGCCCAGCAGGTAGCCCACCTGGTCACCGGCGACTGCGGCTGCGGTGATCACAGCTATCAGTACGGGAAGCGCCAGCTGCAGCTGTTGGTGCAGGAGGCCTGCGGTGAACAGCAGCGAATCCCCGGGCAGGAACGGGAACAGGACGCCGGATTCGATGAAGACCATGGCGGCGATGACGCCCAGCGCGGCCGGGCCCAGTCCGCCCAGCAGGCTGGCGGGGTCCAGCAGGGAGGGCGTTCCGCCGGCGCTGGCCATGGCGGAGACCATGTCAGGGGCAAGGAAGGTGTGCACGTGGAGTCCTTAGTGTCGGCTGGACAGAGTGGTGAGCGCGGCGGGCAGGCGGTCCAGGAGCCGGGGAGCAAGCCGGTTCCAGAGCCCGGCCAGCAAAACCGCGGCGGCGCTCCCGGCCAGGAAGGACGCGATCACGTCGGTGGGGTAGTGGACGCCCACGTACAGCCTGGACCATGCCACGATCACGGCCATGACTGCGCCGGCGACGGCAACAACTTTGGCCCAGCGGGTTCCTCGAGCCAGGAAATACAGTGCGAAGGCCAGGGCGACGGCGAAGCTGACGTGGCCGCTGGGGAAGCTGTTGGATCCCGTCTCCGGTGCCAGCGGGTCGAAGAGCAGCGCCGGGTTGGGCCGTTCCCGGGCGAACATGAGTTTGAAGACTTCGCTGGCCACCCAGCCCGAACACGCCATGATGCCAAAGGCAGCGGCACCCACGATGTTCCGCCGGAACAGCAGGATGCAGAGGGAGGCGAGGGCGATCAACAGCAGCCCGGCCACGGGGCCAAACACCAGGTTGATCGCCATGGCCACTGCGGACAGCACGACGGCATGGTGCCGGCTGAGCCCCTGGTCCACACCCAGTTCGGCAGCAGTGTCGCCGGGCAGCTGCACGGCGAGTCCGAGTGCCACGACGGCGGCGCAGAGGAGGGCGCCCAGCAGAAGCCAGTGCCGGGGCTGGGGGAGCGCCTGGAACGTTGCCGTGAATGGTGCACGGGTCCGTGGGGCCGCGTCTGCGGCTGGACGACGGTCAGGGGTGGGTCCGTTCA
>DATIMT010000396.1:0-3353 GCA_035475035.1 Arthrobacter sp.
CGGCGCCTCCTTTCGCCGAATGCGAAAGGAGGCGCCGCCGTCGTGCTTCATGCAGGGTCAGCGGCTGGTGAGGACATCCTCGGGAGCAACTTCGGGCTCCTGCCCTGCAACGCGGAGCTGCCACGCGCGCATGACCGCCGGCTCCGTGGGCCGGGTCAGCAGTGAAGCCGCGATATAGACAACGGCGGAGGCGATCAGTCCGTAGTAGATGGGCTCGTTGGCGTAGACACCATCCAGCGGGGCCGTGGCGTTGACTTCCAGGATGATCATGGTTCCCAGCGTCACCACTGATCCAACCGCCATGGATGCCGCGGCAGCCAGGCCGGTCCCGCGCTTCCAGATCAGGCCGCCGAGGATGGCCACCAGGAGGCCGCCCACCAGGATGTCGTAGGCGATGGTCAGGGCCGCAACAACGTCCTTGGTGATGATGGCGATGACGATGGCCACGATGCCCAGCGCCAGGACCCAGATGCGGTTGGCCTTGACGTCATGCTCCGGGTTCCCGGTGTCGCCGGTGTTGATTTCCTTGCCGAACCAGCCGGCAACGAACGGCAGGACGTCGGCGCGGGCAACGGTGGCGGCGGCGATGAGGGCGCCGGATGCGGTGGACATCATGGCAGCCACGGCCGCTGCGAGGACCAGCCCGCCGATGCCGACAGGAAGCAGGTTCTGGGCCACCTCGGCGTAGACATCGTCCTTCGCAGTGATCTTGACGTTGGACAGGGCCACGTTGGCGGCCATGCCGATCAGCGCGCCGGCCACGCCGTAGAGGATGCAGTAGATGCCGGCAGTGGCACCGCCCCAGCGGGCCACCGTGGGCGTTTTGGCGGTGAACACGCGCTGCCAGATGTCCTGGCCGATCAGCAGGCCCAGGGTGTAGACCACGAAGTAGGTGATGATCGTCTGGACGCCGATGCCGTCCATCTGGAAGAAGCTGGCATCGACGCGGCTGCGGATGCCGTCGAGCCCACCGGCGGCGTTCAGGGTGAACGGGAGCATGAGGAAAAAGATGCCCACCGTCTTGATGACGAACTGGACCTGGTCCGCAAGGGTGATGGACCACATGCCGCCAATGGTGGAGTACACCAGGACGATGGCGCCGCCGATGGCAATGGCGAGGGCGCGGTCAAGGCCGAACAGCACGACGAAGATGGTGGCGTAGGCACCCGTTGAGGTAGCGCAGAGCATCAGCGTGTAGGCGAGCATCACGATGCCGGACGCCTGGGTTGCCTTGCTGCCGTAGCGGAGGGTGAGCATCTGGGACACCGTGTAGATCTTCAGCTTCTGGATGGTCCCGGCAAAGAGCAGGCTCAGCAGCAGGACACCGGCACCGATCGCCACCACCAGCCACATGCCAGAGATGCCGAACTTGTAGCCAAGTCCCACGCCGCCCACGGTGGAGGCCCCGCCCAGGACGACGGCGGCCATGGTTCCGGTGTAGAGGAACGGTCCCAGGCGGCGGCCGGCAACGAGGAAGTCGCTGTTGTTTTTGGTGCGGGACTTGCCCCACCAGCCGAAGGCCAGCATTGCGAGGAGGTACACCACCACAATGGCGATGTTGATGGCACTTGCATCCATAGTTGGCTCCTTGGAGCTGTTGGCGCCGGGTGTGGGACCAGGGGCAACGGCGCCCGGGACCGCCGCGGACGAACGGAGAGGGTTCCTGTAATTGCCTCATAGGCAACAGGAGTTTCCACAGACTAGAGTGTGACGGCTGCAACAGTCAAGGAAGGGAATGTCGCCCTTGATGCGGGTGTGGCATGGGCGCGTCACAAAAGCGCTGCCGATTACTATGGCTCGAGAGTGGAGCCGGATTACCGGCCGTGAAAGGTTCGTAGATGAAGGCACTGCCAGTTGAGCCCAGCAACGTCCCGGTTGCCATCGGCTCCAGGATCCGGGCCGCCCGGCAGTCCCAGCGGCTCACCATCGAGCAGGTCGCCGACGCCACCGGCCTGACCAAGGGGTTCCTTAGCCGCGTGGAGCGGGACCTGACCTCGCCGTCGGTCGCTTCCCTGGTGACGCTCTGCCAGGTGCTGTCCATTTCCATTGGTGACCTTTTCGCCGCCCCGGAGACCCACCTGACCAAGCGGAACGACGGCCCCCGGATCTCCCTCGGCGGCCAGGGCATCGTCGAGCGGCTCCTGACGGCACGTTCGGAACGCCGGGTCCAGGTCATCCAGGCCGTGATCGAGCCGCACGGCCGCGGCGAGTCCGAGCTCTACGCCGTGGACTGCGATGTGGATGTGCTGCACGTGATCAAGGGGTCCATCAAGCTGATCCTCACCAACGAGGAATACAGCCTCAGCACCGGCGACACTGTTACCTTTCCGGGCCGCGAACCCCATACCTGGGTGAACCCCACCGACAAGCCCGTTGAGGTGCTTTGGATCCTGGTGCCCGCCGCCAGCCGCTAACCGTTCTGGAGTTCGTGCCTTCCTGCCCAGTTACCCTTGGTCTCCCGTGCCGCAGCCGTGGATTCCATGGGAATTCGAGCCCACGCCTGGTCCCAGGGCGGGAGTAACTGGGCTGGAATGCACGCTCAGCGGCGCGGCCTTTGTTGCCCGCCGGCCAGAACCGTCCGGACTTCTGCTATTACTTAGCCTGGATCGAACCAGATGTGCTCCGGCATGTAGCGCAGAACGGCGTATCCGTTGACTGCGGATGAGTTGTTGCGGGCCCGGTCGCGGAGCACTGCAGCCGGATTGCTGAAGTGGCCAAGGCGCTGGATGCAGGAGGAGGCAGGCACCCCAAAGCATGCAGTGCCACATCCTCGACGGCAGCCACAGGTAAGAGGGAATGCCCCCGGAAACGGATGGTCCGGTGCCGGATGAAGCCAGTTCCGTGGCCATGGGTGCAGGCCAGGTGTATCAGGGAGGGAGGCTTGCGCAGCCAGAGCCCGTAGTGGGCGGCAGCGCTGGCGCAACTCAACCGTCCGTTGTTCAGAACCGCAGCGCGGAGGCCCTCCTCGCAGTCCGGCAGGACGAAGACCCCGCGCCTGGGCTGGGAAACGCCCGTATCCCTCAGCCGCAATAGGTCGCGACGGGGGAACCCTGCCTTGATGAGTTGGGAGAAGCGGGCGATGCCGCCGGCCTGCTTCAGGTAGTCAAGAATGTCCACAGCATTATTGGAGGCTGCGCAGGGAGTGTGCCGGAACCAGATGTCGGCCCTATGTGGGCAAATCCGGAAACCGACACGTGCGTTCCTTCCCGTTTACCTTCAGCGGTGCCCCCTCAATTTCGGCAGGGCGGCTGGGATTTAGCGGAACGGGGGCAGGGAAGGTTTGGTGCCCCGGGAGTAACTGGGGAGGAATGCACGGCCGAAGCAGATAAGTAAACGTCTGATTCCCATTGGGA
>DATIMT010000397.1:0-3483 GCA_035475035.1 Arthrobacter sp.
TGGATCCGGCTTTCGCGTTGCCGTTTGTTCCGCCACCGGTGCCCCCTGACGTTGCGGAGGCACCGGTACCCGTTGCGGCGCCTGCTCCAGCCGGAAGCCCGGCAACGAATCCGTTGTCAGCCTGCTGTCGGGTGGGAACAACCAGCTGTTCGCCGTCCTGCAGCGGCGCCGCCAGATTCACCGCGTCCAGCGCGGCATCTGGGGCTTCTCCACCGGCGCGCTGGATGGCCTGGTACACCCTGCTGTTGGCGGGCAGTTCAACGATTCCGGGGTGAACCACGGCTCCAGCAACGTGCACCAGCACGGTAACGGAACCGGCCGATGTGGGTCCTGCCGTCCCGGCAGGGGCACTCCCCTCGGCATTTCCCCGGCCCGGATTTGCACTGTCGGCCTTCGCACCAGTACCGCCGCCTTTTTGTCCTGAAACCGGGTCCTGTTCGCTGTCTCCTGCTCCCGAGGCGATGGCCGGTACGGACACCTTGGGTGAAGCAAGGCCACGGAGGTCCTGCGACTGGTTGCTGGCGGCCGCTAACTGCAGGAGCAGGATGGCTGAACCACCGACCACCATGGCCAGCACCACCAGGACTGAACCCGCCGCCAGACGCCACCTCACCCGTCCGGCCCCCCGCTTGCCGGCGTTCAAGGTGGCGCTGCCCGCTCCGTCCACTCCTAGCCGAGCACGCTGCCCGTCCAGCTCGAGCGGCTCGACGGGGTCGTCCGGCTCGACCGGCTCGTCCAGCTCGAGCGGCTCGACCGGGTCGTCCAGCTCGACCGGGTCGGTCGTCCCGATCAACCCCGTCGGCGACCGACCACCACCGGACCAAGCGCCAGGACCGGCAGTGCGATCCGCTGTCGCACCCGCCTCGGGCGCTGGCAGCAGCGCCGCCAGACGGGAGTATGAGTTATTGGACCGGTTCCGCTTGGACCGCCTACCTTGCCTGACCATTCAATTACCGTAGGTCCGCAGGCCACGCCGGCGGTCGGGGCAGCCGGACCATGTGAGGCATCCGCGTACAGGCCCACCCTGTGGAGGTGAATTCACATCCCGCAGAACCTTGATGCGTTGTTCCCGCCGGTGACAAACTAACGCCATGGGAACCCTTGGACGGCCGCGGACGAGCTATGACGGAATGGTCCGCCAGCGCTTCGGGGTGCGCCAACTCGGCAAGATTCTCGCAATGGCCTGCATTGGCTGGATTCTGATAACGCCGTCGTCCGCCACTTCCCCGGATGCCCTCTCGCCGTCCGGCCAGGCCATGCCGGTGGGTAACCTGCCCGGCTGGAAGCAGATCTTCACGGCCGATTTCAACCACGGCAACGTCCCCGTCGGCGATTTCCCCGGCAGCGCCTACGCGGCCAGGTGGAGCGAAAACTATCCGGATGGCACTCCGGATACGGCCGGCCAATTGCCCGGCGGTAATTCCGCCTACTACCCCTCCAAGGTCCTCAGCATTAGGAACGGGGTCCTGGACATGTACCTGCACAGCGAAAATGGCATTCCGATGGGTGCCGCGCCCTCGCCTATCATCGGCAAGGCCACCAGTTCACCGTTCAACAGTCTGCTGTACGGTCGCTACTCCGTCCGCTTCAAGTCGGATGCTCTAGCTGGTTTCAAGACCGCTTGGCTGCTCTGGCCGGACAGTGGCCTCTGGCCGCAGGATGGTGAGATCGACTACCCCGAACAGGACCTGACCAAGGCCTTCTACGGCGCCGTCCATTGGAGCGAGGGCGGCCAGGACACCTTCGAGACATTCCAGTCCGGAGCCGCCTTCACCGCCTGGCACACGGCCACCACGGAGTGGACTCCGGGGCGCGTGGAATTCTTCCTGGACGGACAGTCGATTGGGGTCAGCACCACAAACGTTCCCCACACGCCCATGCACTACATCCTGCAAACGGAGTCGTGCCTGACCGGCTGTCCCGCGCCCTCCACCAGCGGTCATCTGGACATCGACTGGGTAGCCATTTGGTCCAGGTCATAGCGCGCGGTCCCAACCCGGGCCGGGGAGGCCCAGAGACGGCGCCATGCGCCGTCTAACCAAATATGCAGCCATCGGCGCGTTCGTCGCAGCCATGATGGGGGTAACTTCGAGCCAAGCGGCCAGCCCTGCTGCTACAGCTGGCCTGCCGCCGGTCAGGCACGTCTTCGTCATCGTGCTCGAGAACGCTTCCTATTCCCAGTCCTACGGCCCGGCCTCGAAGTATCCATACCTGCGGGGCATACTCCGCCCCCAAGGCGTGCTCCTGACCCAGTACTACGCCACGTCGCACTACAGCCTGGGCAATTACCTCTCGATACTAAGTGGCCTGGCCCCGAACGCGGACACGCAGGGTGACTGCCCCTACTACCGGGAGATGGCCGGTGCCGAGCGTGCTCCGATGGGCCAAGTCAGGGCCACCAAGGGCTGCATCTTTCCATCCTGGGTTCCGACGCTTGCCGACCAGCTCAGTGCCAAAAGCCTGAGCTGGAAGGGCTACATGGAGGACATGGGTAATAACGCGGGCCGAGAGGAAGCCAGCTGCGGAAAACCGTCGCTGGGCCCCTATTCGGCGGACCTGACCCAACACGCCACCCCCTGGGACGCCTACACCGCCCGGCACAACCCGTTCCTCTACTTTGATTCCATCGTGGGCACACCGGCCTGCGCTGCCAATGTCGTCCCGCTCACCCGGCTGCCGTCGGATCTGGCCACGCCGGCCAGCACGCCGAACTTCTCCTTCATCTCACCCAGTCTGTGCAACGACGGCCACGAACAGTCCTGCACGGGGCAGCCGGCGGGGCCGGCTGCCGAAGACGCCTGGCTGCGCACCTGGGTTGGGCGGATCACCTCCTCCGCGGCCTTCAAGGCGGACGGAGCGTTGCTCATTGTCAATGATGAGGCCGACGGCGACTCCAGCTCGTGCTGCCATGAACAACCGGGCCCGAATCTGGCCCGACCAGGGACGCCCCCGCTGGCCCCGCAGGCGCCCGGCTTCACCGACAGGTCCGGCGACGGCAAGGGCGGCGGGAGGACAGGGGCTCTGGCCATCTCCCCGTTTATCCGCGGCGGTAGCCAGAGCAGCATTCCCTACAACCACTACTCATTGCTCCGGAGCATCGAGGATCTCTTCGGCCTCCCGTATTTGGGCTACGCCGGGCAATCAGGGCTGCTCGGATTCGGCAGGGATATCTGGAACCGATACCAGCCTGCGCCTGCTGGTTGAGCACCGGCGTCCACTGGCAACCGTTGGCCAGCAGGCGGAGCTGGACAGAGCCGGCAGCCATGAGCGCCCGAGCCTGCCGGACGCGGCGGGACGCTGCCGCATACGCGCCAGCGACACTGCCCAGGGCGTAACGCATCGATAACGCATCAATAACAAGTACGGCGGAAACTGCTCGTTTAAGAACGCACGCGTTCCGGGAGGTGGGTGCCGGAACGGGCCAAGGCCAGTCGCGGTCTTCCCCGGGGCAACGGAGTCCCGGCGGCAATCAGAACCGTACCT
>DATIMT010000398.1:0-7212 GCA_035475035.1 Arthrobacter sp.
TTGCTCCGCAACGACGCCGCCCAGCCCGGGTTGCCCATCACGCTCACCAAGCCGATCGGCGTCGGGCTCCTCAACAACCGGCACAAGAAGACCGGTGAGGTGTTCGCCGAGGCGGTAGAGACGATGGCGAGCCTTAATCGCGATGCCGCCGAAGCCGCGGTGTCCGCCGGCGTCCGGGCAGCGACGGATGTGACGGGTTTCGGCCTGCTTGGACATCTCTACAAGATGGTCCGTGCCTCGGAAGTGGGCGCAGTGATCGATCTGAAGGCCGTACCGCTTATAGCCGGGGCGCGGGAAGCGCTGCGCGATGGCTTCGTCTCCGGCGGGACCCGGCGCAATCTCGACTGGGTGCGGCCGCACATAGAGGCCGCACCGGGCGTTACCGAAGACGATCTGCTGCTGCTGGCCGATGCCCAGACCTCAGGCGGCCTGCTGGTGGTCGGCGAGTTGCCCGGGCACCCCGTCATTGGCCACACAACTGCGGGGCGGGGCATCGAAATCCGCTGAAACCTGGCGGTTCGATCAGCTGCCTGTAGTGATCGCGTCGCCGGTAACGCCGGCTGCACGGCGGGCCGCGAGCCGGCTCTTCTGCGGTTCGATGGTGTACCGCGGATCCCTGGCGGAGGCCAGGCCGGCCTCGAACACACCGAAGCGGGTCAAGGCCGAAGCGGTCAGCAAAGCCAGTCCTGAAGCCGCAGCTGCAATGCGGTTGCGACCGCCCAGGAGTGTGCCCAGACCGCCGGCGACCGCTAACCGCTCGCTCCATTTCAGCATGGCTCCTGCTTTTCCCTGGTGCAGCGGCTCCGCTGCTACCGGATCCATCCGGTACTCCATCACCTTCATGGCGGCCACGTCACCCAATACGCCGAGCACGGCGAGGTTCCGGGCAGGACCGGTCTCGCGCACCGGTGTAGTGATCATGGCGAGCCCGGCAGAGGCGAGGCACGCGGAACTCACAAAGACAAAAGGCAGTTCCTCGTGCGCGGCGTTCCATGTGGGTGTGGCGGTGTCGCCAAGCAGCACCGCCGTGTATGCCGCCAGTGGTCCGGCAAATAACGCAGCCTCAACGCCTGCCGGTCCTTCGACAGCCTGGAGCACCTTGCGCAAGGGTCCCAGCGGCAGCCGGTTTCCGCTCATCCGGTCGATTTCCGCCACTGCCGCGACGCCCGCACCTGCGCTGAAGGCACTGAGGATCCAGGAGCCGACGCTCATTGGCGAGGTCACCTTGAAGGTCCGCAGCATATGCAGGAAACGCTCCGGCCTGCCCAGGTCCTTGACCAAAGCGACTGCGCCGGCGCTCACGGCGGTCAAGGCACCCAGCCGGGCATTCCGGCGGAGTGTCGGCCGTCCGGTCAATTGTCCGCCGAGGCCAAGCAGCGCCGAGCCTGCTGCCACGCCGCCCAGGAACAGGTAGATGGCAACGTCATCGCCCCAGGGTGCGGGCTTTACGACGGGACGGCCATAGTAAGAGGTGAATTCCGGCTCCGGGACCATGGGCATTTCGCGGGAACCGTCGCCGTTCTCCCTGCGGCGGCGCATGCCACGCCTGCCGTCCTGCCGGCGACGCCGGGCAGGCTCCGTTGGCCGGAAGCTGTCGAATTCCGAAAGGGTCACGCCCGTCCTCCAAGGAAAGCCAATGCTGCGGCCGCAGCCATGCCCGCTACAGCCATGCCGGCCCGCCGGTACATCTGCGGCAGGTCGGCTGTGGGGACGCGCGGGTCCGGCGGGAGCCCGTACACCTCGGGCTCATCAAGCAGCAGGAAGACCGATCCGGTTCCCCCGACGCCGTCGTTCTCGTTCGCGCCGTAAAGCCTCGCTTCGGTCATGCCCTGCGCATGCAGGGTGGCGACGCGCTCCCGGGCCGTGTCCACCATGTCGTCGTGGTCGCCGAACTTGATGGACGTCGTCGGGCATGCCTTGGCGCAGGCCGGCGTCTCGTCGGCCACCAGCCTGTCGTAGCACAGGGTGCACTTCTGGGCGATGCCTTCGTTCGGCACGGTGGGATGCTTTGCGTGCTGTTCTTCCCTGCTGGTGGCCACCTGGACCGTGCCGTTACTGCGGCGCTCGATCACCCCGAAGGGGCACCCGGCCACGCAGGTTCCGCAGCCGTTGCAGACATCGTCCTGGACCACGACGGTGCCGAATTCCGTGCGGAAGAGGGCCCCTGTGGGGCAGACGTCCAGGCATCCGGCGTGGGTACAGTGCTTGCAGACATCCGAGGACATCAGCCATCGGAAGTCCGCCGTGTCCGGGGGCGTTGTATCCGCCCCTGCCAGGTCCGTCGCCGCGGACCCTGCCGAGGCGGGAGGACCAATGCGGGGCATGCCCAAACTGACCAGGGCCCGGCCTGATTCCCGAGCCTCGTTAATGCGTTCCTGGCCCTGCTCAATGAATGCCACATGCCGCCAGGTGCTGGCGCCCAGCGATCCGGTGTTGTCGTAGGAAGACCCCAGCAACTCGAGGTTTCCGTCCTGGGGGTTGTGGTTCCATTCCTTGCACGCGACTTCGCAGGCCTTGCAGCCGATGCAGATCGAGGTGTCGGTGAAGAACCCCTTGCGCGGATGGTTGTGTTCCCAGTGGGCATCGGCGGTGGGATCGGTCGGTCCGGACAGCTGGCCCATCTAGTCCTCCAACGTGGGGTTGTTGCCCGGAACTCTGCCCGGAGGCAGGGGTTGTCCAGGCGGGGCAATGTGTGCTTCGGTGATGGCGGTAGCGGCCAGGTTCATCAGCGCGGCCCGCCGTCTGCCCGGCCGTCGTCATCCGGAGCGGGTGCCCGGCCGTCGTCATCCGGAGCGGGTTTGATGCCTTCAGCCGTCGGATCGGTGACAGCACGGTTACTGGTTTCGATGGTTAGTCCGGCCCGCGCCTGGTACTCGGCAACCAAAGCAAGCAGTTCCTGCCCTCGCGGACGGCGGCCCGGACGGATGTCGCATGAAGCCACCTTGGATTCCTGGATCTGGACGTTGGGGTCCAGGGTCACACCCAGCAGGTCGTTGGCGGCGTCACCGCTGACGACGGCATTACTGCCGACGCCCCAGTGGTAGGGCAGCCCGATCTGATGCACGGTGTGGCCGCCAACAGCCAGGGGCTTCATCCGGTTCGTAACAAGCACCTTCGCCTCGATCGCGGAGCGGGGCGAAATAATGGTGGCCCACCCGTAAGGTTCAAGTCCGCGCTCAGCGGCCAATTCGGGCGAGACCTCGCAGAACATTTCCGGTTGAAGCTCCGACAGGTACGGCAACCAGCGGCTCATCCCGCCCGCCGTATGGTGCTCGGTGAGCCGGTATGTGGTGAAGACAAACGGGTAGACGTCCGCGCCACTGGTACCGGCACTTGGCGCGCTGAGGTTATCCGCGCGAGGGAACACCAGCCGCGCCGGGCTCTGCTGCTGCGGGTAAAGCGCGTTGGCCACCGGCGATTCCTGGGCCTCGTAGTGGGTGGGCAGTGGTCCGTCCATCAGGCCCTTCGGTGCGAACAACCAGCCCTTGCCGTCGGCCTGCATGATGAAGGGATCATCTCCGCTGAGTGCGGCTGCACCACCAACAGAGGGGTCGGGTTTGCTGCCCGGCGCCCGGTCAACCGGGAAATCGGGCACGTCGTCGCCGACCCATTTACCCTGCTCCTGGTCCCACCAGATGTATTTCTTCCGCTCACTCCACGGCTTGCCGGCAGGATCGGCAGACGCGCGGTTGTAGAGGATCCGGCGGTTCGCTGGCCACGCCCAGCCCCATTCCGGAGCCGTCGGTCCCTGCTCATGGCCGGGCTTCCGGTTCGCGGCATGGTTGATGCCGTCAGCGTACACGCCGGTATAGATCCAACAGCCGGCCGCCGTGGACCCGTCGGCGCGAAGTTCGGTGTACGCCGAAAGTGGTTTGCCGGCGTCGGGGCCATCCAGGTGGCGACCGTTGATCTCGGCAAGCACCGCCTCGCCATCGGGCTCGCCGTGTTCGTCCGTGGGATAGTCCCAGGTCAGGTCAAGCAGCGGACGGTCGCGCTCGTCGTCGGAACCGGCCAGCTTCTCCCGGATCCGCTGGCCGAGCTCAAAGAAGAACTGCAATTCACTTTGGCACTCCCCTGGCGGTGCGACCGCTTGGTGGCGCCACTGCAGCAGGCGTTGCGTCTGAGTGAACGAGCCGGCTTTTTCCACGTGGGTTGCTGCCGGCAGGAAGAACACCTCGGTCTCGATGTCCTCGGTGCGCAGCTCGCCGGATTCGATCTCCGGACCGTCCTTCCACCAGGTGGCCGATTCGATGAGGTTCAAATCACGCACTACCAGCCACTTCAAATGGGACATGCCGAGGCGCTGCATCCGGCCGTGGGCGGAACCCACTGCAGGATTTTGTCCGAGAAGGAAGTAGCCCTCAACTTCGTCCTCGAGCATGCCCATCACCGTCTCGTAGGTACCGTGCGCGCCGGTCAACCTCGGAAGGTAGTCGTAGGCCCAGTCGTTTTCCGGGCGCGCCGCGTCACCCCACCAGGCCTTGAGCAGGCTGATGGTGTAGGCATCGGCTTCGGCCCAAAAACCCTTCTGCTGTTTCGAGCCAATGACTGACAGGTACTCCTCGAGGCTGTCATGACGTCCGGCGCTGGGCATCGGGAGATACCCGGGCAGAAGGTTGAAGAGGGTGGGGATGTCCGTGGAGCCCTGGATGCTGGCATGGCCCCGCAGGGCCATGATTCCGCCGCCCGGGCGGCCGACGTTTCCGAGCAGAAGCTGCAGGATAGCGGCTGCCCGGATGAACTGCGCTCCAAGGGAGTGCTGGGTCCAACCGACGGCGTAGGCGAAACAGGTGGTCCGGTCGCGACCGGAGTTTTCCGTGATGGTCCTCGCCAGATACTCGAAGTCCTCGACACTGATGCCGCACATGTCCTGCACCATCTCCGCCGTGTAACGGGCGTAATGCCGCTTTACGATCTGGAAAACGGTCCGCGGATCCTGGAGAGTATCGTCGCGCTGGACTTCCGCATGCTTCAAGGGCGGCCCGCCACTTCCATAAGCGTGGCCGGCGGCGCGCGCCGTTGCATCGGCCCCGTGCTCCGACCCGGGCCCGGGCTCATCAATCGCACCGTCCCCTTTTTCCGCATACGCCCACGATGACGTGTCGTAAGCGCGCTTCTCCGGATCGAAGCCGGAGAACAGTCCGCCCAGGTCCTCGGCGTCGCGGTAATCCTCGTGGACCAGCGTGGCAGCGTTGGTGTACGCCCCGACGTACTCCTTGAACCACAGGTCATTAGTGAGGACATAGTTGATGAGCGCGCCGATGAGCACCACGTCGGAGCCGGCACGAATGGGTATGTGCTTGTCCGAGACGGCCGAAGTGCGCGTGAACCTGGGGTCCACGTGGATGACCTTCGCTCCGCGGGCTTTAGCCTCCGCCACCCACTGGTATCCGACGGGATGGCACTCGGCCATGTTGGAACCCTGAATGATGATGCAGTCGGCGTTGGCCATGTCCTGCAGTGATTGCGTTGCACCACCGCGTCCAAACGAGGCTCCCAAACTGGGAACCGTGGCGGAGTGTCATATGCGGGCCTGGTTCTCGGTCTGCACCGCCCCTGCAGCCGTGAAGAGCTTCTTGATCAGGTAATTTTCTTCGTTGTCGAGGGTTGCGCCGCCCAGCGCGGCGATGCCCATGGTGCGGCGGAGCAGCCGGCCCTGGTCATCCTCCTGCTGCCACGTCCTGCGGCGCGTTTCTATGAACCGGTCTGCGACCATCTCTACGGCCGTAGCCAAATCCAGGTATTCCCACTCCTTGGAGCGCGGCGCACGGTAAAGCACTTTGGTCTGCCGGCCAGGCGAATTGACCAGCTGCTCGCTGGCAGAGCCCTTGGGGCACAGGCGGCCGCGCGAGATAGGTGAGTCCGGATCGCCTTCGATCTGGACGACCTTTTCATCCTTGACGTAGACACGCTGCCCACAGCCAACGGCACAGTAGGGGCACACACTCTGGACAACGCGGTCAGCAGTAGCCGTGCGCGGGGCAATGGCCCTGGTCTTGGCCGAGGTGACAGCGGGCCCACGGCCCAGCAGATCCCCCGTGCTGAATTGACGGACGACCGGCCATTGAAGAAAACTTCGCGGTGCCATTTCAGGAGCATATCCCAAAGCACGGCGGGTGTGACAGAAAAAGTTGGGCGTGTCATAGCCTCGATTTGGGCGCCGTTCCCCCTCGACGCCGCTGCGCTGCAAGGCGTCCCTGAGGTCCTTTCTACCGAAGAACGACCCGCGGCTGCGTGTTGACCTCACTCCCCCATAGCCGTGTAATAGGCGTCTAAGAGGCTCATCTTTCCATAGTGGGACGACCGACCGAACAGCAGGAAAAGCGAGGAAAACGGTGAACCAGCGCGATGTTCCCGATGACGGCGTTGCGATCAGCCGATTACTACACGAGAGCCGCATCGGGCTCGAGCGCGTTCACCCCTCGGATCTTGAATGGGAAATGGAAGCGGGCGCCCTAGTTGTTGACACGCGGCCGGTCGATCAGCGGGACCGCGACGGTGATCTTCCAGGAGCGATCGTCATTGACCGAAACGTTCTTGAGTGGCGGCTCGATCCTTCCAGCCCCCACCGGCTTCCGATCGCTGACGACTCCGCCCGGCGGATCGTGATCGTCTGCAATGAGGGCTACAGCTCCAGCCTCGCTGCACACACCCTGCAACGGCTGGGGTTGACCCGTGCGACCGACCTGATCGGCGGTTTCCAAGCCTGGGCAGCTCTGCGCAAGCAGTCCGACTGAACAACTGGTCGGCGCTGCACCCCTGATGATTCAAACACTTGCGACCTACCGGAAGATGTGTTCCCTGAACGATTTTTCACATACCGGTCCGCTTGACCTCCACGTCAGCCCGCGCTCCGGTCCGCCGGGAGGACGACATATGCGGCCGGCGCACCGCCGGTAGCACTGCAAGGATTCCGAGTATCCCGGCAACGGTGAAGGCCAGGGCCGGGGAACCTGGCCTGAACAGGAGTCCCAGTGTTGCCGAGCCAGCCGCCTGACCGACGGCGAGGGCGATAAACAACGCGGCTGTACCTTCAGCTGGGCGATCCGGAACCAGGCGCACGGCCCAGATGATGGGAACACCGGACAACGCGGTGTAGCTTGCCGCGAACAGCGCCACGGAAATATAGGCGGCGGCGGGTGAGCCCGGTGCCGCGCCCAGGACGATAGTGGAGCCCGCCATGGCCAACGAGGTCAGGATCCAAGCCGTCCG
>DATIMT010000399.1:0-11334 GCA_035475035.1 Arthrobacter sp.
TGCCCATTGACCAGGGCCACATCGACTCCCTCCACGCCCGCTACCAAAACGTTTACGGCCAATAAAAGGCCCCGAAACTTCCAGGAGAATCCATGAGTACCGCAGCAAACACCTCCCTCGACGGCTACGAGGTCTGGTTCCTCACCGGCAGCCAGCACCTCTACGGGGAGGAAGTCCTCAAGCAGGTGGCCGCCCAGTCGCAGGAGATCGCCAACCAGCTCAATGCCTCATCCAAGGTGCCCGTGCGCATCGTATGGAAGCCCGTCCTGACCGACTCCGATGCCATCCGCCGCACCGCGCTGGAGGCAAACTCGGATGATTCGGTCATCGGCGTCACGGCCTGGATGCACACCTTCAGCCCGGCCAAGATGTGGATCCAGGGCCTGGACCTGCTGCGGAAGCCCCTGCTGCACCTGCACACCCAGGCCAACCGGGACCTGCCCTGGGCGGACATCGACTTCGACTTCATGAACCTGAACCAGGCCGCGCACGGCGACCGCGAGTTCGGATACATCCAGTCCCGCCTGGGCATCGCCCGGAAGACCGTCGTCGGGCATGTCTCCAACCCCGAGGTGGCACGCCAAGTGGGTTCGTGGCAGCGCGCCGCCGCCGGCTGGGCCGCCGTCCGCACCCTGAAGCTGACCCGCTTCGGCGACAACATGCGCAACGTCGCCGTCACCGAAGGTGACAAGACCGAGGCCGAGCTGCGCTTCGGCGTCGCAGTGAACACGTGGTCCGTCAACGAACTCGCCGACGCCGTGCACGGCGCCGCGGAGTCCGACGTCGATGCCCTGGTGGCCGAGTACCAGGACCTTTATGACGTGGTCCCGGAGCTCCGCGCAGGCGCGGCCCGGCATGAATCGCTGCGGTACGGCGCCCGGATTGAGCTGGGCCTGCGGTCCTTCCTGGAGGCCAACGGGTCGGCCGCGTTCACCACCTCCTTCGAGGACCTGGGTGCCCTGCGCCAGCTTCCCGGCCTTGCGGTGCAGCGGCTCATGGCTGCCGGCTACGGGTTCGGCGCCGAAGGCGACTGGAAGACCGCCATCCTGGTCCGTGCCGCGAAGGTGATGGGCGCGGGCCTGCCCGGCGGCGCTTCCCTGATGGAGGACTACACGTACCACCTGGAACCGGGCTCGGAGAAGATCCTGGGCGCGCACATGCTGGAGGTCTGCCCCTCCCTCACGGCGGCAAAGCCGCGCCTGGAGATCCACCCGCTGGGCATCGGCGGCAAGGAAGATCCGGTCCGGCTGGTGTTTGACGCGGACGCCTCCCCGGGTGTCGTCGTCGCCCTGTCCGACATGCGGGACCGCTTCCGCCTGGTGGCCAACGCCGTCGACGTCGTCCCCCTGGACCAGCCCCTGCCCAACCTGCCCGTTGCCCGCGCCCTGTGGGAGCCCAAGCCCGACTTCGCCACCTCCGCCGCCGCATGGCTCACCGCCGGCGCCGCCCACCACACAGTGCTCTCCACCCAGGTGGGTATGGACGTGTTCGAGGACTTTGCGGAAATTGCCAAAACCGAACTGCTCACCATTGACGAAGGCACCACCATCCGCCAGTTCAAGAAGGACCTGAACTGGAACGCCGCGTACTACAAACTGGCCGGCGGGATCTGATCCGGTGGCACGGCTGAGGCCCCGGCCCCTGCCAAGGACAAGGACCTTGTGATGCCCGGCAAGCCACCCCGGCTGCCGAGGCTTGAGGACGTGGCGGAACTGGCCGGGGTCTCACACCAGACTGTGTCACGGGTGGTCAACAGCCACCCGAACGTGAGCGCCAGGACGCGGGAGAAAGTGGAAGCGGCGATTGCCGAGCTTGGCTATCGGCGCAACACCGCGGCCCGGAGCCTGGTCACCCGGCGCTCGCAGACCATAGGGGTCCTGGGCAGCGAGCTCTCGCAGTACGGGCCCGCCAATACTCTGCTGGGTGTGGAACGCGCTGCCCGGGACGCAGGATATTTCGTCAGCGTCGCTGCGTTGCGGGAGGTAAACCGGGACGCGATCCTGGACGCAGTCCGGCACTTCCTGGACCAGTCGGTGGACGGAATCGTGGTGATTGTTCCGCATCTGGATACGCTGGCCGCCTTGGCGGAACTGCCCATCGGCGTGCCGGTGGTGGCAGTGGGACCGGAAGGAAATGACGCCGTTGGCGGCGTCAGGGTGAACCAGTACCGCGGGGCCGAACTGGCTGTGCGGCATCTCATCGGGCAGGGGCACGTCCGGATCGGACATGTCGCGGGGCCGCAGGACTGGATTGACGCCGTGGCACGCGCCGACGGCTGGCGGTCAACCCTGCAGTGGGCCGGGCTCGCCGCGGATCTGATCATCGAGGGTGACTGGAGCGCCGGAAGCGGCTATGAAATCGGCCGGCAGGTGGCCGCCGCCCGCCGCGCCACCGCCCTCTTTGTTGGCAATGACCAGATGGCCCTGGGAGTCCTGCGCGCACTGAACGAGGCGGGTGTGAAGGTGCCACAGGACGTGTCCGTGGTGGGCTTCGACGACCAGCCCGAAGCCGCGTATTTCAGCCCGCCGCTGACGGTGGTCCGGCAGGACTTCGAAGAACTGGGCAGGCGGTGCATGCAGATGATGCTGACGACGCTTGGCGGGGCAGAAGGACCGCGGACCCTGGTGGTGGAACCCGAACTCGTCCTGCGGAGCAGCACGGCGCCGCCCGCCTGAGCCGACGCGTATTTAATCCGGGGGAGACCGCAGCGAAACGTGGCCACAACAATAGCTGCGTAGCTTTCCCTCATGACCAATACCTTGCTCATCCGGCTTCGCGATTGGCTGCTGGACACCTTTACGTACGAATCCGAGTCCAGCGCCGCCGGCGCCATGGCTGATGCCACCCGTTGGGGGTGGCTGCCGGCGTTGAGCGGGGTGTCCCTGGGAGCCGACCATGCCCGGTCAGAGCATGCGCAAACAGCGCCCGGAAACGGCGGAATGTCTGCTTAAGCACACTATTGCGCCAGTAGCGGGATAATGCCTTAAACTGCTTCACTGAGGTGCCTGAAATGGCGCTGTGCAGCAACGAAAGTGAACACGCTATGGCTACCGATTACGATGCTCCACGCAAGCAGGAGGAAGAGTCGCCCGCGGACTCCCTCGAGGCCCTCCAGGCGTCACGGAGCGGCAACGCACAGACTGCGGTTATCGACGTCGACGAGAACGACACCGCCGAAGGCATCGACCTGCCCGGTGCCGACCTCTCCAACGAGGAACTGACCGTCATTGTGGTTCCCGAGCAGTCCGATGAGTTCACCTGCTCGTCGTGCTTCCTGGTCCGCCACCGCTCGCAGGTTGCCCGTGAAAAGGACGGCCAGAAGTACTGCCGCGACTGCGAAGGCTAGTTTCTTCCTGAATTTTTCCCCGGCGCCGGCCACCTCCCCGAGGCAGCCGGCGCTGCTTTGTGTCCGGACGCCGTCGTTATCAAAATGCTCTCTCGTTTCCCTGCCCGGACACTCCTACGCTGGAAGCATCCAATGGCCTTCTTTCTGGATGGCACAGCAATGAAAAAGTTCTTCACCTGGCTCGCAGCCATCCTGATCGCTGCAGGGCTGGGAATCGTGGCTTCAGCCCCCGCCTCCGCAACCACACCCTATTGCGGGCTCACGTGGGGTTCGCTGATGAAAACGGACGGCGCCATGAGCGGCGCGCCCGTGGCCAACGTCCGGACCGGGCAGCACTACTGTTTCGACCGGCTGGTGGTTGACCTGGGTAGCGGCCCGGCCCCCGGCTACAGCGTCCGCTACGTCGGGCAGATTATCCAGGACGGTTCGGGTGCAGTCGTGCCGACGCGGGGTGGCGCCCGCCTGCAGGTCGTCGTTAAGGCGCCAGCCTATGACGGTAACGGACAGGCCACATACACCCCCGCCGACAAGGCCGATCTCTCCAGCGTTTCCGGTTACCAGACCTTCAGGCAAGTGGTCTGGGCTGGGAGCTTCGAGGGCCAAACCACGCTCGGCCTGGGCGTCCGGGCCCGCCTCCCGTTCCGCGTTTTCACCGTCGACGGTCCCGGCTCCGGCTCCCGCCTGGTGATCGACGTGGCGCACTACTGGTAAGACGAAAAGGATGCCGTGCCCCTGAACGGGACACGGCATCCTTTGCGTGTTGCCTGATCTGTGCTGGTGCCTACTCCGGGACCACCAGCGCGGGGGTGTCCTGCTTGAGGGTCTCGCCACGGAAGAAGCCGGGGTGTGTACGGGACATGACCAGCATGACGACGGCGCCCAGGGCCAGGATGCCGACGCCCAGGATGAACACCAGGCCCACGCCGAAGATCTCGGAACCACTGCCGAACTCCGGTGCCAGGCTGTCCACGGCGGTCTGGACGAACACCACGAACAAACCCACGCCGCCCACCACCGGGCAGACCAGCCGGAGCACGAAGTGGCGCACGCTGTTGAACAGGCTGTGCCGGAAGTACCAGGTGCAGGCCAGCGCGGTGAGGCCGTAATAGAAGCAGATCATCAGGCCCAGGGCCAGGATGGTGTCGTTCAGGACGTTTTCGCTGAGCACGTGCATCACCGCGTAGAACCCTGCAGACAGGACACCGGCCGCGATGGTGGCGTAGCCCGGAGTCGCAAACTTCCTGCTGATCCGGCTGAACGGTTCCGGCAGCGCGCCGTAGTGGGCCATGGCCAGCAGGCTCCGGGACGGCGACATAAATGTGGACTGCAGGGAGGCCGCAGAGCTGGAGAGCACGGCCAGGGACATCAGGATGGCGAACGGTCCCATGATGGGTGAGGCCAGGGCCGTGAAGATGTTCTCGTGGTTTTCGGCGTTGTTCAGGCCGTTGCCGGTATCCCCGACGCCGGCGAACATCATGGTGGCGATGCTGACCAGGAGGTAGATGGCCAGCACGATGACGGCTGTCAGGGTGCCTGCCACGCCGGCGGTCTTCTTGCCGTTGGCCGTTTCCTCGTTGACGGTGAGGCAGACGTCCCAGCCCCAGTACACGAAGATCGACAGGGAGATGCCCGCGGCAATCTGTCCGAACGTCTCGATCTTGGTCACGTCGAACCAGTCCCAGCTGAACGGGATGGCCGTTTCGGAGGTGGACCAGTTGGCGAAGGCCATGGCGACGAACAGGCCCAGCACCAGCAGCTGGAAGCCCACCAGGCTGTACTGCACCACCTTGGTGGTGTGCAGGCCCCGGTAGCTGACCCAGACGGCCAGCGCCACGAAGACGAAGCAGGTGATGACGTTCAACGCCTTGTTGTCGGCCAGGTCAGCCAGTTCGGGGGAGCCGGTGAGCTGGGACAGGAACAGGTAGAAGAAGTCGACGGCGACGCCGGCCAGGTTGGACAGCACGATGATGTTCGCGGCCAGGAGGCCCCAGCCGCCCATCCAGCCGACCCAGGGCCCGAAGGCTTTTGTCACCCAGGTGAAGGTGGTGCCGCTGTCCGGGGAGTCGGCGTTGAGCTCCCTGTAGGCGAGCGAGACCAGGATCATGGGGATGAACCCGATCAGGAAGATCACTGGCAGCTGGAGCCCGGCTTCATTGACGGTGGGTCCGAGCGCGCTGGTGAGGGTGTATGCGGGGGCAATGGTTGAAATTCCCAGGACGACGACGGCCAGGAGCCCTAGCTGCCCGCCCTTGAGTCCCTTGGCGCTGACACCGTCTGCGGAGGGCACGTGCGCGTGGGGACCGGATGTGGAGGTACTGGTGCGGATTGTCTCTGTCATGGCACCACTTTCTGGAAGGCTGTGAGACGGAGGTCACTATATGAATGGCGTTCATTTAGTATGGGGGCGGTGGCCCTGTGATGCAAGACGCAATATGAATAACATTCGTTTATGACGGACGCGGGCAATCAGTAAGCTCACTGAGAAATTCGCTCGCAGCCCGGGCCGGTGCGGGAGCACACTGGTAGCGTCTGCCCTACTGGAACCCTTGAGGAGGATGCATGAAAGCTTCACCGACATTGACCAACAACCTGCAGGCTGTCCTGGCGGACCTGATCGAACTCCACGTTCAGGGCAAGCAGGCGCACTGGAACATCGTGGGCACCAACTTCCGGGACCTCCACCTGCAGCTTGACGAAATCGTTGATGCCGCCCGCCAGTTCGCGGACGACACCGCCGAGCGCATGCGCGCCCTGCACGCGCTCCCGGATGGCCGCAGCTCCACGGTTGCCGAAACCACCAGCCTGGCCCAGTTCCCCGACGGGCTGATCAGCACCTCGGATGCGATTGAACGGATTGTTGCCGCCATGGAGGCCGCCGTGGGCACCATGCGCAAGGTCCATGACGAAGTGGATGAGGAGGATCCCACCTCCGCGGACCTCCTGCACGAGTTCATCGCCCGGCTGGAGCAGTTTGCCTGGATGGTGCAGGCCGAAAACATGAAGCCCACCGCCAAGGTCACGGCCGCCGACTCCAAATAGCGGGAGCGGCCGGCAGGGAAGTCCGGCCGGCGTTTCGCCGGGCGCCCGGCGCCGAGGTTCATCACCGCGGCGCCGGGCGCTTTTTTGGTGCCGCCAGCCCTGGCCAGGGCGATGCAGCTAGACCGCTTTCGGCACGTTGCGAAGCACGACGGCGGCAAGGACCGACGCCGTCGCCATCAGGACCAGCCCAATCGCCGCCGTGATGTGCACGCCGGAATCAAAGGCTGCGGCCGCGGCGTCCCTGACGGTTTCCGACAGGGAGGACGGCAGAAGGTTGGCTGCCTCCATTGCGCCGGCGAGCGTTTCCCTCGCATTGTGCAGCGAGGTCCCGGGCAGCAGGCCTTCCAGCTCCGCGGGCAGCCTCAGGTTCTGCTGGTAGGAAGCCGTCAGGATGGAACCCAGGACCGCTGTCCCCAGCAGCGAGCCAACCTCGTAGCCCGTTTCGGAAATCGCAGCCGCGGCGCCCGATTTCTCGGGCGGGGCGGAACCGAGGATGAGGTCATTGGAGATGGTTTCCGCCGTTCCCACGCCCAGGGCCAGGACCAGGAGTGCCGCCAGCAGCAGCGAGGGTCCGGCGTCCTGGTTCCCGAACGCCACCATGGTGTAGCCCGCTGCGCTGAAGGCCAGCCCCGCCGCCACCACGTGTCCCGGACGTACCTTGCGGACCAGCGGGACCACCACCAGGCCGGCCACCACCGTGGCAGCCAGTGCCGGAACCATGGCAACGCCCGCCGCGGACGGGGACATTCCCTCGAGGAGCTGGAGATGCTGGGCCAGGAACAGGATGAACCCGTTGAAGGAGAACAGGGCCAGGATGTTGGCGCTGATGGCCATGCTGAACACCCTGTTCCGGAACAGGGACATGTCCAGCAGGGGGTGCTTCAGCCGGTGCTGCCGCCGCACGAACAGCACGGCCATTGCCAGGCCAAAGGCGATGCTGCCCAGGCCGGCTGCTCCCGGACCTTCGGTGGCGACTGCCTTGATGCCGTAAACCACGGGCACCATGACCAGCATGGAGAGCAGGATGCTCGGGACGTCCACCTTGCCCGGCGCCGGGTCCTTCGATTCCGGGATGAGGACCGGTCCAAACGCCATCAGGGGAAGCATGAGGGGCACCGCCACCAGGAAAACGGCGCCCCACCAGAAGTGCTCCACCAGCCACCCGCCGAAGATTGGCCCCAGGGCTGCCCCGCCGGAGAATCCGGCAGCCCAGATGGCGACGGCCAGTCGCCGGCGGCCGGGCTCCGGGAAAATGTTGCGGATCAGCGACAGGGTGGAGGGCATCAGCATGGCGCCGAAGAATCCCAGGGCTGCCCGCCCGGCGATCAGCCACTCCGGCGTGGGTGCAAAGGCCGTCGCGGCGGACAGCCCGGCAAAGCCCATGCTGCCGAGGATCAGCAGCCGCCGCCGCCCAATCCGGTCGCCGAGGCTCCCCATGGATACCAGGAGTCCGGCCAGCACCAGGGGGTAGGCGTCAACGATCCACAGCAGTTGCACGCCGGTGGGCTCCAGGGCGCGGGCGATGGCTAGCAACGCAAAAGTCAGCGCGGTATTGTCCACCGCCACCAGCAGTACGGGGAACATCAGCAGCCCCAGTGCCAGCCAGTCGCGCCACGGGGAGCGCGCGGTGCCGACGCCGCCACGTGCAGGCGCGGAGCGGTTGAGGGAAGTTGTCATAAAATAACTATACCGTCCAGACGGTATAGTTTGAAGCCAGCGCTATTCCTGCTTCCCGCCCGGCGGAGGGCATGATGGAAGGCATGCCCCGAAAGCCTGTAGCCCGTGATGCGGTCCTTGACGCCTTCGAGTCCCTGCTGATTGATGTGGGGGAGCGGGCGGCCACCCTTGATGCCGTCGCACGCAAGGCCGGGGTGTCCAAGGGGGGCCTCCTCTACCATTTCCCCAATAAGGAAGCGCTCATAGAAGTGCTGCTCGACCGGTTGGAAGGCCTGGCCCGGGACGACGCTGACGCGATGGCTTCGGCCAGTGAAGGCGCCGCGGCATACTTCATCCGTTCCTCCGTCTGGGCGGACACCCCGCTGGACCGGGCCATCGTGGCCGCCACCAGGCTCGCGGAGGTGGCGCATGAGGAGACGCGCCGCCGTTTCGCGGCCATCCAGCAGCGCTGGCTGGACGAGATCGCCGCTGATGTGGGGCCGGGCCTGGCCAAGGCCGTCCTCTACATGGGTGACGGGTTGTACTTCAATGCCATGCTGTCCGTGGCCCCCGTGCCGGAAGGGGGAGCGGCCGCAGATGTGGAGGAACTGCTGGCCGCTCTGGAACGGCTCCGCAGATAGCCCCGGCCATTTGCCGGGAGGGGTTGCGGCGTAGGACAATAGAGAGTTGTGAGGGCTGTCACCGGCCCCATGATCCAATAAATGAATAGCCTTTGATCTGCGGCGGGAGAGTCCTGCCGGAAGTACAGGCAGGCGCCGTAGGAGCAAATCCTCCCCAGGAATCTCGCAGGCCCCTGTACCGCCGCGGCGAGGCGCCTCTGGAAAGCAGCAGGCAGTTCCTGCCTCCCTTTGGGAGCGAAAAGACTGTTGTGCTCACCGACGGTGCAAGCGGGTCCTGCCCAGGCAGGCAACGCGGAAACTCTCAGGTCCAATACAGAGCGGGGAGGAACCCGAATAGCTGTGGCGTACCCTCGCCGCCTGAGTAAATGGAGTTCCTTCGTGCCGGTTACCCCAGCCTCCACCACCTTCGTCGACCGCCATATCGGCGCCCGCCGCCAGGCCGACGTCGACACCATGCTTAAAGCCGTGGGCTACGACTCGGTCGACTCCCTGGTTGACACCGCGGTCCCCAACGTCATCCGCCAGGAAACCGCCCTTCGCCTGCAGGACGCCCTCAGTGAGGTCGAAGTCCTTACCGAGCTGCGGAAGCTTGCCGCGAAGAACAAGACAGCCGTGCAGCTGATCGGCCAGGGCTACTCCGACACCGTCACCCCGCCGGTGATCCGCCGCAACATCCTTGAGTCCCCGGCCTGGTACACCGCCTACACGCCCTACCAGCCGGAGATCTCGCAGGGACGGCTTGAGGCACTGCTGAACTTCCAGACCATGGTGCAGGACCTCGTGGGACTGCCCATCGCCAACGCCTCGCTGCTGGACGAAGCAACCGCCGTAGCCGAGGCCGTGCTGTTGATGCGCCGCGCGAACAAGACCAAGCCCGCGGCCGACGGCAAGACCGTCCTGGACATCGATGTGTTGCCGCAGACGATTGCCATCGTCAAGGGCCGCGCCGAGGCCCTCGGCTTCGAGGTGGAGGTGGCGGACCTGTCCCAGGGCCTGCCGGAGGGCGATATCAACGGCATCGTGCTGCAGCAGCCCGGCGCTTCCGGCCGCGTCTGGGACCAGTCCGCTGCGATCGCCGCAGCGAAGGAGCGCGGTGCGCTGGTCACCGTGGCCGCGGACCTGCTGGCCCTCACCCTCATCACCCCTCCGGGCGAGCAGGGCGCGGACATTGCTGTGGGCTCAGCCCAGCGCTTCGGTGTTCCGCTGTTCTTCGGCGGCCCGCACGCCGCATACATGGCTGTTCGGAAGGGCCTGGAGCGCTCGCTGCCGGGCCGCCTGGTGGGCGTGTCCAAGGACGACGCCGGCGTCCCCGCCTACCGCTTGGCGCTGCAGACCCGCGAGCAGCACATCCGCCGCGAGAAGGCCACGTCCAACATCTGCACCGCCCAGGCCCTGCTGGCCATCGTGGCGTCCATGTACGCGGTGTACCACGGCCCCGACGGTCTGAAAGCGATTGCCGAAACGGCACACGGGCACGCCCGTGTCCTGGCGGCCTCGCTTGCGGCTGCCGGTATCGAAGTCCTCCACCAGAGCTTCTTCGACACCCTGACCGTGCGGGTTCCCGGACGGGCCGCCGGCATCATCGCCGATGCCGAGGCGCGCGGGATTAACCTGCGCAGCGTCGACGCCGACACCGTGGGCATCGCCCTTGATGAAACGACGACGACGGCGGTCGTCGCCCAGGTTGCCGACCTCTTTGGCGCCTCAGTTGGCGAGGGCGAGGGCTTTGGGCTGGAGGCCGCCGTCGAACGTTCCTCCGACTACCTGCAGCACCCGGTGTTCAATACGCACCGGTCCGAAACCCAGCTGCTGCGCTACATCCGCAAGCTGTCGGACCGCGACCTGGCGCTGGACCGCACCATGATCCCGCTGGGCTCGTGCACCATGAAGCTGAACGCCACCGCCGAAATGGAAGCCATTTCCTGGCCGGAGTTCGCCTCCATCCACCCGTTCGCCCCGGACTCCCAGACCGAAGGCTGGCGCGAACTCATCGCCGACCTGGAAGCGGACCTCACCACCATCACCGGCTACGACCAGGTATCCATCCAGCCCAACGCCGGCTCCCAGGGCGAACTGGCCGGACTCCTGGCGATCCGCGGCTACCACCACTCCCGTGGCGACCAGCAGCGCAACGTCTGCCTGATCCCTGCCTCGGCCCACGGCACGAATGCCGCCTCCGCTGTGCTTGCGGGCATGAAGGTGGTGGTGGTCGCCACCGCGGCCGATGGCACCATTGACCATGATGACCTGACGGCAAAGATCGAGGCCCACAAGGACGTCCTGTCGTGCATCATGATCACCTACCCGTCCACGCATGGCGTGTACGACGGGGACGTCCGCGAAGTGTGCGACGCCGTGCACGCTGCCGGCGGCCAGGTATACATCGACGGCGCCAACCTCAACGCGCTGGTGGGCCTGGCCCAGCCGGGGCAGTTCGGCGGGGACGTGTCGCACCTGAACCTGCACAAGACGTTCTGCATCCCGCACGGCGGCGGCGGGCCCGGCGTCGGGCCCGTTGCAGCCAAGGCGCACCTGGCACCCTTCATGCCCGGGGATGCCAACAAGGCTGCCCACGAGGATGGGCACGGGGTCGCCATCAGCGCCTCGCGTTTTGGGTCGGCCGGCGTGCTGCCGATTTCCTGGGCCTACGTG
>DATIMT010000400.1:0-2972 GCA_035475035.1 Arthrobacter sp.
CTGCCTTGGATTTTGTCCGCCAGTCCTGCGTAGTAGTAGAGGTAGTCGGGCAGGGCAGCCATCTGTCCGCGCATCTCGCGCAGCAGCTTGCCGTTGTCTTCGGTCTCAAGCCGGGCCAGCTCAGCGCTGTGTTCGCCGACCAGTTCAGCCAGCCGGCGGAGGAGATGTCCGCGCCGGGTGGCGGTCAGGTTGGACCAGTGCCGGCCCTGGAAGGCCGCCGCTGCCGCATCGACAGCCCTTTCCACATCGGTTTTGCCTCCGCGCGCCGCGTTGTAGAGGACGTCTAGGGTGGCCGGGTTGGTGCTTTCGAAATAGGCGTCTTCGGCTGGAGCGGTCCAGCTTCCGCCGATGAAGTGTTCCAGTTGGTTATGCATGGGTAACTGTCCTTTCAGCCTGTGCGGCAAATTCGGTGATGACCCGGGCGAGTTCCTCAGGCTGTTCGATTGGAAGCATGTGCCGGGCGCCCTGGAAGATCATCGACCGGGCTCCCGGAACAAGGCGGGCCAGGCGGCGGGTCATCTCCGGGGTTGAACCCGGGTCCTCGCTTCCGGTGAGGGCCAGCGTGGGGACGGAGAGGGACGGCAGGAGTGCCGCGATGTCCCGGTCACCTGAAGCGAACACCTCATAGGCGTGGAGGTAGGACACCGGATCGTTGGCGAGCAGGACGCCGCGGATCTTTTCCACCTCCCCATATGGAACCGCATCCGGTTCAGGAAACCAGCGCAGGAGGGCGGCCTCGGCGCTGGCCCTGAAGTCGGAGGCGGCGGTGTCGAGCCTGGTGCGGACGGCGGCTGCTTCCTTGGCTGTGCGCTGACAGACCGAGCTGACGCAGATGAGGGAGCTGACCCTTTCGGGTACCTTCAGGGCCAGCTCCTGCGCCACCAGTGCCCCCAGGGAAAAGCCGGCCAGGTGCGCCCGGGCAGGCAGGCGTGCCGCAACGTCGTCGGCCATCTGCGCCAATGTGGTGGCCGTCCGCAGCGCCGGACGCCGGCCATGGCCCGGCAGCTCGAGGGGCATCACCTCCCGTCCGTGGGCCGCAAGGCGGGCCGTGAGGGCCTCCCACATTGAATTGTCCAGTCCAACGCCATGGAGAAGGACAACCGGAGTCCGCGCGTCTTTCACTTACTGCTCGCTGGATAGCGGGGCGAGCCTCGCCTGGGGCCGGCCCTGGGAGGCCGCCGCGAGGGCAATAATGATTTCCCCGGGATGGGGAGCGTCGGCTATACGCACCTCGATGCTCTGGTGGTGCGACCGGACGGTGGCATCGGTTTTGTGTTTGAGGGGGATGTCGAACGTGACGCCTGCCGGACCCCGCTTCTCCACTGCCGGCAGCAGGGTGGTCGCTTCCGCTGCCTTGCGGAAGTGGTCGCCGAACTGCAGCGTGTGGATGAGCGCGGAGCCATGCTCGATCTCCCCGTCCAGACCAACAATCGCCGCTTTCCCGTACGCTTCCACCGGGCCGCCGAGGGCGTCGATCACCTTTGGCGCCAGGAGTGCGCCGATGTCGGAGGCGTTGTCCCGGATACCGCTGCTGAGGTCCTCGACGAAGGGCTGGCCGTCCCAGGGATTCTCAATGATGGCGGCGACGACGGCGACGCGTGCTGCGGGGGAAACGGCCCGGCCGCCTTCGAGCATGGTCTCGTCGACGATGGTGACGATCTTTCTGACATTCATCTGTTGGCTCCTATGAGTTTGTTCCATGAGACTGCTTCGTCCGTAGTGCGGTCGCCGATGCGCGCGTGCGGCCGGGGTCCGGTCGAGGCGGCGGCGATGACCACGATTTCATCCGGGCGGGGCGCATCGGGGATCCTGATGTCCACGGTCTGGTAATGGCTTCGGGTGGCCGCGGCGCTTTTGTGCCACATCGGCACGACCAGGGGTTGGCCCGCAGCTCCGCGGGAGTCCGCGAAGCAGATGATGGAGGATCCTTCGAGGGATTCGCGGACCAGGTTACCGAAGTAGGGGGTGTGGATCAGCGCCCCGCCGTGTTCGATTTCCCCGGCGGTCCCGACGATGGCACCTTTGCCAAAGGCTTCGATGCTCTCCGCCCCACCCAGGCCCCGGAGGATCCGGTCGAGCAGCGACGCTGCGATCGCCGGGGCGAGCCAGGCAGATGCGACGCTTAGGTCCGCATCGGGGCCTCGCCCGGCCCACGGGTTAGCGACGACGGCGGCCGTTGCCGCCCGCACGGCAGGGGTGCGGGGGGCATCACCGTTCTCAAGGAGTATCTCCTCACGGACGCTGACAATCTTTCGGATAAGTTCTTCTGGTCGGTCCGGCAGATTACGCAAAACGGGGCAGGACTTTCTCTGAGAACAGCTCAAGGCTGCGCATGGCTTTCGTGTGCTCCAGGCCGGGATGGGTGGTCCACAGCATGAGGTGTTCGAGTCCGATCTCACGCTGCAGTTCTTCAATCTTGTCCGCGACGTAGTCGGGGGTGCCGACCAGCTGGTTGCGCTCGAGCAGGAAGTCGAAGTCAAGCTTGTGCTCCGGGGTGAGTTCCTCGCCCTCTTCCATCAGGTTGGACAGTCCGCGCCAGTGGGTGATCCAGCGGTAGGAGTTCATGACGGCCTCCTCAAACTCCTCGCGGGCCTGCTCCATGGTTTCCGCCACGTAGACATCGCGCACCAGGGCGATGCCCTCGCCGAGCGGTACATCCCGGCCCTGGGCCTTGGACGCATGTTCCCGGTACAGTTCGAACCTGCCTTTGAGCGCGCTCACGGGTGGCAGCCAGAAGATGCCCTGCACTCCGGCTTCCGCGGCGCCGACGATGGAGCGCGGTGTGTCGATGACCTGCCACAGCGGGAGTTTTTCCTGCAGTGGCCTGGGCACGAGTGCGAGCTTGGTGATGGCACCGTCCTGGGTGAAGTCCGGGGTGGACGGCGACATCGGATGGCTCCACTGCACCCCGGGGGCGGGAAATTCGTAGAACTCGCCTTTATGGCTGAAGAATTCGTTCCCCCAGGCCTGCT